>DATMCM010000038.1:0-2015 GCA_035558335.1 Blastocatellia bacterium | reverse complement strand
CCCGCCACGAAGGCTCCGAGACACTTATTTCTCAACGAACGCTTCGTGGCTCTTAGTGCCTTCGGGCCTTGGTGGCGAGAAGGCTCGGCCAAACGCTATTAGCCGTGAACCGCAGCGGCAACGATCAGCGCAATGCCGATTATCACCGCGCCGATCACGATCCCAAGAGCCACGTTCTGATCGTCTTCAATCTCCCTGCGGATCGAAAACGGCGAGATCTTCCCTATGATCCAGAACGCGAGCGCGAACAGCACGAGCCCGATCAGCGAGAAGACCAGGGTTGCCACGATCAGATCGGGAAGCTGATTCATTGGGATCAACAACGCCGCGAAGTCACCAACGTCGAGTGTCGCGAGTAAGTGCGAGGGCATCTATTTTCCTCCTCCATAGCCTGAGTAAAAGACGTGATACGACCGATAGCCGCCGGGCGACTGTCTAAAGTCGGCGGGCACCTTTTGTCGCTCGGGATCGCCAAACTCTTTTCCCGAGAGAGCAATCGCGCCATACGCGGCGATTATGATGATTCCAAGAACGAGATAGAATTTGCTAAGCATTCAAGCCTCCAAGGTTTAGGGTTTAGGGTTTAGGGTTTAGAGTTCGTGCCTCTTAAGCGAATAAAGGCCGCCCCGAAATCACAATCTATTTCTTGTACTTCACTCCCTTCAATCCAGACCCGTGAAGATAATTCAACAACCCGCCGAGCCGCCGCTTTGTTGATTCCGCGATTGCGCTAAGCGATTTGAACTCCTCTTCGCCGATATACTGCTGATCCAGCGCGATGTTCAATTGCGACTGTACTTCTCCGGCTGAGCCCTTCGCGATACAAAGAAACTGCACGAACTCTGCGGTGCCACCTCGCTCAAACCCTTCGGCGATATTTGACATCACCGAAACCGAGGCGCGACGTATCTGATCTCCTAACCCAAAATCCTTCGCGAACGTGCCCTTCTTCGAGCATTCGTAGATGGTACGGGTCAACAAACGAGCCTGCTGCCAAGCTTCAATATCCTCAAACCGCTTAAACGTCGACATTGCGAACCTCCGATTCGATAAGTATTTGTCCGCACCAGGCCAACGCTGAACCACCCTAAACCCAAACCTCAAACCCTAAACCCCAAACCCTGAACCCTGAACCCCAAACCCTGAACCATCATCCCGAGCCGAACGGCGAGTAGTCGCTATCCGCCCACCTGCGCCTTTCAAAGCTCCAATGCCGCAATAACACAATCAACGGGAAGACCGACAACGCAACCATTGCGAGAATCAGGTGAAGTATCTGCGGCAATCCTTGCTCAACTCTTATGCTCAGAACCGCCGGCTGTTGCCACTTCTCCCACCGCACCTCGAGCCCAACCACGTAGGTGCCCGCAGGAAGCGCGGACACGTAGACGTCCGGCGACTGACTTCCTTCGCTCCACGACTCGCCGTCGTCCACGCCGTGGTAGTACTCGACCGGCAACGAAAAACCCTGGGCTTCGTTTGTAGCCTGGTTGATCAGGTCGCCTTGAATGTCGAGCCAGGTGTTGTCCACGTTCGACGACGCGCTCACCACCACGTTTTGCCCGGACTTCAACTCGAATGGCTCGCTGAACCGAATCTGCGAGTCGTCGGCGGACTTCATCGCTTCGAGTGGATAGCTCGCTTCAAACACTTTTCGATGAGAACCGGTTGCAATGATGCCGATCCCGACGACCAGCGCGACTGCAAGCAATCGCAACCAATACTTGTAGATCTTTTTGTGCGGGAAGAGTTGATTGGGGGCGATCTTTGACGGCCGCGGGAGACCGGTTATGCCGAACACTCTCTCGACTTCGCCCGGCTTCATAAAAGTCCCAAGCGACCAGTTGATCTCGCCGGTGGGAGCCGAGCGCACCTTCTTGCTTTTCTTCTTGGACTGAGGCTCAACAACTTCTTCGACGCCGAGCTGAAGCAGCGAAGCTTCCATCGACAGCATGCGCGGCGGATGAACGTAGTCGATCGCACGCGTCTGCTCGCCCACCGCTACCTTCCAATAG
>DATMCM010000037.1:0-4726 GCA_035558335.1 Blastocatellia bacterium | reverse complement strand
CTCGCCGGTGTGATGCCGCGAGGAGCGATGCTCTATGTTCAAGCAGCCGACCTGTCCGCGCTAATGAAGCGATGGCTAGCCTCGTCGGTGCGCGACCAGTTTTACAAAAGCGCCAGCTTTACCGCGTTCTCCAAGTCGCGCATCTACCTCAAGCTCGAAGATCGCAAAAAGGATTTCGAGACGGCGCTTGGGTTTGGCCTGGATGAGGATCGGCTGGCTGAGCTAGCGGGGGGCGTTTCGGCGGTCGGGATTTACGACATCGGCAACCTCGAGCTTGTGCTGGTGACTGAAGTGGCTCGCGCGCGAGCGGTGACGACTAGGTTGTTCAAGCGCGCGCCGCAGTTTTCGGAACGGCAAGCAAGCGACGGAGTGTACTACGTGCGCGATGTAACGACGGATGGGGGCCGCTTGAATCAGCAGTTCTGCTTCGGGCACGTCGATGGCAGGCTGATCATTACGACGACGGAAGGCTTGATGATTCGCGCGATGGCGAACGCAAAATCGGCAGGCTCGGACTCGTTGATTGCCGAGGTCATGGCAACGGCTCAAGGGTCGGAAGGTTTTGGCGCTCACGATGCGACGATGTGGCTGGACCAGGCTCGGCTGAACCGAAATCGGCACTTCAACGGCTACTGGATCTATGACAACGTCGGGGACACTGCGGCTGAGGGGCTTTCGAGCATCGAGAGCGGCCTGATCGATCTCAGGTTTACTCGCGACGGAGTGATTGAGCAGCGCTGGTTCAAATTAGTTGACCGAGCACGAGGATCAGCCAGCAAGTTGACCGGAGAGCAGGCGAGTGAGCTTATGCGATTTGCTCGGGTGGGCGCGCAGTTGATCGAGTTGCACGCGGGGGGTGCAACCGAGGAGCTGACTGCCGCTGTCTCGCAAGCCTTGTTAGGCAAGTTACCGGAGGAATCGTGGTCGCCGCCGGAAGCGCCGGACCGAACGCGGCCGAGCCGTAACGCCAGCACTCGGGGCGAGCGCTACCGAAATCTTGATTCGCGTTTTGACGTGGACGTCGATGACGAGCAAGCGCCGGGACGTAAGCCGGGTTCCGATGGTCGCGCGCCTGGAGCCGCCGATTCAACGCGCGTCGAACCGCCCGTTTTCTTGACCGCCATCTCTGCGATTCTCTCGAGCGTTTCGCCCTCGGGCTATTGCGAACTGGTTCGGTCAAAGTCCGACGCTGCCACGCCGTTCGTCGGGTTCGAGCGCGCGGTTGTGATCGAGACCAGAGGAACCGAGCTGGATCGCGCTCGCCTGGAGGGCGCAATAGCGGAGGAACTGCGCACTCGATTCATAGTTGGGGGCACGGTGCCTGCGCTCGAATGGCAAGGCGCCGACTCTGTGCGCTACGTTGCGCAGTCGCTCACAGAGCAAGGCGCGGCTTACGCGGTCTCGGGCAATCATCTGGTGCTGGCTTCAAGCCGCGAGTTCGCGCGCGACATCCTGCGGGCTGCATCGCATCCAGCTACGCAGACAGAAAAGATTGATGGCGCAATCGAGTTTTACGGCATCGTCCGTATTGCGGATGCGAAGCCGGTGTTCGACAAGCTAATG
Organism: Blastocatellia bacterium; assembly: GCA_035558335.1. Classification (GTDB taxonomy): domain Bacteria; phylum Acidobacteriota; class Blastocatellia; order UBA7656; family UBA7656; genus Onstottus_B. The sequence continues at coordinate 3,163 of DATMCM010000037.1, read as the reverse complement.
TCGAAGCTTGACGGCCGAGGGAAAACTAGCAGCGCGGATCAAGACAATGACGGGGACGGAAGCGGTGACATAAAGTTCTTCAGCGAGAACCTGTCGAGCTTTGTTGCAGCGTCCGGAGTTCGCGAGTTCCGAGTGAAGCGCGAACGCGACGGAGCGATGATGCTCGAGCTGTTGGTCTACCAGACGCAGGAGTGAGGTTAGTGATTAGTGGTCAGTGGTTAGTGGTTAGTGGTTAGTGGTTGGTGGTTAGTGGTCAGTGGTCAGTGGTTAGTGGTTAGTGGTTAGTGGTTAGTGGTTAGTAGTTAGTGGTTGGTGGCCGAACTAGTCTCTGACTATTTATCACTAACCACTAACCACTAACCACTAACCACTAACCACTAACCACTAACCACTAACCACTAATCACTAATCACTGACCCGTTGAACTCACCGAACATGAGGTTTCAATGTACCGAAAGATGATTGCCTTATTGCTGGCATTCTTCGCCGCAGCCTGCTCGTGGCAGAGCAAGGCGCCGCCGGAAGACGTGGACAAGGCCGCGGCGCTTTTCTATCAGCGGCTGGCCGAGGCCGATTACGACGCGATCTACAAAGACACAGCAAAGGGTTTCAAGGAGAAAAAGACTCGCGATCAGATAATTGAGAGCCTCAAAGAGATCGCCTCAAACGGTAAGGTTCTGAACTATGCGCGTGTCAGCATGGGCTTTGAGGGGGAAGAGAAGGACCCGAGGGTTGCAGCGGTCTACGCGACCAACTTCGAACGGCGCGTCGGCAACCTCACGCTCTACTTCGTCGATGAAAGCGGAGAGTGGAGGTTGATAGGTTTTGCCCTGAAGCTGCGAGGGTGATTCACGCCCTATCTTCAATGCCTTGCAGCAGCCGGTTGTTTATTCACTTACCACGCTCACGGGTGGTCCAGCTTTGCTTCATTAGGAGAACTTATGCAAAGGGTTTTGTGTTTGATCGCTGTCGCAATTTTCATCGCGACCTCGGCGGCTGTCGCAAAAGTGGAAAGGCAGTTCAAGGCTTCGAACACGCCGGTCGATGCGTCGAAGCTCAAAGCGGCGGCTCGCCGGGGATTCACCGGCGCCGAGAGTTCCTATCGCAGCGCTGGTGGGACTCGCAAAGTTGTGATCGAGGCCGGCGATGCGAAGGCAATCGCGCGTGCGACTGCTGCCGGCGCGATCGAGCTGGCCGACTACGGGTCGTTCAAGCTCTTCGCAATGGAGCAACGGGCTCTTGAAGAGGCAGAGGGGGCAGGTGCAGGGGAGCAGAGGAGCAGGGCGGCTCAGGAGCAACGGGACGGCGTCAGTATCGCCTCTGCTCCTCAGCTCCCCATCTCCTCTGCTTCTTTCACGGTGCGCGACGACTTCAACGTATTGCTGTTGCGGTCGGGCGCGATCGACACAACCACAGAAGACGCTCCGGGCAATTTCATCGGGCTAGGCAAGGCGTCGCTCGCTGATCGAGCGCAAGCCAGGCTGAATCAGAGCGCTAACGGCTCGCGTCTACGGCTGATTCAGTTCATCGGCCCCGTAAAACGCAGGTGGCTTGATCGGTTGCGGGCGAGTGGGCTTGAACCGATCGCTTACGTGCCGAACAACGGCTATCTGGTGCGCGGTGACGGGCAAACAAGCGCGCGCATGCTCAGGCTTACGGAAAGCGATGAGCCGTTTGTCCAGTGGGAAGGCGATTTCGAAGTCCAGTACAAGATTCATCCCGCGCTTTTGGCCTCGATCAACGACGCGCCCGCCGCAGATGTAAGCGTCGCGATACAGGTTGCGCGCAGCAGCCTGGGAAGAGACCCGCGTCAAGAGACCGACATCCGCTCCGCGCGACGACTGGCGTCTTCGGTTATCGGCGACGCTTACGGGGTATCGAATTTTGCGAACTTGAAGATGAGGATCGCAGGCGAAAGGATCGCGCAGTTGGCCGCGTTGCCCAACGTGGTGAACATCGAGCCCTGGTCTCCGCCTCAATTGTTTGACGAGCGAGCCGACCAGATCGTAGCGGCAAACCTGACTACCGATGGAAAGTCTCCGAACGAGCCTGGCTACATGAGTTGGCTAGCAGCGCATGGGTTTACTTCGCAATTCGAGTTTGCGATCGACGTCACGGATACCGGCATAGATCGCGGAGCAACCACCGCCGACAAGCTGCACCCCGATTTTCTAAACGGACAAGGTCAGAGCCGGGTCCTTTACGCTCGGGACTACACGGCGGACTTTGACCCGGGAGACCCGCCGGGACACGGCACGATAAACCTTTCGATTGCCGGCGGAGCGAACGTTTCTTCCGCTGCCGGCTTGCGCGACTCGGCCGGTTTCAACTTCGGCCTGGGCGTCGCGCCGTTTGAGTTATTGGGTTCGTCAAAGATCTTCCAGTCGACCACCCGGTTCGATCTGATCGAGCCCTACACAAAAGTTGTTTTCGAATCGTATCGCGATGGCGCCCGTATTTCGTCGAATAGTTGGGGCTCAGCGTCCAACTCTTACACGATCGAGTCGCAGGAGTACGACCTGCGGGTTCGAGACGCCAGTCTTGCTCAAGCGGGCAATCAAGAAATGCCTATATGTTTTGCCGCGGGTAACAACGGGCCAGGCCGGGCTATAGGCTCGCCCAGCACCGGTAAGAACGTGATCTCGGTCGCGGCCGGCGAGGGCTCACGCAAAGGTGGCGAAGACGGATGCGGAGTCATCGATTCCGAAGCCGACAGCGCTCAGGATATGGCGAAGTTTTCGTCGAACGGACCGGTGGATGACGGGCGCATGAAACCGGACATAACCGCTCCGGGCACTCACATTCAGGGCGCTGCGTCGCAGCATCCCGATTTCGATGGCGGAGGTGTATGCGGGCAGGACTTTGAGAAGCCGTACTTTCCGGCGGGCCAAACGCTTTACACCTGGTCGAGCGGCACCAGTCATTCGACGCCGCAAGTCGCGGGCGGCGCAGCGCTCGCCCGGCAGTTTTTCTTGAACCGAGGCGAAGAGCCGAGCGCGGCGCTCATAAAAGCGCTGCTGCTTGGGACTGCAAGCTACATGACTGGCGACGGCGCCGGCGGGAACCTGCCGCATCCGCGCCAGGGTTGGGGATTGATGAATTTGAACCGCGCGTTTGACTCCGCTTCGAAGATCTTCGTCAACCAATCCACGACGTTTGGCGA
>DATMCM010000036.1:0-13508 GCA_035558335.1 Blastocatellia bacterium | reverse complement strand
TTACGATCGCGACAACGGCGCAGTCTATACAACGCTATCCGGATCACGAGGCCAGAAAGTCCCTGTTTCGGTTTACAAAATAACGCCCGACGGTGAGAGCGAACCCTTTCTGACCGACATCGTCAATCCGAGCGGGCTGGCGTTCAGTCCCGGCGGCGAAATGTTTATCACCAGCCGCTACGATGGCTCGGTCTATCGGGTGACACCGTTCAAAGAAGCCGAAGAGTTCGCGCAGAATCTCGGGATCGCGACCGGAATCGCGTTCGATGGCGACGGGCGAATGTTCGTGGGCGACCGGACGGGCACGATCTATAAGGTTAACGACATCGGTGAGGCTACAACGTTTGCGACTCTCGAGCCGAGCATGGCCGCATATCACCTGGCGTTTGGCCCCGACGGTCATTTGTACGTCACCGGACCGTCGCTTTCGAGTTTCGACTCGGTGATGCGAATAGGCTCCGATGGAGAGGTCGAACGTTTCTTCACCGGTCTCGGCCGGCCTCAGGGGATGGCATTCGATCGCAAAGGCAACCTCTATGTAACGGCCAGCCGGCGGGGTCATCGTGGAGTTGTGAAGATAACTCCCGACGCTGAAGCTGAGATGGTGGTCGCGGGGATTGGGCTGGTCGGTTTGGCCTTCGACGATCAAGGCAACATGATAGTCGCATCAAACCGCGAAATATTCAGCGTGCCGTTGGGAATTGAAGGCTACTGGCCGTTCTGAACATCCAAGACTCCATGTTGCAAGTTTCAAAGAATCAAAGATCGAGAATTACAAAATGAAGATTGAAAATCGTTCGAAGCCAACCTGCAATTTGGATTTTGCGCTTTTCATTTCTCAATCCTGTGGTGGAAGTATGGCGACTTCCTGGAGTGTGAAAATTTGAGAGACATCGATCCGGGCAACCTCATCATCTGGTTCATTGTGCTTCTTTTTTCGCTCTCATTCCACGAAGCCGCGCACGCCTGGACATCCGAGAAGTTCGGTGATGACACTGGGCGGCTCCAGGGCCGGATCACGCTGAATCCCATTGCCCACATCGACATATTCGGGACGATTCTTTTTCCGATTGTCAGCGCATTGTCCGGGATTCCGCTGCTCGGGTGGGCAAAGCCCGTGCAAACCAATCCGCTTATGTGGCGGGACAAGACCAAGGCAAACATCGCGGTCTCCGCAGCGGGCCCGATCAGCAACTTTATTCTAGCTACGGTGGCGTTCATCGTAATCAAGATGCTACTCACGACTCAGGTATTGAGGTTGCGCGGCGGATACTACACACTGGTCCAGCCGCTGGGGGAACAACCAGCGTTCATGGCTCCTCTTGCGGTGCTTCTCAGCGTGATGCTATTGCTTAACATGGGCCTGGGAGTGTTCAACTTGATTCCGGTGCCGCCTCTCGATGGAAGCCATGTACTTGAAGAACTTCTGCCTGCCTCGATGGCCGAAGCCTACAACCAGGTTCGGCCTTATGGGTTCATGCTTCTGTACGGATTGATGTTCATTGGAGTGTTTGGCGCGATCTTTGGGCCGCTTTATGACTTCGTTACGTTTCTGCTCCAGCTATGAGGGTGTGAAGGGGGCTTGATTGGGTGTAGAGACTCGCAAGAAACGAATAGTGAGCGGGATGCGCCCGACCGGGAATCTGCATCTCGGCAACTACGAAGGCGCGCTCAAGAACTGGATCAAGCTTCAGGACTCGGGCGAGTATGAGTGCTTTTACTTTATCGCCGATCTTCACGCCTTGAGCAGCGACTACGCCGACACCAGCGCGATCAAACAGAACACCATCGATATGGTCAGCGACTGGATTGCAGCGGGGCTTGATCCCGAGCGCTCGACGATCTTTATTCAATCGACGATCCCCGAACACTCGGAGCTTCACGTAATTTTGTCCGCAGTGACGCCGCTCGGGTGGCTCGAACGCGTGCCGACCTACAAAGAGCAGCGCGAGAACATCACCGAAAAGGACATCGGCAACTACGCGTTTCTCGGCTACCCGGTGCTGCAAGCCGCCGACATCATCATGTACAAAGCCGACTTCGTGCCGGTCGGCAAAGACCAGGCCTCGCACGTCGAGTTGACTCGCGAGATCGTTCGCCGCTTTAACAATTTTTTTGGCGACGTGTTCCCTGAGCCCAAGGAACTTCACACCGAAGTGCCCACGCTGCCGGGAACCGACGGTCGCAAAATGTCCAAGAGCTACGGCAACGCGATTTACCTGATCGATTCGCCCGAAGTCGTTCGCGAGAAGGCGCGGATGATGATCACCGACCGGACTCGCATTCGAAGGAGCGACCCCGGTCATCCTGAGAACTGCGATGTTTGTCAGATGCATCGGTTCTTTCTTTCGGCGGAGGCGGCTGACGGGTTGGACGACGACTGCCGCAACGCGCGCATCGGTTGCGTCGATCGCAAGCGCTCGCTAGCGGATTCGATCATCGAGCGCTATGGTGGCATTGCAGAACGTAGCCGCGAGCTTCGGAACAATCCCGGTAGAGTAGTTGAGGTCTTGAGGGATGGTTCGCGCCGCGCCAAAGCTGAAGCCGCGCAAACGATGACCGAGGTGCGACGCGCGATCAAGATGGATTGGGAGTGATAGAATTGCGGATCGCGGATTGCGGATTTCGGATTGAAGAATCTCGAATCTAGGATTTTCAGGGTGGACGAAACCTTCATGCCAAATGGCGACACTGCCGGCGGATTCGCGGAGTCGCCCGACCAGTATCGAGTCAAGCTCGAGATGTTCGAGGGACCGCTCGACTTGTTGCTCTTCTTGATTCGCAAGGAGGACGTCTCGATCTACGACATCCCCATCGCGCGAATTACAGAGCAATATCTCGAGTACGTGAAGGCGATGCACGAGCTGGACATCGGAGTCGCCGGAGAGTTCTTGCTGATGGCGGCGACTTTGATCCACATCAAGTCTCAGATGCTGCTGCCGCGCGACCCGGACGCCGGGGAAGAAATAGAAGACCCGCGAGCTGAGCTTGTATACCAGCTTCTTGAGCATCAGAAGTTCAAGTCTGCGGCGAGCGTCCTCCATCAGCGCGCCACGATGGAGGCCGCGGCGTTCACTCGCGCATCGATGGAGACTGACCAGAACAATCCAGAGATTGCCGCGACGGTGTTTCAGCTGTTCGAAGTCTTTCGCGAGGTGCTCAATCGGAGGAAGGCGATCACCGAAATCGAGATCGCCCGCGACGAGATGACAATGACCGAAAAGGTCGCGGAGATTAAACTGCTGCTGTCGGCTGGTGGAGAAGTCCGCGTCCGCGAGATGTTCGAGCGCGCGGCGTCGCGTCGCGAGATGGTGCTGATTTTCCTGGCGATACTGGAGCTCGTAAAAGAACTCGCCGTGCGGCTCAAACAATCCAAGACCTTCGGCGAGATCGTGCTGACAAGAAGAGAAGAAGTGGTTAGTGGTTAGTGGTTAGTGGTCAGTGGTTAGTGATCACAAGCCTGAGTATTTCAAGGCCTCCAACGAATACTAACCACTAATCACTAACCACTAACCACTGACCACTAACCACTGTTTCCTATGACTGTTGACGAACTGAAACCAATTCTCGAATCACTGATCTTCGTCTCGGAAGAACCGATCAGCGCCAGGCAGCTCGGATCGCTTCTTGAAGGTGAATCGATCGACGACATCGAAGCCGCCTGCGAGCAACTCGTCGAGGAGTTCAACACCCGAGGCGGCGGGCTCGAAATGAGACGGCTGGCCGGCGGCTACCGGATAACCACGCGGCCGGAGTTCAGTGAATATGTTCGGCGCTACTTGAAATCGCAGCCGTCGGCGCGTCTGTCGATCGCCGCGCTCGAGACGCTCGCGGTGATCGCCTACAAGCAACCAATCACGATTCCCGAGATACTCGAAATTCGAGGCGTCACTTCAACATCGGCGATCAAGACGCTGCTTGATCGAAGACTGATCGTCGCCAAGGGCCACAAGCAAGTCGTCGGGCGCCCGATGCTCTACGGCACGTCGAAGGAGTTTCTGATTCATTTCGGATTGAACGATCTTTCTGAGCTTCCCAACCTTGAGGACTTCGAAGACTTGATGAGTAGCTGAGGAGTCTGGGGAGTCTGGAGAGTCTTGGGAGTCTGGAGAGTGGAGAGTCTTGGGAGTCTGGAGAGTCTTTGGAGTCTGGGAGTCTGGGAGTCTGGAGAGTTTGGGAGTTTGGAGATCTTGGGAGTTGGATTCAGCGAGAGTTTTGGCGACCTGAGAGTCGTGGGAGTCTGGAGACCGTTGAGCGGTGGCGACATTTAGGCGCTTCGAGGAAATCAGCGCGTGGCAGAAGGCGAGACAATTGACGCGCTTGGTGTATCAGGTGAGTGGAGAGGGCACTTTCGCAAAAGACTTTGGCCTTCGAAACCAGGTTCGACGCGCCGCGGTATCGATTATGGCTAATATAGCAGAAGGTCACGGGCGTCACTCGGACAAGGAGTTCGCCAACTATCTGAATATTGCTCATGCCTCGGTCGCCGAGACCCAGTCACATCTCTACGTCGCGCTCGACCCCGGATACATTGATGAACCGGTCTTCTCGAATCTCTACAATCTGTTGGACGAAGTATCTCGCATGACACTCTCGCTTGCGCGACATCTTCACGGAATAAAAACCTTGCGCGACACTTTCATGGAATAGGAAACTGACTCCCTGGACTCTCATCACTCTCATCACTCTCAAGACTCTCAAGACTCTCGGGACTCTCAAGACTCTCAAGACTCTTTTATGCTAGAACGAATTCAAAAGATCATAGCGAACGCCGGGATAGCTTCGCGGCGCGCGGCCGAGGAGATGATGCTGCGCGGCGAGGTCACCGTCAACGGCAAGCGCGTTACTGAGCTCGGCACGAAAGCCGATCCCGAACGCGACCACGTCAAAGTCGGCGGCAAGCTGATAACGGCTTTGCCCGCGCAACAGAAGCGTTACATCCTGATCAACAAGCTTCGCGGCTACCTTTCTTCAGCTTCCGACCCGAAGCAGCGCCCGCTCGTAGCTCATCTTCTCCCGCCTTCTGCAAGACGCGGGTTATACCCGGTCGGCCGACTCGACTTCAACACCGAGGGGCTGATCATTCTCACTAACGATGGCGAGCTGACGAATCTGCTGACGAAGGGTGGGCGTGTCGAGAAGGTATATCACGTCAAAGTGAAAGGCTCGCCCGGTGAAGCTCAGATAGAGCGCTTGCGTCGGGGCATCGCAATGGGCAAGACCCGCACCGCGCCGGCTCAGATCCGGTTGATCGAGCGGACCAAAGAAGCGGGTAACAACTGGTACGAAGTCATTCTTCGTGAAGGCAAAAACCAACAGATCCGTAGAATGTTCGACGCGGTCGGCCATTCAGTCGTGAAGCTCCGTCGGGTCCGGATCGGTCACATCGACGATCGGGGTCTGGCGCCAGGCGAGCATCGCGAGCTGAAGCCAAACGAGATCCAACGCTTCTTTCATGCGGTCGCTACTCAACCGAAACCTAACCGCAAACGCCCTTCCGTCAAGAGCCGCAGACCATCAAAGACCAAACGAGGCCCTCTGCCGTCGGCTTGATTCGCACTCCACTCTCCTTTGGGCGTAGCCATCTATTGGTTGCACGGCCGCGTAGCGGCTACCTATCGATAGAAAACTGAGCTGGCCACGGACCGGGCCGCGTAGCGGCTACCTCGTTTCTTGTCGCGCGGTGTTATCGATTGGTAGCCGCTACGCGGCCCGGCAATTATGTTGATCTCGGTGGTCTATCGATAGGTAACCGCTACGCGGCCCTGCTGTTCTTTTGAACGCCGCGGTCTATCGATAGGTAGCCGCTAAGCGGCCCGGCAATTATGTTGATCTTTGCGATCTGCCGATAGGTAACCGCTATGCGGCCCGGGATTCTGTTGACCGGCGTGTTCTATCGATAGGTAACCGCTATGCGGCCCCGGGATTCTGTTGACCGGCGTGTTCTATCGATAGGTAACCGCTAAGCGGCCCGGGTATACGGTTGATCCCTGCAAATCCATCGGGTCTTGAAAGTCACTTCACTTTTCCCGGTCCCCAAAGCGCGCGGCCGGGTTTTGCGCCGGTGTGCTCGCCGTCTTTGATCACTTGAGCGCCGTTTACGAAGACGTGCTTCACGCCGACCGCGAACTGATGGGGCTTTTCAAACGTGGCCCGGTCACCGATCGTGTTCGGATCAAAGACAACCACGTCGGCAAACATTCCCACTTGCAAGAAGCCTCGATGATCCAGGCCGAGGTTGGTCGCCGGAAGGCCGCTCAGCTTGCGGATTGCTTCCTGCAGGGTGATGACTTTCTCGTCGCGCACATACTTGCCAAGCACCCTAGCGAAGTTTCCATAGGCGCGCGGATGAGTGCTCGACTTGATGAACGGCTCTTCGGGCGACATCGAGGCCGCGTCTGAGCCGAACGAAACCCACGGCAGGCGAATCTGCTTCTTGATGTTGTCCTCGTCCATCATGAAGTAGACGGTACCCACTCGCGACCGATCTTCATATACCAGATCCATGATCGTCTCTTCGGGAGACTTGCCGCGCAGCTTGGCGACCTCGCCCAGTGTCTTTCCTGTGTAAGGCTTCAGCTTGTCGGACTTGAACTCGACGAGCAGAATGCGATCGGGTGAGCCGGCCGATACGTACAGGTTCTCCCATTCGTTTGTCGGAGTCGTGATAGCGGCAGCGATCTTCTTCCGAGTCTCCGGGTCCTGAAGCCGCTTAAACAGCGCTTCATAGCCGCCGTCCTCCGCCCAGGGCGGCATCGCCGCGTCGAGTCCAGTCGAGCCGGCGGGGTAAGTGTACATATCGGCGGTGATCTTCAAGCCGCGGCGCCGCGCGTCGTTCACCATCGCGATCACCTGATCCATCTTCGGCCAGTTCGCCTTGCCGGCGGCTTTCAGATGATAGATCTCGGCGGGCAAGCCGGCTTCGCGGCTGATGCGGATCAACTCTTCGACGGCTTCGATCAGGCGGTTTCCCTCGCTTCGCATGTGTGAGATGTATTTGCCTTTGTACTTCGCTGCGACTTTGCACATCTCGATCAGTTCCTCGGTTGGAGCATAGAATGCGGGCGCGTAGATAAGCGAAGATCCGATGCCCAGCGCGCCGGCTTCCATCTCGCGGCGCACAAGCTCGCGCATTTGGTCCATCTGCTCGGGCGTCGCCTTCTTGTCTTCGAGTCCTATCACGTACTCGCGAATCGTGGTCGCGCCGATATATGAAGCTACGTTTTGAGAGACGCCCCGCTTCTCGAGATAAGTCAGGTACTCGGCTAGCGTTGTCCAGGGGATGTCGTATTTCACATCGCCTTGAGCTTCGAGGCGGCGCTTTCGCATCACGTCAGTGAGCGGCCCCATCGAATCACCTTCGCCAAATATCTGAGTGGTGACGCCCTGCCGAAGCTCGCCCTGTGACTTGCCGTCGACGATCATCGAGTCAACCGACCACGAGAGCATGTTGATGAAGCCCGGAGCTACGGCCAGACCGGTGGCATCGACGATCGTCGCAGCGTTCGCCGATTTCAAGTTGCCGATAGCGGCTATGCGATCGCCCTTGATACCCACGTCCGCGCGAACCGGCGCGCCGCCGGTTCCGTCGTAGACCATGCCGCCCCGGATGATCGCGTCAAAGCTCGAGGTGCGGGATTGATTGCGCGGGAAAGCAAGGGCGGCGAGCGGAATAACGAGCATCAGAATGGCTGCCAGAGCCAGTTGCAGGTGACGATTGAATCGGTCGATCTTTCTCATCTCGATCGGTTCTCCTTTTCGCGGCGGCTGTCTCGAACTGCAAATGAGCGTGGCTCCCAGTAACCACGCAATGATGAAGAGGCTGGCGGCGCGCGATGCGCTCCACGTTATCCAACGGCGAGTGCCGGGCGATGCGCCAGAGATGAGTGCGTGACAAGCGCACCGGAGGGGGATAAGTTCCCCAGTCCCTTCGGGACGAAGCGAGGACCGCCTCACTCACCTTCCTTCTCAAACTTCAACGCGCATGAGTTCATGCAGTATCGAAGCCCGGTTGGCTGAGGCCCGTCATCAAACACGTGACCCAGATGAGCGCCGCATTTTCGGCATTGCACTTCTGTCCGTTGCATCCCGTAGCTCGAATCAGTCACAGTTTCGACGTTCTCGTTAGCGACCGGGCGATAGAAGCTCGGCCATCCGGTTCCCGACTCGAATTTGGTGTCCGAAGTGAATAGGTCGGTGCCGCAACATATGCACTTGTAGAGTCCCTTCTCGTGATTGTTCCAATACTCACCGCTGAACGCCCGCTCGGTCCCTTTCTTCCGCGTCACGTGGTATTGCTCGGCTGTGAGTTGCTTTTGCCACTCGGCGTCGGGCTTATTGATTTTCTCGCTCATGATGAATCCTTTCTGCGAAACCGAATAGAGTTTGATCGTCGTCGAGGCGGTCCTGGCCTTGGCCTGGGATCGAGTTTGTCGCACTGCTGAAATACCGACCACGGCGAGCAATCCGAGACCGCCCATCACGGCAAGGGCTATCAGTTTGAATGGTCCTGATTTCATTGAGGCACCTCTTTGATCCAACTCTATCACGAGCCGCCCGCGTGTTGAAATCAGCCAGGGTTGAAGTTGCAGATGTCCGACATAACTCGTCTTAGTGCGGCCTTGTGTCTTGGTGCCTTAGTGGCAAGAGAATTACGCCACTAAGGCACTAAGCCACGAAGCCGCACTAAGGACGACTGCCGACGCCCATTCGGATGAAAGTCTCCCAACGTTCTGGTAGAGTGGCTCCACCTGCCGGACGCTTCGAGAAAGGACGTTCACACAAACCATGTCGAACTGGGCTCGCTACCGAAAACATTCAAAGTCGATTCTAAACTGCATAGGAAATACGCCGCTGGTGAAACTCACTAGAGTGACTGCCGACGTCGAGCCGGAAATCCTGGTCAAGCTCGAGTATTTCAGTCCATCCGGTTCGCTCAAGGATCGCATCTATCTCAATATGATCGAAAAGGCCGAGAAGCGCGGCGACTTAAAAGAGGGGATGACGATCCTCGAATGTTCGACCGGCAACGCGGGCATCGCTTGCTCGTTCGTTGCGGCGGTGAAGGGCTACCCGTGCATCATCGTAATGCCCGAAGGCATGAGCGAAGAGCGCAAAAAAATGGATGTGGCTTATGGGACGCAGATGGTTTACACGCCCGGCGGCGAGTCGGACGTGGACCTCGCGCTTCAAAAGCTTGAAGAGATCCGGAGCAAGGATCCCGACAAGTATTGGGTGCCCTCGCAGTTCGACAATCCCGACAACATCCAGGCTCACTACCAGACGACCGGGCCGGAAATATGGGAGCAGACCGGCGGCAAGATCAACGCGTATGTCGGGACTCAGGGAACCGGCGGGCAGCTGACCGGCATAGGACGCTATCTGCGCAAGCACAAGAAGAAGGTCAAGCTATACGCCGGCGAGCCGGCCGAGTGCCCGCTGTTGTCGCGGCGCGAGTGGGGCGAGCACAAGATCGAAGGAATAGGCGACGGCTTTGTTCCGCGCGATCTTGATTTGAAGTTACTCACCGGCATCGTGACCATCAAATCCGACGAAGCCATCGAGATGGCGCGGCGGTTGGCAAAAGAAGAAGGCATCTTTTGCGGCATCTCGTCGGGGGCTAACGTTGTCGCGGCGATCAAAATCGCTAAGCAGCATCCGAAGATGAAGCGCATCGTAACGATGATTTGCGATACCGGGCAGCGGTACTTTTCCACTGAGCTTTGCGGTTCGCCCAAACACGTCGTGTCACCCGAGCGCGAGCATCCGATGGATGAATACACTCGCGAGGAGCTGGATAAGTATCAAAGCGGGTGGGAGATCATCGACTGATCGAGGTTGAGTGATGGTAGAGATGCGGCCAATTGGATTCGTTCGAAGCCCGTATTCTGAGACTGCTCAAATTCCAAAAGGCTGGGGAGCGAAACATGACGCAGCCGGCGTCCTCGAGATCCTTCCCGAGTTTGAGCAAGGCCTGGCCGACATCGAAGGCTTCTCACACCTGTTTGTCATCTGGATGTTTCATCAAGCCGTAGGCTATTCGCTTCTGGGAACGCCGCCGCTGGATGACCGGCCGCACGGCGTCTTTGCGACTCGCTCACCTTACCGGCCCAACCCGATAGGTCTTACCGTCGTTGAGCTTACTCGGCGCGAAGGTCCGCGCTTGCATGTGGAAGGCGTGGACATGCTTGACGGCACGCCGATCCTCGACATCAAGCCATACCTATCAAGCGTGCCGGGCGAGAAGGTGAAGCGAGGCTGGCTGGCTGAAGCTGAAGACAGAAAACGAATCGGCGCCGCCACGCCAACTCCGAATGAGGAACCCGCGTGACCAACCGAGCAATAGCAAACAATCTGATGACTATGATCGCTGCAGCAAGTCTGATAGCGGCTCTTTCAGTTGCTACCGCGGCACAAGACCACCAACATCGCCATGACGAATCGGAGAAGATCGGCAAAGTCAGCTTCTCGATCTCTTGCAGCGGCGAAGCTCAAGCTGAATTCAATCGCGCTGTAGCCTGGCTCCACTCTTTCGAGTACGACGAGGCCGGGAAGGCATTCAATCGAGTCGCCGCAATCGACCCATCCTGCGCGATGGCCCATTGGGGAATCGCGATGAGTCTGTATCATCCGCTGTGGGCGCCGCCGACTCGGGCGGAGTTGTCCAAGGGCGCTGCGGCGGTTCAGAAGGCCAGAGAAGTCGGCGCAAAGACCGCTCGCGAGCGCGAATACATAACGGCGATCGAGGCGCTCTACTCTCGCTGGGACACGATTGATCACGCAGCGCGCACGTTGGCTTACGAACGCGCGATGGAGCAGGTTTATTTGCGTCATCCTGAGGATCGCGAAGCCGGCGTCTTTTACGCTCTTGCGCTGAACGCGGCCGCGATGACCACGGTTCCACCCGACAAGACTTACGCGAGGCAGAAGAAGGCCGCGGTTATTCTGAACCGCGTGCTTCGCGAACAGCCCGAGCATCCTGGAGTCGCGCACTACTTGATTCACAGCTACGACTACCCGAAGCTGGCTCATCTGGCGTTGCCCGCGGCTCGTGGCTACGCCAGGATCGCGCCTGCATCCGCGCACGCACAGCATATGCCGTCTCATATCTTCACTCGCCTGGGACTATGGCAGGAGGATATCGATACCAACCTCGTTTCAGAAGCGGCCGCAAAAAGCTATGCGGCGCGGAATAACCTGGGAGGCGCCTGGGACGAGCAGCTTCACGCAATGGACTATCTCGAGTATGCGTACCTCCAGAGCGGGCGTGATCGCGAGGCTAAGCAAGTGCTGGATGAGCTGCGCGATATTCGCAAGACCGACCCAGAGAACTTCAAATGTGCGTACGCCTTTGCGGCGATTCCGGCCCGTTACGCTCTGGAGCGGCGCCGGTGGGCGGAAGCTGCGATGCTGACGGTGCAGCCCGCGGACTTCCCGTGGCAGCGATATCGATGGGCAGAGGCGATCACCTATTTTGCCCGAGCGATCGGCGCGGCACGCGGCGGCAAGACAGAGTCAGCCCGCGCGGACGTCGAACGGCTCGTCGAGATTCAGAAAGGACTCGCAGGCGCAACCGATAACTACGACTGGGCAACTCAAGTTGAGATCCAGCGTCGAGCGGCGGCGGCGTGGCTCGCCAGGGCTAACGGTGACAACATCAATGCACTGCGATTGATGCGTTCGGCGGCCGATCTGGAAGACTCGACCGACAAACATCCTGTTACGCCTGGCGCGGTACTGCCAGCCCGGGAATTGCTCGGAGATCTGCTGCTCGAGATGCACCGACCGGCGGCGGCGTTGAGAGAATACCAGGCGACGCTTCGGGAATCGCCAAATCGCCTCAACGGTCTCTATGGCGCGGCACGGGCGGCCGAGCTCGCCGGACGTCGTACAAAAGCGAGAGCGTACTATTCTAAGGTCCTGGCCTGTTGTTCACACGCCGACAATGAGAGGGCAGAGATCAAACACGCGGCAATGTTTGTCGCAAACAAGTAAACACGTTGGCCACAACTAAAACGACGCGAATTCTCATGCGCGGACTCGCGCTCCGTTGCCCGTCTTGCGGCTTGGGGAGAGTCTATCGCTCTCCTTTCCGAACGAATACTCAGTGTCCGTATTGTGGGTTGGTTTTCGAGCGCGAGCAGGGCTATTTCATCGGTGCGATTTACATAAACGTCATCGCAACCGAATCGCTGCTGCTCGGCACGCTGCTGATTTATGGCTTGATCACCGGAACCATCGATCAACGAATACTCTCGATACTGATGATTCTGGCTGTAGTGTTGCCGTTGGTGTTTTATCATCATAGCCGCAGCCTTTGGCTGAGTCTCGATCATTTTCTGGATCCCAGAAAAAGCCGCATCGGAAACCTGGATTCCAATAGAAATTGAAAGAATGCAAGCTCTGGGCTGCGTACAGTTCAGAGGCGAGACCATTAGACAGGAGGAGCGGTGAAGAAATACTGCGCGACAGGTCTTTTGCTGCTGCTGATGGAAGCTACGGTGCTTGCGCAATCGAGTCCGAGCGACCCGACCGGCAATAACTCCCTGACCGGCAAAGTCGATGAGGTGTTTGCAGTATTCGACAAGCCCGACTCTCCGGGTTGCGCGCTCGCGGTGATCAAGGATGGTCGGATCGTCTACAAACGAGGCTATGGGCAATCGAACCTTGAAGACGGCGTTGCGATCTCGCCAGCCTCGATCTTTCACGTCGCGTCTATATCAAAACAGTTCACAGCGATGGCTATTGTCCTGCTGGCGCAGCAAGGAAAGCTTTCGCTGGACGATGACGTGCGCAAGTACGTCTCCGAGGTTCCCGACTTCGGCGAACGCATAACGATCCGTCACCTCATACATCACACCAGCGGTTTGCGCGATCAATGGTCGCTGCTGGAGCTTGCCGGATGGCGCGAAGACGATGTGATAACCGAAGGCGACATCCTCGAACTGGTCTCGCGCCAAAAAGAGTTGAACTTCAAGCCGGGCGCCGAGCACCTTTACTGCAACACCGGTTATACGCTGCTGGCGGTGATAGTGAAGCGGGTCAGCGGACAATCGCTGCGAGAGTTCGCCGACGCCAACATCTTCAAGCCGCTCGCAATGACCAGCACTCATTTTCACGACGATCACTCGATGATCGTCAAAGGTCGAACGTCTGCTTATCAACGAACCAAACAAGGCGGGCTGAAGGTTAGCATCCCGGTTTTCGACACCTACGGCGCGACGAGCCTGTTCACCACAGTCGAAGACATGGCGAAGTGGGATCAGAACTTTGTCGACAAGACGGTCGGCGGAGAGGCCGGAATCAACCAGATGCTGTCAGTAGGCTTGCTTAACAACGGCAAGCGACTTGGCTACGCGTTTGGGCTTTCGCTTGGAGAGTACAAAGGGCTGAAGACTGTGGGGCACGGCGGCGCGGATGCCGGCTATCGAGCTGATTTTCTTCGATTCCCCGAACAACGCTTCTCGGTGGTGTGTCTTTGCAACCTGAGCACTTCCAACCCTGGCAGT
>DATMCM010000035.1:0-7580 GCA_035558335.1 Blastocatellia bacterium | reverse complement strand
TATCACGGTTATCCGGCTTCGATTTGCACTTCGATCAATGACGAAGTGGTGCATGGAATCCCGAGCAAGCGCAAGCTACGGGAAGGCGACATAGTCGGCATCGACTGCGGCGCCACCTTGCATGGATATGTGGGCGACTCGGCGGTTACCGTCGCAGTTGGCAAGATCAGCGATCCGGTTAAGCGGCTTTTGGATGTGACCAGGCAGTCACTGTTCCAGGCCATCGACAAGTGCGAGGTTGGCAACAGGCTCGGGGACGTGTGCCACGCGGTGCAATCGTATGTCGAACCGCTGGGTTACTCGGTAGTGAGAAACTACTGCGGTCATGGGGTAGGACGCGCTATGCACGAGGAGCCCCAGGTGCCTAACTACGGCAAGCCGGGCACCGGTCCTGTGCTTCGCGAAGGATGGGTGATTGCGATCGAGCCAATGATCAATCTTGGTCACCAGGACGTGAAGGTCTTATCGGATGGGTGGACGGTCATCACGATGGATGGAAGACCATCGGCTCACTTTGAGCACACTGTGGCGATCACTAGCGAGGGCCCGCAGATCCTAACCCTACTCAACCAAGGAGCGGTCTGACCCCGGGTTGCAAGGCCGGCAAGCGGGTGCTAGAATAGCGGTTTCTTGTGCACAAGATTTTCTCGCTATAGGGCCCGCAACACGGGAAGGAAGAGCTGGACATGAAAGTCAGGGCGTCGGTAAAGAAGATGTGCGATAACTGCAAGGTCATTCACCGGAAGGGCGTGGTGAGAGTGATCTGCACCAACCCGAAACATAAGCAGCGGCAAGGTTAGTGAAGTAAGGCGGAGGAAGAATGGCACGTATAGCAGGCGTAGACCTACCGGCCAATAAGCGAGCGGAAATAGGTCTGACATACATCTACGGGATCGGGCGTTCGCGCGCCAACAAGATACTCGGAGAGGCGGGCATCAGCGTCGATAAACGAATTCGCGAGCTTAGCGAGGAAGAAGTCAATCGAATCCGCACCGTCATCGATCAGCAAGGTAACGTGGAAGGCGATCTCCGCAAGCAGATTCAAATGGACATCAAGCGAATGATGGACATCGGTTGCTATCGCGGATTGCGACACAGGCGAGGGCTGCCCGTCCGGGGACAGCGAACTCACACCAACGCGCGCACTCGCAAGGGCCCGCGTCGCATGACGGTCGCGAAGAAGAAGGTCGCAGGCAAGAAGTAACAACAGTGCCCGGTTGTCAGTGTTCAGTGATCAGTAGGTAGATCAGGGGCAATCGACCGCGACAACTGGCAGCAGGCAACTGGCAACTATTTATGGCAAAAGCACCAGCAAAGACCGGCAAGAAAAAGACGTTCAAGCGGAAAGAACGACGGATGGTACCGCAGGGCATCGTCCATATACAGGCGAGCTTCAACAACACTCTGATCGCCATCACCGATCTGGAAGGTAACTTGATCAGCCAGTCGTCGGCCGGCGCGTTAGGCTTTCATGGTTCACGCAAGGGGACCCCGTTCGCCGCGCAACAGGCTGCCAGCCGCGCGGCTCAGGCGGCACGCGAAGTTGGAATGCACTCCTGCGAAGTCAGGGTAAAAGGACCCGGGTCCGGCCGTGAGTCGGCAGTCCGAGCCATTCAATCCGCCGGCATCGAGGTGCGGCTGATTCGAGACGTGACGCCGATTCCTCATAACGGCTGCCGCCCGCCGAAGCGTCGAAGAGTTTAGTGATTCGCTTTGAAACTTGGTCAAGCGCATCGTGCGCTTTAAAGGAAGAAGGGCATTCGCGACAGCGATGTCTGTAAACTTTTGCTATTCGACACGGCCCATTCGGACGTCGTCGCGAAAGTAGATGGAGGAAGGAATTGGCTAGATATCGAGGGCCGGTGTGCCGCCTGTGCCGCCGGGAAGGAATGAAGTTGTTTTTGAAAGGGGAGCGGTGCTACAAGCCCAGCTGCCCGATCGAAAAGCGGGGGACTCAGCCTCCAGGACAGCACGGACGCAACGTCAGGCGCGCCAAGCTGATTGGGTACGGAGAGCAACTCCGCGAGAAACAAAAGGTCAAGCGCATTTACGGAATGCTCGAGCGCCAGTTCCGTCTCTACTTTGAACGGGCCGTTCGGATGAGTGGGGTGACCGGCGAGAACCTTCTGGCTTTGCTTGAGCGTCGGCTGGACAACGTCGTCTATCGCCTCGGTTACGCAACGTCGCGCGCTCAAGCGCGGCAGCTGGTAAACCACGGTCACATCTCGGTGAACGGCCGCAAGGTCGACATACCGAGCTTTCAGGTGAAGATCGGCGACGAGATCACGGTTCATGAGGGGAGCCGCTCTAATATTCACATCCAGAGCGCGTTTCAAACTGCCTCGGGTCGCGGGCGCCCGGGCTGGCTTGAAATCACTTCACCGGAAGACATGCGTGGCCGGGTACTGGCCCTCCCCCGCCGAGAAGACATCGGGCAAAACATCAACGAGCAGCTTATAGTCGAGCTTTATTCGAAGTAGTCAGGCGTCAGGGAAAAGGTGACACGTTACACGCAGCCCAGCATCGCTTGGTCGCCGCAAGTAATCTGCCGCCCTTTCCCTGCAAGCTTATTTGAGAGGGAGCAATGAACGGAACTGAGACCCAATTTATGATCGGCTTTCAAAAGCCGAAACGCCTTGCCTGCGAGACTGAAACATCCACAAACCGTTATGGCAAGTTTTACGCTCAACCGTTTGAGCGCGGGTTCGGCACCACCATCGGCAACTGCCTGCGGCGCGCGTTGCTCTCCTCGATCGAAGGCGCCGCCATTACCGCCGTAAAGATCGAAGGCGTGCTTCACGAGTTCTCATCGATCCCCGGCGTCGTTGAGGATGCGACTGACATAATCCTCAATCTGAAGCGAATTCCATTCAAGCTGCACGGCGAGGGACCGAAAACCCTTCGCGTGGAGCGAACCGTTCCGGGCGAGATGCTGTCGGGTGAAATCGAGACCGACGCCGATGTCGAGATACTCGACCCGAACGTGCATATTGCTACGATTTCCGAAGGGGGATCGCTGATTATCGAGATGCGACTCAAGCGAGGACGCGGCTACATCTCGGCGGAGAGAAATTATGACGAGGATCTTGCGGTCGGGTACATTCCGGTTGATTCGGTCCATTCGCCTGTGAAGAAGGTGAACTACACCGTCGAATCCGCGCGTCTCGGACAGGACACTGACTACGACAAGCTGACCATCGAAGTGTGGACCAATGGTTCGGTGAAGCCTGACAATGCGATCGGACTTGCATCGAAGTTGATCAAGGACCACATGCAGATCTTTATCAACTTCGAAGAAGAACCGGAGCTTGCGGAGGCGGATAGCGAAGAGGCTAGCCGCATGACCTTTAACGAAAACCTCGATCGCTCGGTCGACGAGCTCGAGCTTTCCGTGCGGTCTTACAATTGTCTCAAAAATGCTGACATCAGAACCATTCGCGAACTGGTGCAGAAGTCCGAACCCGACATGCTCAGGACAAAGAACTTTGGCCGCAAGTCGCTCAACGAAATCAAGGAGATTCTTAGCTCGATGGGCTTGCATTTGGGCATGAAGTTCGACGATCAGGGACGGCTTATCGAGGAGGCGAGCGCTTAGATTCGACCGAAGGTATTTTGATAAACGGGATTTGATATGCGACACAGAGTAGCTCACAGGAAGTTGGGACGAAAGACCGAGCATCGCCTCGCGTTGCTTCGAAATCTTTGCACTTCTCTGATCACTCACGAGCGGCTGATCACGACGTTACCGAAGGCAAAGGAACTAAGGCCTTTTGCGGAGCGCGCCATTACGCTTGGCAAACGCGCGCTTGCTGCCGAAGCGCCTGAAACCGCGCTTCACAATCGGCGAATCGCCTCGGCGTACTTCCACACTGGAAACGCTAATCGCGTACCGGACGGCGGATACAAGCGACCGCACGCGCCACGAACCGCCGGGGTCGCGGCGTTGGAGAAGCTTTTTGGCGAACTGGCTGAGCGCTTCGCAGAGCGGCCGGGAGGCTACACGCGAATCCTCAAACTTGGCGCGCGAAAGGGTGACGGCGCTGAGATGGCTTTGATCGAGTTGGTCGGGAGTGACTCAAAAGCCGTTCACCAGGAAGAGAAAAAAGAGGAAAAGAAGACGGCTCGACGGTTTTTCGGGCGTCGCAAAAAGGCGGAATTGAAGGAAGGCGTCCCGCAAGAACAGCCAGTGAGGAAAAAGCGAACCTCGGCCAAAGCTTCAAAGAAAAAAGAGTCGAGCGAGTAGCCTGACAGGTTTGCAGGTACTTGGTGAAAGCCTCAGCCGCCTGCGGTTGGGGCTTTCGCTTGTTGTGCCGCGGTGTTAGCTTCTAGAGTCTGACAGAAAGCCGGAGGCCCGCAGACCGGAACCGTGAGGATGCATGAACCTGAAAGAAATCAAAGAGCTGATCGATCTTGTCAGCGAGAAGGGATTCGCAGAGTTCGAAATCGAGCGCCAGGGCTTTCGGCTGCGTATCAGTCGCTTCAAGGAATTGCCTGCTCCAGTGTCGCCGACGGTCGTGACTCCGCTGATCGTTTCTTCCCCGGCTGTCCCACCATCCGAGCTAAGCCGCCCGGCGTCTGATAGGAAGCTTCTAAAGGCCGAAGCAGACGGATCATCTGATGCAACATCAACTGCGCAGACCGCGGAAGCAGTTGAGACGGCCGACGCCGAGAACCTCCATACAATCAAGTCCCCCATCGTTGGGACTTTTTACAGGGCCTCATCGCCGCAGTCTGAGTCCTTCGTCAAGATCGGAGACCACGTAGACGCCGACACCGTCGTGTGCATAGTCGAAGCGATGAAGCTGATGAACGAGATTCAAGCAGAAGTCAGCGGGCAGGTGGTGAAGGTATTCGTCGAGAACGGCCAGCCTGTGGAATATGGGCAGCCTCTATTCGGGATTAGAGTCTAGTCACCGAACGCTTATGATAGTGGTTCTCTTGCTTCGAATGTCACCTGGCCACTGATCACGTTACTGCTTTTCAATGTTCAAAAAAGTACTCATAGCCAACCGTGGCGAAATTGCGATGCGCATCATATGGGCGTGCAAGGAACTCGGCGTTCACACCGTCGCCGTTTTCTCTGAAGCGGACCGCGACTCGCTTCACGTTCGTTTCGCCGACGAAGCTATTTGCATCGGTCCGCCGCCATCCGCCCAGAGCTATCTGAACATTCCCGCGGTCATCTCGGCCGCCGAGATCACGAACGTCGACGCGATTCATCCGGGCTACGGTTTTCTCGCCGAGAACGCCTACTTCGCGGAAGTCTGCGAAGCTTGCAATATCAAGTTCATAGGACCGAAACCCGCGAGCATTCATTTGATGGGCGATAAGGCGCGGGCGAGAGCAACGATGAAGGCCGCTGGCTTGCCGATCACCCCCGGTTTCGACGGAGTTATAGAAGACGAGGAAGAAGCCGCTCGAATCGCAGCGGACATCGGCTACCCGGTGATCATAAAGGCAGCGGCGGGTGGCGGCGGCCGTGGGATGCGCATAGTTCGTGACCCGGATGAGCTGACCGCCGCATTCCCAGCTGCACGTCAGGAAGCTCAGCTCGCTTTCAACAATCCCGCCGTGTATATCGAAAAGTACATCGAGACCGCAAGGCATATCGAGATTCAAGTTCTTGGCGATCAGCATGGAAATGTGGTCCATCTCGGCGAGCGGGAATGCTCGATTCAACGCCGACATCAGAAACTGATCGAGGAGTCGCCTTCGCCTGCGCTGACTCCCGAGCTTCGTCAGATGATGGGCGAGATTGCGGTGAGAGCGTGCCGGGAGATCGGATACGTCAGCGCCGGAACCATGGAGTTTCTTCTCGACGACCAGAAGAACTTCTACTTCATGGAGATGAATACTCGCATCCAGGTCGAGCACGCGGTGACCGAGTTCGTCACTAACACCGATCTGATTCGCGAGCAGATACTTATTGCTGCAGGTGAGCGCCTCGAGTTCGACCAGGAAGACATCTTATTCAGCGGCCACGCAATAGAGTGCCGAATAAACGCAGAATCTTCGGTAACCTACGCGCCATCTCCGGGACTGATCACCGCGATGAATGTGCCGGGTGGACCGGGTGTGCGTGTAGACACTGCTGCGTATCCCGGCTGGTTCGTGCCGCCACATTACGACTCGTTAATAGCGAAACTCATCGTGCACCATCGCACTCGCGAGATGGCGATCGCGCGAATGAACCGAGCGCTTGAAGCGATGATCGTTGAGGGCGTCGAAACCTCGGTCGCGTTGCATCAGAAGATCCTCGCCGAGCCGGATTTCATTGCCGGCAAGCTTTCCACGAGATTCATGGAGCGCTTCGACAAAAAGCCGAAGAAGAACGCGTCAAAAGAAGCTTCGAACAAGGCGGAGTAGCCTGGCTTCCAGGCTCGTGCTGAGAGCATGTACGGATTACCCTCAGTCGCCGGACCTCACCGCATGATGCCTCGATCGGCAGAATAAAATGGCTTTCGCCCTACCTCGTTTATATCCCATCAGCGACGAGCGACTTTCAGGGTTGTCTCACGCCTCGCAAGTTGAACGCTTGGCTGCTGGTGGCGCTACGCTGATTCAACTTCGCGATAAAACAGCCTCTCCTCGCGAGTTTTACAACGCGGCTCTCGAAGCTATGAAAATAGCGCGCCGCCTGGGTGTCCAGATTGTCATCAACGATCGAATAGACATCGCCATCGCGGTGAATGCGGACGGCGTCCACCTAGGCCAGTTAGACATTCCCCCTGAACACGCGCGCCGCTTATTAGGAGAGGGCCGGATCGTGGGGTTCTCGACGCACAACCTGAAACAGGTTGTGGAGGCCGATCACGCGGTGGTCGACTACATCGCGCTTGGTCCCGTATTTCAGACATCCACGAAGGAGAACCCGGACTCGGTGGTCGGACTCGAAGCCGTCGCCGAGATCAAGCGACAAATATCTAGCCCGCTGGTGGCCATCGGCGGCATAACTCTGGCGCGCGCTCGGTCGGTTATCGATGCGGGCGCCGACTGCGTCGCCGTCATCTCCGACCTTTTTTCCAGTGGTGACATCTCCAGGCGAACTCAGGAATTCATCGAGGTGATGCGGTAAGCTAGGCTTCGAAGATCGCCGCCGCCTCTTCGACCACTCGAGTTATACGGCACGGGGGAATGCTCTCAAGAAAGACGCGGCCATAGGACTTGGTGCTGAGTCGCGGGTCGAGGATAGATAGCACGCCGCGGTCGGTGGTCGATCGAATCAAGCGGCCGAGTCCCTGTTTCAGAGTGATCGCGGCTTGCGGTACCGAATACTCATAGAAGGAGTTGCCCCCCTGCTCGTCGATGTGTTTTTGCCTCGCGGCCACGACGGGATCGCTTGGGACCGCAAACGGCAGCTTCGAGATGATGACACACGATAGCGCTTCGCCTTGAACGTCAACGCCTTGCCAGAAGGACGACGTAGCGAACAACACCGCGCCTTCGGTGCTGCGAAAACGGTCGAGCAATCCGCCCTTCGATCCCTCGCCCTGAATGAAAGTCGGATAGTCGATACGATATCGCACTCGTTCGTAAGTCTCACGCATCGCGGCCACGCTGGTGAACAAGACAAATGCCCG
>DATMCM010000034.1:0-3135 GCA_035558335.1 Blastocatellia bacterium | reverse complement strand
CCCCAGGCTTCGACCGTCTTACTTCTCGGGGTGCGGTGAGGCTCCAATTGGCCGGCGCTGGAGGAGCAGTCTCTTAGCTTCATCAGTGCGTCGGTAGCCGTCCGACCCAATTGCGCAATCGCTTCGTCGGTGAGGATCGATCTCGTGCTTCTGAGACGCTCGACGCTGATATTCAAAACAGTCAGCTTCTCCTTCAGTTGCGCGATCTCGATTTGAAGGGTTGGATTTTCTCCTGTCTTGAACCCCCCGACAGCATCGCGGAGCGCGCGGACTTCCGCCGTCAGTTTTTGGAGATTCGCCAACACGTCTTTCGCCGGCAGATCGACTTTCGACAGCACCGCCTCGGTCATCGTTGCGACGACGTTTTCGGCAAAATGGTCGATGCGGGCAATCGCGACGAGCGCAAGAATCGCGGCGACGATCACCAGGATCGCCGTTGCATTGATTAGCGCCAGCAGCAACTGCCCAGGGAGCTTCCACAACCGTGCGGTAATTCCATTGCGATCGGGCTCGGTCACGATTGCCTCCTGCCGTCCAGGATCCCGGGGCTCTTCTCTTCCGCATCTGCCGGCGCGGTGACGGCCCGCGAGCACACCGGCGCGCCGCATGGGACCAATAACCACTGATCTCCAGCAAAACCTCGGCCCCGGCATCGCCCGAGGCCTTTTTTTCGCTGAGCACGAATTTCCGTGGCTGTCGCCCTTACACCTTGCAAAGCCATTCTCGGCGAAGTCGCTGAGGGACTTGCTCCAGAGAGCATCGGCGGGGCTCACATAGGCGCGGCGAACGGCGCGCAACACCGAGGCAGCAGCCCGGTTCCCTTAAGGAGACCGGATACTGCGCAAGCTTTAGTAGCAAGGTCCGTAGGGGTAGTATCCGCAGCGTTGCGCGTTATAAGCTCCATAGGCTCCATAAGCTCCGACGGCAGCAGCGCCGACACCTACTGCCACTCCACGGCGTACGGCTGCTCCACGATAGACACCTCCTCGATAGACGGCTCCGCGGTGAACGCCACCGCGATAGACGCCCGCGCGACCAACGCCGGCGCGATACGCGAAGGCGTCAGTTGAGATAGTCGCCATGCACCCGATGCCGATTATAGCGGATGCAGCAAGCGAGAAAATAATCCGACGCGACATGTTTGATCTCCTTTCTTCATGCTGATCAACTTGTCAGGCTATTCCTCCATCCGGACCCCGTCTGTTGATGTGGATCAATGTAGGCACTCGGGTTTTGGGCGCATGGGCAGATGGTTCATCTAGTCAGGGAGGCTTACATGAGTGCAATCATCAACTCGGAAATAATCTCTCGCCGAAAGGCTCTTTCTCTGATGGGACTGGCGTCTGCGTTCGGCCTCGCAGGGGCTTCTACGTTACTGACAGGATCCGATGCTGAGGCTCAGACCGCCGGCATGGAGCGGCGTCAGGAGCGGCGTGCAGGACGGCATGAGCGACGTGAGGAGCGACGCACAGGTACAACTACCGGCGCAGGAACAACTACCGGCACAGGAACGACCACCGGCTCAGGTACCGGGGCGAAACAGTAATTCCACTGGCTCGGCGAAGCCACTAATCGAGCCGCTCGAGAGAGCATCGCCGTGCATTGGCCACTCGAATTATCTCTTACCGTCCGAGGTCAGGTAAATGTCGGATGATCACCCGCCGCCGAGATGATCGAATAGGCTGCGACGTCCGCCATTGGCACCGAACGGACATCGACCCTTCAAATCCTGTCCCCGCAGGCGCAAGCGGACCCCCTCGGTTGTGGAAAAACAACCCAAAAACGTCCGCGACTCAGCATCGAAGAAAACCTCTCAAGGTCTGAGAGATAACTTTCTCGATGCTTTGCAAGCTAAATTCGAAGTCGCATCGGCGTCTTTGATTTATGTCAAGCTCTGCGAGACCACATCCGAAGACATCGAGTGGGACACGGAAGCGCAATCCTGGTCGGTGAACATTGGTGATCAAGTAGCTCAGGGCAGTTCCGATGATAGAGTACGCCATCTTCATAGTCATGGTGATCGTCACCATTGGTTTTACGTGGTTGTGGCTCACCGAACAGAGAAAGAGAAAAGAGGCGCGCCGGAAAAAGGAGATTGAGCGACGATAAAGTCATAGCGGCGCAGCCAAGGCATATTGAACTGGTTGATACTGGACGCAATTACTTCAAGTTCTCCTCGAGCTAAAGTGGGCCGCATCGGATCAGCATATCACGAAGAGATGGCGCTGGCCGTTCATAACTGTGGTCCTGCTTTCACTGTTCGCAGCATTCAGTCGATCCAGCGACGCTGGCCCGGACCCGACGGCGGAGCAGCCTTTTGTGTCCCGCACTGAGGTTCGCCAGCAGGACGCGGTGACCGTTCGCGCTGCGGTGCTGACCGACGACGAAAGTGAACGATATTTCGGCGCATCACTGGCTGACCATGGCATCCAGGTCGTTTGGCTGAGCGTAGATAATGCCAGCGATTTACGGCTTCGCTTTCTGCCGATTGTCACGGACCCGAACTATTTCTCGGCCCCGGAAGTCGAACGGTTACTTCAAGTTTGGTGGCGCGGGAGTACCAATGAATCGATTGCATCGGTGGTGGCGCAATCCCCGATGCCGGATGTGATCCCGCAAAAGCGAACCGCTGCCGGGTTCGTCTTCACGCACCGTGAAGGCGGTTTGAAGCTGTTTGAGGTCGGGTTCGAGACCGATAGGCAGATGCTTCGGTTCAGGTTCGTGCTGCCGGTCGGGGGCTCCTCATACGCGATAGAAAAAGTCGACTTCGGAAGCATTTATCCGTCTGGTACAGTAGAAGACGTCGATCTCGCGGCACTGCGCGAAAAGCTGGCGCACCTGCGCTGTTGCACCACCGACAAGGCGGGTAATACCAACGGAGATCCGCTCAATATTGTAGTCGTTGGGCGCGGCATTGACGCGCTATTTGCCTTCATCGAGCGAGGCTGGAGGCTCGACGAGCCGTTCGATCTCCACAGCACTTACCGCACCATACGGGCCTTCATGTTTGGAAGCGAATATTTCAACGCACCGGTCAGCCCGCTATATGTTTTTGGGCGCCAGCAGGATGTCGCACTGCAGAAGGCGCGCGACACCGTCAGCCAGCGGAATCATCTACGGTTGTGGCTGGCACCG
>DATMCM010000033.1:0-2675 GCA_035558335.1 Blastocatellia bacterium | reverse complement strand
ATTTGAGACGGCTCGTTAGTCGGCCCGAAGCAGTAAGCTCCAGCGTCGCCGCCGAGGTCACGACGGCGGCGACGGTTTTCTTACAGATGTGAACGTTTTGAATGAGGGAGTCCGGGTCCGAGCTCCCTTTTTTGGAACCGGTAGTTAAGGAGGTTGACCCGGCCAGCGTCGGTCCGATTCACTAACCCGGCAGCGGAGCCGAAACATGCTCGTGAACTATCAACCATTTGCTTCCGCGCTTCTCCCAGATCGCAGTGTGCCGGCAGTCAACCTCCATCGCCCCTCCTGCCTTAGGCTTCGCGGTAAGGTGAAAGGTGAGGGTAGTCCAGACGATGTTGCCGCGCCTGATGACTTTGAGGTCATCGTTCGGCGTCAGCTTGCCGCTCGACATCGGTTCGGTGAATGCTTTAATTACGCCGGCGCGGTACTCGCTCCACGCGTTATATTTCAAAGGAGCAACGTCATAGAACACTAGGTCGGCGTCTTTCGCGTAAAACTTTGCCGCGTTGTCCGGGTTGAGTGTGCTCCAGGCAGAATAATACTCGTCGATCATTTGCTTGAATTCGTTGTTGAACGCGGCATCGGCGGCCGGTTTCGCCGCGGTTCGCTTCGCTCGAGCAAGCACCGGCATTGTGACCAGCAGAGCGATCACCACCGCCAGCGCGATCCTGATCAGTCTTGCAGTCTTCATTTGCTGTTATCTCCTTCCGAGCTGTGATGTAGAGGATATACAAGATGAAGTTTCAGAATGCAATTTGCGGCATAGTTTAGGATATGCGAAAGGCCCTTTCTTGACACCCCATGTTCGCTTTGTTAGATTTCGGGGTTCGAGATTCTCCTCGGCTGAAAGGCCATACACGCTTGCTCTTATGAACAGAAAAGACCTGATCTTTCTCGGCATTGCGGTGTCGGTCGTTGCTCTGTTCATTGTTCTTTCAGTCATTGGGCGCCACCCCAAAGCAGTGAGCGCGCGACCCGAACACGCCGGCGTGAGCCGCGACACCGGACGTGAAGAATGCCTGGTGTGTCACGCCCCTGACTCGCAGATCGCGCCTATGCCCGCCCGCCATCCAAAGAAAGGCAAACCGCCCGACAAAACGACGCCGTGTTACGCATGTCACAAATTGCCGGAGCATGCCGCGACGGCTCTCATGTTTCATCTGAGCAGCAATTACTTAACTAAGAGCGGAGAGGTAAGACTCAAATGGCCAAGCCAGCAGCAACAATGAGATCGACTGAATATCACAACTTCATCAACGGAGAATGGGTGCCGCCGTCGTCGGGCGCGTACATCGAAAATCGCAACCCTGCAGACCGCCGCGATCTGATCGGCCAGTTCCCCGCCTCATCGGTCAAAGATGTCGGAGCTGCGGTCAACGCCGCCGCCGAGGCGTTCAAGAAATGGCGGAAGGTCCCGGCACCCAGGCGCGCCGAGATTCTCTTCAAGGCGGGAGAAATCCTGATCCGTCGTAAGGAAGAATTCGCCCGTGCTATGACTCGTGAGATGGGCAAGGTTCTGAAAGAGGCTCGGGGCGATGTGCAGGAAGCGATCGACATGACTTACTTCATCGCGGGCGAGGGCCGGCGGCTTCACGGCTTTACCACGAAGGCCGAGCTTCCAAACAAATACGCGATGTGCTCTCGCGAACCGATCGGCGTGTCAGCGCTGATAACGCCCTGGAATTTCCCGATGGCTATCCCTTCGTGGAAGATCATGCCCGCGCTGGTATGCGGCAACGCGGTGGTCATCAAACCCGCCGAAGATACGCCGCTCTCGACTTACAACTTCGTCGAAGCATGCGTTGAAGCAGGCGTGCCGGCGGGAGTGTTGAATATTGTGTCTGGATACGGTGAGGAGGCGGGCGCCGAACTGACCTCGCACCGGCTGGTGCGTTTGATTTCATTCACCGGCTCGACTGATGTGGGACGGATCGTCGGCCAGGCGGCTGCGGCAAACGACAAGATCTGTTCGCTCGAGATGGGCGGCAAGAACGTAGTGATGATTATGGAGGATGCCGATCTCGATCTCGCGGTCGAGGGAGTGCTCTGGGGAGCTTTTGGAACAAGCGGGCAGAGATGTACTGCGGCTTCGAGGGTCGTGGTCCATAAGAAAGTCGCCAAGAAGTTCACGAGCATGCTTGTCGCCGGAGCGCAGAGTTTGCGACTCGGGAATGGCTTGAGCGACAGGACGGATGTGGGACCGGTTATTAATGAAGACGCGGTTTCGAAGATTCTTGGCTACATCGAGATCGGTCAGCGCGAAGACAAGGCGACGCTTGCTTGCGGCGGACATCGAGTGGAGAAAGGCGATTTGAAGCACGGACACTTCATCGAGCCAACGGTGTTCACCGGAGTCGATGCGAGGATGCGAATCGCGCAGGAGGAAATATTCGGACCGGTCGTGTCGGTGATCGAGTGCCGGGATCTGGATCACGCTATTGAAATCGCAAACGGCGTAAGATATGGGCTGTCAGCTTCGATCTACACGGCGGATACTAACCGCGCTTTCCGAGCGATGGAAGATGTGCAGACCGGGATTTTCTATGTAAACGCGTCGACAATCGGCGCGGAAGTTCATCTTCCGTTCGGTGGAACCAGGGCTACAGGAAACGGCCATCGCGAAGGGGGAACGCAGGTACTGGACGTCTTCTCCGAATGGAAGGCCGTGTACGTCG
>DATMCM010000032.1:0-5771 GCA_035558335.1 Blastocatellia bacterium | reverse complement strand
GGCGCTCGCTGCTGTTGACGTGACTACTGATAGCCAGCTTGCGGCATTGACGACTGGAAGCATCGGGGACCGAAGGCGCGCAATTGAGACGCTGGCTCGACTCGGAGATCCGAAGGCGGTCCCGCCACTCATCGAAGCGCTAGCAACATCAAAGGAAATGCAGCTAAGAGTGAAAATCGCAGAATCTCTTGGGCAACTGCATGATCGGCGCGCGGTTGATTCGCTTATCGCTGCGTCACGCGCCCCGCAACAGGAAGTGCGAGTCGCAGCGATAACGTCACTCGGGTTGATCGGGGATCACACGGCAGCCGAAGCCCTGTTTGTCTCGACTAGGGACGAGAATCGACAAGTACGGGACGCGGCGGTCCGCTCGCTTGCGGCGCTAGGAATATCCGTAGATCGAGTCGCGGCCGACCTCTCGGCCCCGAACTGGCAGATTCGCTCGGCGGCTCTCTCAACGCTGAGTCGCCTTGGGGACCCTGGCGCGGTTCCGCTTGCTGTCTCCGCGTTGAACGACCCGGACGCGCGCGTCCGTGCCGAAGCCGCGCGAACGGTAGGTGCGCTCGCCGACCCTCGAGCACTCGATCCATTGATTAGGTCGCTGAGCGATCCGGCTTCCGAAGTCAGATTGGAGGCTACGTTCGCGCTGGGAAGCCTAAAAGATGCACGCTCGATTGGCCCGCTGACAGGATTGCTCAACGACAGAGATTCGCAAGTGAGCCTGGCGGCAGCTGAGTCGCTGGCGAGAATGCGCGACCCAAAGGCGACGCGCGTGCTGATTGTCTCCCTCGCAGCTGAAGACTCGCGGGTCCGTTCGCGCGCCGCGCAAGTTCTGGCGCGGGTTTCGCCTGAAGGCCCGATTGAGGAAGCCGTGCAGCCTTTAGCGCAAGCGCTACGTGATCGCGACCCGGTTGTTCGTTATCACGTCGCTGAAGCTCTGATTGCGCAGGGCGCGATCGCCGTTCCCCCGGTTGTTGAGGTGCTTCGGTCGCCGCGCGAAGGTGATCGGGAGCGCGCCGCGCGCGTGCTCTTCCGGATTGGCTCTCCGTCGGTGGACTCGCTTCTTGCGGTGTTACAAGAGAAGGGAACTACGCCCGAGATGCGTGCGTCGGCGGCGTACGCTCTTGGTGTGATAGGCGACAAGCGAGCGATCAAGAGCCTTACTTTGCTGCTTCGAGATGAAAGATACTTTGTCCGGCAGCAAGCAGCACGCGCGCTTTCGCAGATGGGGGAAGCGGCACTCGATCAGCTGTTCGAGATGGCTGGTTCGTCGACGCCTTCCACGAGAGAAGCAGCGATCGAAGCGCTGGGCAGCGCCCGGTCCACTCGCGCCATCGACAGAGTCCTCGACGCACTGTCAGATTCAAACGCCAACGTGCGAGCCGCCGCGGTCAGATCGCTTGGCGAAACGGCAAGTGAGCGGGCCGTTGCTCCGCTATTGACGCTGATGCGAGATGAGTCGAGTACGCTTCGCGCGCAGGCGTCGGTGTCACTTGCTCGGCTGGGTCCCATAGCGATTCCCAAACTCGTCGCTGCGCTCAAGGATTCCAGGCCGTCTGTTAGACAACTGGCAGCCGAGGCGCTTGGCGACATCGGCTCGACGGAAGCGGTTGCGCCGCTTGTTCAGTTGATCGAGACCGACACATCCGGCGCCCGGCTCGAAGCTATAGAGGCGCTCGGAAAAATCGGAGACGCGGCGGCCATCGATCCCATAGTCTCGATTCAGCGAAGCGGCTCAGTTGCCGTCCGAAAGAAGACCATCGCCGCGCTTGCACGCTTTCGAGATAGACGCGCAGTCGAGGCACTGACCGATGCTCTGGCAGACCAGAATGACGAGGTGCGGCAGTCGGCTGCCGCCGGACTTGGAGAGATCGGCGATCAGCGAGCCGTCGCTAAGCTCGAACGACTCATAGACACAGACCCCAGCCAGGATGTGCGCGGTGCTGCAGCTCAGGCCATCCAACGAATCCGCGCTCAAGAGCTTCCGCGAAAGAAACCGGAAAACCCAACAAAGAAATGATTCATTCATCGACAAGGCTCCCACTATGAGATCAAGAGAATTTGCTCAACTAATCATTCTATTACTCGCAACACTGGTCGCGGCGAGCTGCAACAAGCCCACGTCAGCAACAAACGAGAAACCCGCCACGCCCATCAACTCGAACGCTTCACCTCCAGCTGCGAGCCCTACCCAATCCGAGGTTTCACCAAAATCGGCCGGAAGCGCTCCGGAAAAAGGAACTGCCGCAGCGCCGAAACTCCACGGCGCTTACGTGATGAGCGAAATCCACGACAAGGGCGTCGTGAACCTGATCAGCGAATTCAAGACGGTGATTTACTTTTCAGCAGATGGCACTTACAGTCGCGCCTCATCGAAGAAGGGCACGGTCTATCACACTGACTCCGGTCAGTACCGCGTCGACGGCGACGACAAGCTTGTCTTGACGATTCAGATGTCAAAGGGAGTGGGCAGAACGAAGGCAATGGAGAATCAAATCCACAATCCGCCTCTTCAGAAGACGCACAAGTTCACATTATCCGCCGGCGGGGAAGAATTGAGGATGACCTCGGATGACGGAAAAGTGGCGCTCTTTCGACGCAGCGACACGCTGTCGAAATGAGCCATCGGACTAGTGAACCTCCCTCGATTCTTTTGAACCGAGCGCCAGCGGTGGGTTTTTTCCTTTTCGCGAATCTTTGGTTGCGCTATTATTCGACTAAGCTGTAAGCCACCTCGTCAGAGGTTCAAAGCTGACAGAGCGATCATTCGCGGTTGAGAGGCAAAGGGAGAAACAGCAATGCGCGCCTATGATGGTATTAAGGCGGGGCGAGGGCGCGAGGTCACTTTAGAGACGCCCGATTTTCTCGAACAAGCTCGGCAATTACTTTCCAGAAACCTGCCCGTTGAACTTCGCATGAGCGGCAGCAGCATGAGCCCCGCGATCGAAGACGGCGACATCATCACCGTCGAGCCCATCACCGACGAGCCAATTAGACACGGCGACATCGTTCTTTATCATAGCCGTTTCGACACGGCCGTGATTCATCGAGTGGTGCGTGTCGAGCGGCCATCCTCTGAGCGGGCCGTGGTAACTCGCGGTGACGCTGCGGCTCACAGCGACGGACCAGTTCCCATTCATCGGGTGCTTGGCCGCGTCAAACTTATCGAACGGGCCGGCGAGCGAATACGGTTGGTCGTACCAAAACGCAGTCTTACCCAGGTTCTGTCCGCCTGGCTGCATCGACTCAAGTTTTGGTGATTTCCGGCAGGCTTGTCACGGATTCATTCGTCCCGAAACCAACAGGAAAAGAAGTAGAAATCCGAGCGCGATTCGGTATCCCACAAATACGCAAGTCGTGTGTCGTGCCAGGTACCTCAGCAGGAACGCAATCGTCAAATAACCGGACACGCCGGCAACACTGGTGGCAACAACCAGTGGGAGCCACTGAGTGTCGACAGATCGCAGGGCCTTCGGAAGCTCAAGGAGACCGCTTGCGGCGATCGCGGGTATCGAAAGCAAGAATGAGAATCGGGCTGCCGTCTCCCGCTTGAGCCCGGCGAACAAGCCACCGGCGATCGTGCTGCCCGACCTCGACGAGCCCGGGATCAGCGCAAACGATTGAGCTATACCAACGATGATCCCATCCGAGATCCTCAGTTCGTCCATACCGCGCCGCTGCCTGCCCACTACCTCGGCCACGGTCAGCACCAGCGCGAGCCCGATCAGGCTCGCGGCGATCACCCAGAGGTTTTTGGTTAAGGCGCCTTCGATCTGATGCCTGAACAACAGACCTACCACCGCGACAGGCACGGTTCCAATGATGATTAGCCAACCCAGCCAGGCATGTCTCCTCGACGCAGCGTCTACCGGACGACGGGTTATTATCCCGAGGTTCGACGTCACAAAACCAACAATGATACTGAGGATGTCGTTCCAGAAGTAAAGGATCACCGCGATCAGAGTACCCAGTTGAATGACTGCGATGAACGCCGTCCACTGATCCGGGTGTTGTGGGTTGATAGCGCCCATCAGTTTTCCCGCTATCGTCAGGTGGGCGGTGCTGCTGATGGGAATGAACTCGGTGAGGCCTTGCACAAGGCCGAGGATGATTGCTTGAAGAAGAGACATTGAGTCCTCATGGTTCTCTGCTTGGGAGGCGAGTGATAGTACAAACTGGGGTTGTAGCTGTCAACGAAAGTCCGAGATTAGTATACTGTCTCCTCTTCAGATGCAGTCGGGGGTATCGGACCACGAAGGTTCAACTTCAGTTTGAGGTAGAGGATGAGCGAAGAAGGGAATCGGGGCCTCAAGATATTTCTGGAGTTCTGGTTGCTGATCGGTTTGTTGGGGGCCTTCAACTTTTACAGTTACTATCGCGGCCGCACCGTGCTCTTTCTGATTGTTGGGATCGTTTGCGTCGTGGCATTCATCGGATGGGCGCTGTTTTATCTTTTGTACATTCGAAAGAACGAGCGGTGAAATTTGATAAGCGGGTGAAATCTCACAAGCTGCGAACGGCGCCGCCGGGCGTAATAATCTGACCGAAATGAAAGTAAATCCTCAACGACGCGATAGTGAACCCGTCACCGAAACGATAGTGAATTTGACAGTGTTAGTTTCGATTGGCTATGATCACGCCTTGACTTGAGCGACCAATTCTCAAGAGAGTGGCCAGGTAGCTCAGTTGGTAGAGCAGCGGACTGAAAATCCGCGTGTCGGCGGTTCAATTCCGTCCCTGGCCACCAATAACTCCCAGAAAACCCACTCATCGCGACCACCTCAAAGCTTCCTCTTTCTCTCGGTCACACATCTGGTGACATATTACGCTAGCTTACTGCCTTTTCCAATCGCATCTTTCCAGCCCGTTCCGAGATCTATAGTAAATTATCCTTTGCAAACCATTAAAACGTTGCTGCACTGCTCCGGCCATGCTCCTCAAGTTGATCGGGGAGCTTCATGAGGAAGAATGATGGGCATAGTAGTTACTGACAATTCGACTTTCGCTTGCCCGGCCGGCGAGTCGCCGACGACTGTTGAAGCATGGCAGTTCAAAACCTTAAGCCGGAACGAGCGCTCATCAGATGCCCCTGATTTCTTGAAAACCGCCCCACAGCATCGCCACTCGATTCGGCTTTGGCGCCTTGAATCGCTCCTCGATCGTGCGACAATCGAGCCTTTATTTGGCGGCCGGAAGACGGTTATTCAGGCCGTTCGCGGAAGGCTACCTCTCATCGCATCAGGAAAGAGAACAGCGTGTGGTGGCTCAAGGGCTACCTTCAGCGACATCAATCTCGCGCAAGCTGATCGCCAATAACTCACTCAATAGAGTGGTTGCCATGCAACTGCTGGGCGCAACCTGCGCGCCTGACGCAAACGAGGTTGTGAACCGGCGGCGGACAAAGCGCCGTCACCGTTACCCCGCTGCCTCGCAACTCTTCGATCAATGCTTCCGAGAAAGCGAGCACATAATGTTTGGTGGCAAAGTAAGCGCTCATCAGCGGACCGGGCAGGAAACCGGTTACTGAGGCGACGTTGAGAATCTGTCCGCATCAGCGCTCGAGCATTGCCAGCAGGAAAAGCCGGGTGAGCGCCGTCAGCGCGGTGATGTTGACGCCGATGATGCGCTCTTGCTTGGCCAAGTAAATCAGAACCAAGCCCTGTGAGACGAGTTTGGGCTGTTACCAAGTCAAACAGGGACCCGACCCACGGCTGTGCAGGCCGTGACCGGGATGAGCCCAGAAGCAATCTGTCGATTGGGTGGCAGGGCGT
>DATMCM010000031.1:0-3186 GCA_035558335.1 Blastocatellia bacterium | reverse complement strand
CGGATCGAGGCGAGATATTCCAACAGCAGAGCTTTCGAGTCTTTCATCTTCATGTCCTTCAGGCGGAGTGAGTGAACGAACCGTTGTCTCCTCACGAGACATGCCATCGATTTTGATCGTTTGTAGTTGGCTCATTCCCATTCGCGAATCCATTGGACGATGGTGTCGTCGATACTTTGGTATCAGTCGGCGCGACAAGGGTCACACCGCAGCTTCCAATGAAGTCGTTGTTCTCATTCGCGACCAGGTCGGCTGAGTGATAGATTGAACTCAGCAATCGTTCTCCTGGCACTTGCCCCATTCGGCAATTGCCGCGCTTTGGGCCATCATCGTTTTCTGGGAGCTTGTCGCATCGACATCATTCCTGCGGAGGTCGCGGCGTTGCCAGAACGCCCTTCCGCAGCCTGGCCGTGCGCAGACAGGGATAAAGACAAATACAGGAAGGCCGCGAGCCTGACTTCCTGTGCTAGATTCCCCAGAATTTCATATGCGATGGATCAGCCAACGTTGTGTCCGGTTTGGTCATGCTCGGGGATCCTGTAGTCATCCAAGGTGCTCAAAGAAATTTGATTGAAAGATCAACGCTTGATCGCGAGCGCCGAAGCCCAGAGCGCGCCAGGATTGACCCGAGACGGATAGAGCTCCAGCATCTTGTCGTGGAGCTCCCGAGCGGTCGTTGTGGTCTCGACCATACTATCGAAATCGCGGATATATTGCCGGGTCTCTTCGATGATCTTGGGGCTATCCTCGGCCCCAGGTCGCTTGTGCCCGGCGATCACCGCGCGAGGCTTAAGTGCCTCGATCTTATCGAGGGCGGCAATCCACTCGCGGCGCGTTTTTTCATTTGATTCGCCGAGGTGCAGGTGAACGTCGTTGTACGCGGCGTCACCCGCTACGACCAACCCGATAGACGGAACTTGCAGACAGGTTGTGTTGTCAGTATCGGTATGTCCGAGGGGCACAGCGATCAGATCGTGACCCTCGAGGCGAATCACGTTTCCAGCCAGTTTTTCGGCGATCACAAGATGATCGGAAATCTGGCCGGGGAAACGCCTCTTCCAAAACGACGTTAGGTACTGGGGCGATGTCTGCTGGCGCATGATCTCGATTATGTCCGGCGTTGCAACAAAGCGGGCGCCCGGGAATCGCTCCAGAAATGCACCGGCGCCGAAAAAGTGGTCGCCGTGGCCATGAGTAGCGTAAATCATCGTCAGGTTCTTAGCGCGCGCTGCGACCCAATCCATCTGGGCGCGTACCTGCTCGACGGTGATGAAAGTGTCGACGAGGACGGCGTCGCGCTTTCCATAGATGAGAGTTGACGATATGGGTGAGAACATTCGTCGTTCGGACCCTGGAGGCACTTCGGCCCTGGTGACAACGGGTATGCCGGGAGTCACGAACACGTCCCAGTTCAGCAAGATATCTTTTGTTGCGACTTCAGTCATCTCGCTTTCTCCAACGATCACACGCGGTTCGGTGATCCACGAGTTCGGCCGTGAAGTGAATCAGGCAAACCAGTGCGCGTGTAATTCGAGAGAAGCTCACTCATGTCTTTTTTCCCGAAGTCGGGCGGACGGCGTTGGCGCGCTGCGCCTCGCCCTGACCAAAGGAGAAATTCTCGCCGGGAGCTTCGTAGAGCGTGATCATCAAGTCGTCCGGCGATACGCGTGCCGCCGCGGCGACGCGGCTGTTGACGTCTTTCAAGAGTGCGAGCCGCGTCTCCTTCGAGCGCCCTTCAATGAACGTAAGATCGAGGATAATCAGGTCGTCGGTATAATGCATGCCGGCAAACGACGGTGTGTGGAGAAACCGCTTCTTAGGAAATTCAAAGATGAGTTGGTAGAAGTCTTCGGGCGGCACGCGAAGCGTGTTCATCAAAGGCCGCTTGGATAGCGCCGGACACTTTGGCGATCCGGCCCTCGTCGTAACGGCCTTCGACAACGTGGATTTTAGCGAGCGGCATGGATCGACCTCCTTTGCCTTTTGTGAAACGATAAATGTAGGGACAATGGCTCGCGCATCAGGCCAACCGCTCACTGGTGTCCATGTCAGCCGGGAAAATCAGGACCGCCGTCGCGCCGTGTGGTCCGAAGCGTTGATCGATCGTGCCGCCGAGGCTCTTTGCAAGCGCTTCTACTATCTTGAGTCCATGCCCGGGTCGGGCATTTGCCTCGGCCGTGCCGTTGTCCGTGACTCGGCATTCGACGAACGACAACGATGGGAGCAACTCGACGCGAATCGAGCCTCCGCCGTTACGGAACGCGTGACGCTCTGCATTCGTGATGAGCTCCGACACGATCAAACCCAGCCGCCAGCAGCGCTCGGAATTCATCCGGAATGTGCGCTCCACGAACCGGAGCTCGATGCCATTGCGTTCCAGTTTTGAACGGCTGATTGCCCAACATA
This sequence comes from Blastocatellia bacterium, assembly GCA_035558335.1. GTDB lineage: Bacteria > Acidobacteriota > Blastocatellia > UBA7656 > UBA7656 > Onstottus_B. The sequence continues at coordinate 780 of DATMCM010000031.1, read as the reverse complement.
GTTGTCGGAGATATGCGGCCGCGTCGATGCAGCTGACATCCTTCGGCAACTGCAACGCATGGTGCACCAATGCGTAATTTTGCAGCCGATCCCGAACAGCGGCAAGCGCGACCTTGGCCTCGTCATCGGCGGAGCGCGCCGCAGCGATGGAAATCACGCCAATGGCCGAAGCGAACTCATTGTTGATCCGGTGCGAAAATTCGCGCAGCAGCAGACGTGCTTCGTCGGAGACTCCGGAGGTGAGGACTGTCTGCTGCGACATGTGTCTGTCCTTTTTGATCGGGCTGAGAAATGCTCGCTGCGCCTGGGGACGTTCTTAGATCCTTTGCGTCTTCAGGAAGGGATTCCGTTTCCGAGGACGTTCAGGTGACGTCCGATCTGCAACATCGTGACCCAATTCAGCCACCCAACCGGTGGGACCGGTTTAGGAAGTGCAGCACCACGACGAAGTGTTAAATTGATCCAGGGCATGTGCTTCACTCCTTGGAGGGCGCAACGCGGACGGTGCTTTGCTCACACCGGCTGCTTCAACGCGGTCGTGTCGATCGGCAGCTTTCGCAAGCGCTTGCCAGTTGCCGCAAAGATCGCATTGGTCACTGCGGGCGGGATCGCCGAAGTCCCGCATTCGCCCATCCCGCCCGGCGGCTCGGAACTCTGGACGATGTGGACCTCAATGGCCGGTGCCTCATTCATGCGCAGGATTTGGTAAGTATCGAAGTTGGTTTGCTCGACACGGCCGTCTTTCAGCGTGATCTCACCATAGAGCGCCGCCGTGACGCC
>DATMCM010000030.1:0-6321 GCA_035558335.1 Blastocatellia bacterium | reverse complement strand
TTGCAACGATGGGCCCTCTCCCTTAGTTCTGCCGTAGAACCACTCTCGCGGGCGCGCCGTCGCCGTCTTTGATCTTTAAGGGAAGGCAGAACATCTCATAGTCGCCCGGCTCGATCTCGCGCAAATCGAGTCCTTCGATTATCACCACCCCGGCCTTGAGCAACCTGAGGTGTGTCCTGGACTCCTGATCCCCAAATTTGTCGACCGACAGATAATCGATGCCGACCACCTTGATGCCTTCGGTGACGAGGACGCCTGCGGCGCCGGGTGTAATGTAAACATAGTCCTCGACAAACTTCTTCTGACTCCACAAGTACGAGTTTCTAGTCTTGAACAGGACGCGAGCATCGATAGTGAAGTCGAACTCCTCGAGCACCGCTTCGTCGATAACGGGGGCGGTCACCTCGACGACTCGCGCTCGGCCCATCAACAAATCGAGCGGGAGATTGTCCACCGTGACGCCGTTATCGATAAAGTGAGACGGCGGATCGACATGAGTGCCCGCGTGCGAGCTGAACGAGTACCGGCTCAGGTTGCATTGCGCGTCGTTCTTGCCGATTGCAGTTCTGCTGATGATCTTGACTTGTGGATCCCCGGGGTAGACGACCAGTTCCCTGGAAACTGGAACTGTTACGTCGTAGATTTTCATGCCCGCTGACCTTTCTCGTAGCGAGCTATGCTATTTCGGCGCGAAGCTGATTGTCAAACATCGCGGCCGAGGACGGGTGGCGATGTGCACAACTTGCCGCCGGCCGCAAAAAACGCCGAGACGACGGCGAAACGCATAACTGGTATGCACTGCCTTAGGCTCAGCGTCTCCAGGTAATGTGCTATTGAATGCGGCTCTGCGAACCGATTTCGTGACAGAAGCGGTTCACTTCCCGCGCACTCGGTTCTTGAGACTCGCCAGCAAGCTCGACACTCGCCTGACTTCGCTTTCATCCAGTCGCGAGCTGCCAAAGCGGACTCGGTTGTACAGCGCGGTGATCTGCTGTATCTCGGGCATTGCTGAGCCCGTCGCAAATTCGACCGGCGTCTGGTAAGGCTGCTTGACCAATCCGCCGCCTTTCGCCACAGCCAACATTTGTTCGTAGAACAAAACTGCAGACTGGCGAGGATCACCCTTTCTGAATCGCTTGCTTCGCCAGGTTGGGAGGATAAAGAGCCGACGCCACCAGGGACCGTAGCCGGTTGGAGCGAGCTTACGCTGCTTCCTGTATGCTACCCAGACGTAGAATCCGAGCGCGGCGAGCATCGTGAATACAACGGCGCCGCTTAGCTTGAGCAGCGCGCCGACGGTCCACACCCGTCTGAGAACCAGGTTACCAGCCAGTTCGCTCACCCAGAGTTTCACCCGGACATAGTAAGCAAGCGCTCGATCCTTAAGCGTCAGAAGCCGGTGCTGAAGGTCCACCATTATCGACGCTTGTTCGTCGCTGTCCAGGGTCACGATATAGTCGAGCCAGAAGACCTCCATCGCGTCCATATACTTCCTGAAGCGGGACAAGAATCCGCCTTGCGAGTAGTCGTTAATGCCCGAAGACGGCGTGGGGTCGAACTCGATCCATGCCTGGTTGCGAGGGAAATACGCTTCAACCCACGAATGCGCGTCGCTGTCGCGGACGGTGTACAGGTTGTTGAGATCGTTGTACTCGCCCATCTGAAACCCGTTCACGATGCGAGCGGGAATATCGAGGGTCCAAAGCATTACCACCATCGCGGTGGCGAAGTACTCGCAGTGACCTTCGCGCACGTCGAACAAGAACTCCGCGAGCGGATCTTCTCCGTTGATCGTAATGTTGAGGGTGTAGCGGAATCTGGTTTTCAGATAGTCTTCGATCGCCTTCGCCTTGTCATAGGGCGTCGGCGCGTTGCGAGTGATCTCGTGCGCAAGTTGCGAAATGCGCGGATCGAGCTTGCGCTTGTCGACGTAGGTATAGAGCCGCCTGATGCACTCGGGCGAAGCGGCCGGCGAGTCGGCGCGGAGCTCCTGCTCCGTCGGAAGGCTCAGGTCGGAAATGATCGAGTAAACCGTTCGGCCCTTCAAGCCGTCGGCCGAGAGCGCGCCGGTGTAAATGTCCTGTTGAATAATGGCCATTGCGCCCCGCAGCGTTACCGGCTTTAGTGCGGCAAACAGCGTAGGCGTGTCGAGGGGCTCCCTCACAAATCGTTGCTCGAGGGGCTCGCGCACCGGTCTTCGTTCGGGCAAGCTGCCGGGGCAGGAGTACCTGTCAACGAGAACGTGGACAAACTCGAAGCGCGGGTCCTTCGAAGCACGTTCCCCCCCGATCGTTGCACCCTGCATTTCTGTGCTGCTGCGCTTCGAGTTCGGGTCGTACAGACTCCAGGCGTGCCCGTCGTATCGTTCGAGCGCGATGCCTCGCCAACGCAAATAGCGTGACGGTCTGCGATCGAGTTGCACGCGCATCACCACGCGTTGACTCTTCTTGATGCTCGCGACCTGGCCCAGTTCGACGCGATCCGAGAAGCCAGTGATTGAATCATCGTCGCCGAATCCGCGAGCTATGCTGCCGCTGCCCAGCCTTGGGATGAGAAAGAAAAAGGGTAAAGTGAGCGTCGCAACTATCACCAGTTGCACAAACGAGGCACCGAGAAGGTACCGGGCGCGTACTCTTCGACGCTTGCGGGGCTCGTCTTTCGCTCCGTATTTCACTCGGAGCGGTTCCTTTAAGCGGGTGGTGACCTCTTCATCGAGTTGCGAGACCTCGCGACGAGTGCGTCTTATCTCGAAGGCGGCGAGCGTGGACATGAAGAAGAACAAGAACGCCGCAAGCGACGCCACAAAGATCGCATTGAAAGTCAGCCCGGCGGCCAGCAGCATCTGAAAGAACGAGATCAAGTACAGAAACACCCAGTCGCGGTCCCGTTTAGTCTGGAAGAGCTTCGCCGCCGAAACGAACAACGTCATGTGAACCAGCGCCAGCGCTCGCGACCTGCTCAAAAAGACCGCATCAACGAACACGAAGGGCACATAGGCGATCGACAGCGCGCGCCACATCCACTCGCGCAACCGAAGCCGCGTTGCCTGTCGGGCGTCGCGGTAGAAACAGAAGGCAAGCGCCGCGGAGTAAAGCACGATCGAGATGGCGTCAAGCTCGCGGGTCAGCGCCAGCGCGATAAACGCGGTGGCTACGAGCGCATATGACGTTGTTCGAAAGTAGGTATCCATTAAGACAGTGGTTAGTGGTCAGTGCTCAGTGGTTAGTGGATAGTGGTCAGTGGTTAGTGATCAGTAAAGTATGAAGCTGTCGAGTATCTGCCGCGACTAACCACTAATCACTAACCACTGACCACTAACCACTGACCACTAACCACTAACCACTATTCACTATTCACCCCTTCACAGATCGTCCATAAAAACTACATGAGCGCTGCGCCACACGTGAGCCGGTATCGTCCCCTTAGCCGAAGAAGTGATCAACACTTTGAAGCGGCGGTCGTCGCGGAGCACCGGTACCTCCTCCAGCAACCGCCACGCGATACCTCCGTCAGTCCTGCCAGTCACCAAGCGGGTGGCATTTGAGGCTTTATCTTCCACCGCACGGCGACGTCCCAACAATTTCCACGATCGACTTCGGCCAACTTTTGCCGGTTCGACTTCGTCCTTATGTGTTGGCTGGAGCGTCGCAAGCGACTTCAGAATCTTGTACAGATGCTCCTGCCCCGAGCCGGTCGGGACGTTCCGTTCCGCCGATGTGGTTATCAACTCGACGTCCGCCCTTTCGAGTATAAAGTGATTGGCGAGCGAAGCAGCCATCACGATGGCGCGTTCGAATCTCTCCTGAAGCGGGTTCGGTTCCTGCTCTGCTTCGTCGTCGCCGTCGGCGGTGTCAGCTTCGACACTAGCGGAACGAGGGCCACTCTCGACGGTATTAAGCGGGCGGCCGGGCGTGCTGGAAACCTGAGGCATCACCGTGTCGAAGACGATGGTTAATCGCCACTCGTCTTCCCGCATTTGTTCGCGCACCATCATCTGCATCGACTTCGCCGTCGCCTTCCAGTCGATGTTTCGCATATGGTCGGAAGGGTGATAGCGCCGAATGCTGTACAGATCGTCGCCCGAGCCGCGCGCGTGACTCTGAATCCTTCCCGCGAGCATCGGCAGAGCGTGATAGAAATCGTCCAGCGGCTGAGGTCTGGGATAAACGAGAATCTCACCGGTTGCGTCGATCCTTTTCCACTTCTTAAAAAAGCCCGCAGGGAATTTTGTCGCTATTCGAAAACCGGTGATCGGGTAACGGCCCCGGCGTTTGAAAGTGTGCTCGGTGCGCTGGCGAACGCTCGAGTGCGCGGGTGCGAGAACGAAGTACGCAAGCTTGCCGAGCCCGCTGCCCCAGGAAGTTGAGCCGGACGAGGAGACGGGGCGAGAGGACGCGGCGGCGAGAGAACTCGCCCCGTCGCCTGGGCGCGCGGTTTCACTGCCCTCCTCGCGGGTCTCCGAGAGAGCTTCAACCATCAAGCTGTAGCTGGGCATTAAGCGCTTGTGATTCGCAAGCGTAACGGTGATCGTCGCCGGCTCGCCGGCAAAGATGTGATCCGGAAACCTGAGCTGGACCGCGACATCGACCAGTGAGATCCGCGCGAGAAAGTTCGCGGCTATCAGAAACGCGATCATCGCCGAAAGCACCAGATAGAGCAGGTTGTTTCCTGCGTTCCACGCGGCGAACCCGATGATTACCAGAAAGACGATGAACATCAGTCCTTCAACGGTCACCGAAGTCCTGATGGCGAAGCGAAGTATCTCCAGCCTGATGTTTCGCGCGAGGCGAGGAATTATGTACAAGGCGCCGATCAGCGCCAGCAACAGGGAAATGGCCGCGGCAACCGCGGCAAGCCGCCCATTTTGCTCGGACAAAACCGAACTGAGAACTGCGATGATGAATGCGAGGCCGAGAAAGAAGACGGTGATAAGAAAGTCGCGCCACGCGTGCCGATTCATTACTTCACCTCACAGCGGCACGCTGACGGTTTTAAGGATTTCCTGGAGCGCGGCTTCGGCTTCGTCCGAGCGGCGAAGCCCGGTAGAGTAGCGCGAGTTGACAACGATTCGGTGAGCAAAAATCGGAACGACCAGTCGCTTGATATCGTCGGGAATCGCGAAGTCGCGGCCTTCGATGAACGCCAGCGCTTGCGACGCGTGATAGAGCGCAAGGCTACCGCGGGGGCTCACCCCGAGGTCGAGGATTTCGGCCTCGCGAGTAGCGCGCACGATGCGGATCAAATAGTCGACCAGGCTTTCATCGACCGCTACCTCTCGGGACTCGTGTTGAAGCGCAAGCACATCTCCGCTGTGCATGACCGGGGTGATGTGATCGACGGCCCCGTTCAGAGACTGTTTCCGCAAGATGGTTTTCTCATCTTCCATCTCGGGATAGCCCATCCGCAGCCGCATCATAAACCGATCGAGTTGCGATTCGGGAAGCGGATAAGTGCCATGATGCTCGATCGGGTTCTGCGTTGCGAGCACCAGAAACGGCCGCGGCAACTGATAGGTTTCCTGTTCGACGGTGACGTGACCTTCCGCCATCGCTTCCAACAATGCCGACTGTGTTTTCGGGGTTGTCCGGTTGATCTCGTCGGCCAGTACGACGTTAGCGAAAATCGGCCCGGGCTTGAACTCAAACGCGCTTTCTTTTTGATTGTAAACTTCGAGCCCGACGATGTCCGAAGGCAGCAGATCGGAAGTGAACTGGATTCGTTGAAAGCTGCAATCAAAGCTTCGCGCGAGCGCCTGGGCGAGAGTGGTCTTGCCGACGCCGGGCACGTCTTCGATCAGCAGGTGGCCGCCTGCAAGAAGCGACACTAGCGAGAGTTGTACGATATCGGACTTGCCGCGGATAACACTCTCGATTGTTGACTGGAGTTGTTCGAGCTGGCCGGCTGTAGTGATCAATCTGGTCCTCGCTCAAGCTATTTGGGCGCTCGGTTAATCTAGCACAAAATGAATGCCACTAGCGACGGAAAGTTGCGAGGACATCAGACCAGGCTCTCCTCGTTGGATTGCGAATTGGGCTCAGGTTCGCACTGTTTCCGCTACGGCACCGAGTCAGCGAAAGGGAGCGACTCATGCAATAGCGATCATACCGGGCTGGCCAGGCAAGTCATTGACCCAATTGCTTTGAGAAGTATTTTCGCCAGCTCACCGGAAGCGCTTCGACCTGCATCGCTCGCCGCATCAAGCGAAGATCGGGCTCCTCATCCACGTACAGGCTTGTTATTTCGGCGACTGAGATGGCGGCCGAATCACGGCTCGCTGATTCGATCGAATCTCCCGCCGCAACATCGCCCTCTTCGAGCACC
>DATMCM010000029.1:0-10302 GCA_035558335.1 Blastocatellia bacterium | reverse complement strand
GGATCTGCTGGCCGAACAAGGCGCGGAGCTCGTCAGGCTCGGACGGTTTGAAGTGATAAAGCGGGCGTTCGAGCTCGTTCCTCACGAATCATTCGTAGGCCGCGAGCGCGCTCTCATTGCCCGCGCCGACGTCGCGATGATCGAAGGCGACAGCCAGCTGGCTCTCGCGCTTTACAATCGAGCGTCGCCGCTTGCCACGGAGTCCGGCGACCGAGACGTTTTGGCCGAATCGCTTCGTGGCCAGGCATACATAGCTCGCCGCGCGGGCGATTTGGATCGAGCCGTCGAGCTGGCGTCTTCGGCCATTGAGATTGCTCCCGACCTTCACTTCCTGCGCGCGCGCTGTTTCAACGTCATCGGCCTCTGTCGGTTCAAATCGTCGCAGGACACCAGCGGTGCTATAGAAAGCTGGCGGGCGGCTCTGGATGAGGCGCGCCTGGCTGGCGAAGATCGCTTCACTCGAATAGTTCTGCACAATCTCGGGCTACCCTACTCGAGGGAAGGCGACCTGAATGAAGCAATACACTGGATCAGCCAGATGATCGAACCGCGGCAGGATGGCTCCGCGCAGATTGCCGTTCAAGAACAGAATGCGCCCTTCCCACAGGAAGCAATAGCACACTTGAATCTCGCGCGCCTCAAGATGGCACAGGGCCGCCTTGGTGAAGCTGAGCTGCACCTGGAACACGCGCTCGAACGTTGCCGCATGTTCAATCTGCTTACAGCGACCGCCGAAACTCTCGAGGCGTTCGGGAATCTCTATCGAGAACGAGGCGATTACGGCAAGTCCCTAGATTTCTACAATGAGGCTGCGCGCGCATATCGCGAGGCAGGGTTGTCGCTCACCGACCGGGAACTTCTGGACGAGCGCGCCACATTGTTTCTTCAGATGGGCCAGATAGCATCGGCTGAACGCGACGCCGAGATGTACTACCAGGTTCGGCGGGACGGTTCGGCAGCCGAGCGTTCAACCGCGCTTATCAGTCGCGGGCGGATCGAGATGGCGGCCGGCCGAAGTGATGCTGCCGAAGCCTCGCTTGTTGAAGCCCTTGAGCTAACGCTCGCGCACAACCTTCATTACTTTGAAGCGCGGGCGACAACGTCGCTGGCGCGGTTGTTTTGGGAGACGAGCCGGCCGGATGATGCGCTGGCTAAGCTTGCTCGCGCGGTCGAGTTGTCACTTCAATATGATTATTCATACTGGCTTTCGTCGGAGGCTGCGCAGTCGCCGCTGCTCTTCCGCGCGGCGATCTCAGCGAACCTCGCGAGTGAGTATCTGACGCGACTCCTGCACGACCAGGCTAAGACGTTGGAGGCTGGAGTCCCGGCCGTCGCTCAAAGCATCGCGATAACAGCACCTCAGCCTCGATTCAACACCAATATCGAGCGGCCCGCATTCGATCTCACTGTAAACATGCTGGGTCCAATCGAGGTATACCGTAACCAGGCTGAACCATCGCGCGAAGACGCATGGCGGTTGTCAAAGTCGCTTCACATCCTTTGTCATATCGCCTCTCGTCGCAACCACCGGGCGACCAAGGACTCGCTCGTGGATATCTTCTGGCCCGATTCGGACGCGGATACCATCGCCAAGAATTTCCATCCCATGATTTCGCACGTGAGGAAGGCGCTCAATCGCGATCAGGTGATAAAGAAAGATTTCATCCTTTATCGCGAAGGCGCATATCTGCTCAATCCTCAATACCGCTATCAGTTTGACACCGAGGAGCTCGAGCGGCTGCTTGCTGATGCTAAAGAGAAGCGCCGGAGCGGAGATTCGAAAGATGCTGCGCGAGTGACCGCTCAAGCGGTTGCGCTCTACCGCGGTGATTTTCTTGAAGATCTCTACTACGACTGGGCCGAGGAGCTTCGAAGCTACTACCGCGATCTTTATCTTGAGGCGCTCAAGGAACTGGCTTCTTATTACGCCGAGCTAGGTGATCACGATTTGGTCATCAGATATGCGCAGACAATCTTGCAGCGCGACCCGTACCGCGAAGATGTGCATTGCCAGCTTATGGAGGCCCTCGTGCGGATGGGAAACCGAGCGGCAGCTATAGAGCAGTTCGACCGGCTGCGCAAGATGCTTCGAACCGAGCTGGGAGTCGCTCCTCTGCCCGCTACCGTGACTAAGTACGACTCGCTCATAAATGATTGAGATTTGGAATTCCTGATCAACTGAGGATGAAGGAACAGTATGCGCGCGAGATCTAAATCTATTCGGCACTCAGCCGCTGTGGCATCGGGCTTGCTCCTCACTCGGGCGGTACGTTCCGTCATTGAAAATGAGGCGATTCTCGCAAATATTCTCTCGGGAGAAGTGGCGCTTGCTCCAGCCTTGCGGACCTTTTTACCTGGTCCTCCTCAGAACGTGTAGGGATTCCAATCAGCGGCAGTCCGAGAAGCTTTTTCCCCAGGCCTTAAGAGTCCCACACAAAAAGACTTCAGCATTAATCAGATTCGAAGCGACGGCGGCGGTCTGGCTTGCTTTGCCCACCCGATCCCGGGGCGCGACCACGTCTTAAAGACCTGAATAATTGAGTTCAAGTTTAGTTCAAGAGGTGTCTCTAAACTGTCCCTTGTTGCTAACAAAAACAATGAATATAGGCAATGGAGTCGAAAATGAGACGAATCACCTCCCCAGGCTTAGCTGTTTTGCTGTCTCTACTTCTGGTGGTTAATTCCCCAATCCCCGCATTTGCTGGAATTACGTTTATTCCAGGCCAGGGACTGGTCTTGACCGGGGCGGACGGCCTCGTGCTGACCGGGGCTGAGGGGCTGGTGTTGACCGGAGCCGACGCACTTATGCTGACCGGAGCGGAGGGATTGGTCCTTACTGGGGCCGATGCTCTTGTGCTGACGGGAGCTGATGCGCTTACGTTTACGGGCGCGGACGGCTGGGTGCCCACAATAGCGGATTCAGTTGGTTTGCAAAGCATCGACCCGGAATTGGCAGTGCTGCTCGACGGATTACCCGATTCCAGCGCGATCAATGTCGTTGTGGTCTTCCATCACATCCCCGCCGACGCCGATCTGAATGATCTCCGCGCGGTCGGAGTCATTGGAGGCACGAGGTACCACAACCTGCCGATGATGATGATCAATGCGACGAAACCTCAGGTCGCCGCGATATCGACACTTCCTTCGGTTCGTTCTATCTACTCAAACAAGACTTTTGAGTTCTTGACTCATGACACGCGAGTCATCACCGGCCAATCCCAAGTCGCCTCCGATGGAGCTTTGACCACACGCAACAACGGTTTGCCGATTACAGGCAGAGGCGTCACCGTGGCCGTGCTGGACACAGGAATCGATGCTACACATCCCGACCTCGCCTACGGAACGCGAGTGCTCGAGAACGTGCGGGTGCTCGACTTTCAAGGAAGCGCTCCGGGCTTCGTCTATGCTTCGGTGATCGGCGGGCTGCTCGATAGCGATCCGACCATGGGACACGGCACGTTCGTTGCCGGCGTCCTGTCTGGGACTGGCGTAGCGTCGGGCGGCTACTACGGCGGAATGGCTCCGGGAGCCCGCTTGCTTGGTGTGAGCGCAGGGGACGCAAGCTTGTTCTTCGTGTTGTCGGGCTTCGACTACATTCTTTCGCACCGCGTCGATCAAAATATTCGGGTGGTGAATTGCAGCTTCGGCATCAGCGGTTTGTTCGATGTGCACGACCCGGTCAACATCGCTACCCGAATAATGCACGACGCAGGCATTTCGGTAGTCTTCTCGGCGGGCAATCGGGGCGATCAGCCAAACTCGCTGAATCCTTATTCAGTAGCCGAATGGGTGATCGGCGTCGGCAGTGGGACTAAGGACAGGAAGCTCTCAGATTTTTCGTCACGCGGCGCGCCCGGTTACGCGGCGTTCTATCCGACGCTTATTGCTCCCGGCGAGAACGTGGTATCAACGCGGGCTATCGGCATCAACGTAGTCGGGACTGCTGGGCTTGCGGGCGCGCTGGTCTCACCCCAAAACGACGTGGCAAACATATCGTTTTGGAACTTGCTTCGTTACACCATGAGCTCGGGCACGAGCTTCGCCGCGCCTCATGTCGCGGGTACGATCGCGCTGATGCTCGAGGCCGCCCCGCAGCTCACCCCCGACCAGATCAAACGGATTCTCCAGCAAACCGCGACGCCGATGCTGGGTTACTCACGCTACCAGGTCGGCGCCGGCTACCTAAACACCTACGCGGCGGTGCGCGCGGCCTCGCTGGGCACGCCGTTTGGGAGGTTCCGCAGCGGTCTGCTCGACCAGGGTGTGAGCTACTCGCGAAGTCCGCTGATCGGATTCAACGGCGAGGTCGCTCCGGGAACAAGCTTCACCACCAGCATCCAGATGCCCGTCGACGCGATCTACTCAACCGTGCAAGTCGCCTGGATTAACGAAACCCCAGTTGGTAACGACCTGACCATCACTGCCACTCGAGGCACCCAGACGGTGATATCCAAGCCGGCCGCATTGCTTGCGGGGCAAGGAGTACAGAAGACCGGTGTGGTTCTCGACGAGCCGGCGGCTGGTGAGTGGGCAATCACTGTAAGAAACACAGGTAACCCAATCAGCGCGCCGCAACGATTTGTAGGGGCGATTGAGATCATCCGTGCGAGCTATGGTGATCTGCCGGACATTGCCCAACTCCCGATAGCCGATCAGCAAGCTATCAAGAGCGCATTGCGAACCGGATTGGTCAGCGCGCAGGCGGGCGGATTCTACGGAAGCGAAACCGTTACCCGACTCGAAGCCGCGCGAGCCGTTATGCTCGGCGCAGGCGCCCTGGTGCCGCAATATCTGCCGGCCTCGCCTTCATTTGCCGACGTTCCTGCCGATGACAACGCGGTGTTCGTTGAGAGCGTTGTGAACTCGCCAAACGGCAATCTTTTTGGTGCAACCGGATTGTATTTCAATCCTCAAAGCCCGTGTGATCGCCTGACTGTGGCGATAGCGGTGGTGAAGGCGCTTGGGCTCGAGCAGATTGCCCGCCGGTGGGCCGGGCCGAATCCTGGAGTCGCGGACTGGAACCTCGTTCCTTACTCTCTTCGCGGTTATGTTGGAGTCGCGCTTGACCGAGCCCTGATAAGAAACACCAGCGCAGGCAGCTTCCGCGTGTTCGACTCAATGACTCGAGCTGAGCTGGCCTGGACCGGCTCTACGCTTCAACAGGCCGCGCAATAAGTACGAGCGGAGTTCGTTCAAGGTATTTTCAAGAGCCAAACGGTAATCTGCTTTTGGTCGGAAGTAAAATGACCTCATGGCAATCGTTTGGAAAGGGCGCAGCGTTAGCCTGGGGAGGAACGCTGCGCTCTATTTGTTTTCGATTGGTTAGTCCAACCTCGCCAACCCCATTGGTTCAAGGTCTATTCAAGAGTCGTTCAACACCTTTCAACTAGGCTTTCCTCACTGGCCGGCTGCCGGGTCGGCGCGCTCGTCCGGCCAGTTTTTGAAATGTGTTTCGAGTTTCAAGACCGGATCGCCGCCTCGATGATCGCCTTGCAATGTGCGCTCGCGGTGCGATCGAAACTCGAAACCACAGGAGGGACCATGAGAGCGGCTACCGCCAATTCGGGCGGCAACAACTCCGATGGTCACGAGCGCGGTCCACGGCGCCGAAGGCCAAGCCGGGCGCCGAAGCGCACTCGCGCCGGCGGTTGTGCTCAGCGCCGCCATGGTCATTGGTCCGACCACGAGCGCGAGAGCCGCCGCCGCGCTAGTGGTGCCTGTCGTGATGAAAGTGAGATGCCTCACCATCAATACGATCGCGCGAATTGTGACGCTGCAGCTGGCCTTCTGAAGTTTATTGTACGGGCGGCCCTCCGTGGCCGCCCCTCCTCACACTCGCGATCCTTCGGTTGTTCAGTGAAAGGATCTGCGCCAGGGGCGGCCACGTGGAGCCGCTCGGACAATCGGGCTCCTGCTGTCGTGACCCGGTGTTTTCAAGGAGAGCCGGCTAGTTTACAGATTCGCTGGACTGGTCGTGATTTGTCTGCGCGCCTGCCCAGGACGAAGGGTGTCCCGGAGCCGGAGCGTTGAGATGTCGATGCTAAGAAAAGAGTCTTCTCGCCCCGCGGGTGTTCTCACACTTCAACCACCCGCGATCGGAGGGGCAGCGTAGATATTCCCCGTTTGCGCTGCCTCTCGCACTGCCAGTACCCTTCACCTCTCGCCAGCCGTTCGTTCCCCTCTCCGGTCAACCCGCGCCGTTAATCGAAGGCTTCGTGCCAAAGTAATTCTCCGCTCTCACCGATCCTCCTATACTCGCCGCACGCTCCCAGAAGTGACGACGGAGGTGTGGTCTCATGGCCAACCAACTTTTTGCGAAGAAGCCGCTCAAAATGCTTCTCGAGGAGATGGCGGGTGAACACCGGTTGAGGCGCGTGCTGGGTCCGCTTCAACTCACCAGCCTGGGCGTTGGCGCAATTATCGGCGCCGGCATCTTTGTCGCGACTGGCGCGGCGGCGCACGACAGGGCCGGGCCCGCTTTGATGCTCTCGTATGTCGCAGCGGGCACGGCGTGTGTGTTCGCCGCGCTGTGTTATGCCGAGTTTGCGGCGATGGTGCCGGTGGCGGGTTCCGCTTACACCTATGCGTACGCGACGCTTGGCGAGTTGTTCGCGTGGATCATCGGATGGGACCTGGTTCTCGAGTATGCGGTCAGCGCCGCGACGGTTACTCATGGTGCTTCAGCTTACTTTCAGGACTTGATTGGCATCTTCGGGCTTAAGATTCCAGCGGCGTTGTCTCGAGCACCCTTCGACTTCGATGTGAAAACCGGTCATTGGTTTTCAACCGGCACCGTTCTCGACTTCCCGGCAATCGCAGTGACGGCGATCGTGACGGTGATCCTCGTCCGCGGGATCAAAGAAAGCGCGAGCTTCAACACCGCGATGGTCGTTCTAAAACTTGCGATCGTATTGCTGGTGATAGGGCTCGGAGTGTTCTACATAGACACCAGGAACTGGCGGCCGTTCGCGCCTTACGGAATGACCGGGGTGAGCTTTTTTGGCAAGACGCTTTTCGGGCAAAGCGACGCGGCTGGTCAGCCTGTAGGCATGCTTGCGGGCGCAGCGCTGATCTTTTTCGCATATATCGGGTTCGATTCGGTTTCGACCCATTCGGAAGAAGCTCGGAACCCGCAACGCGACGTGCCGATCGGTATCATCACCTCGCTTGTCTTGTGCACGGTGCTTTACATCTCGGTGACTGCGGTGTTGACCGGGATGGTTCCCTACAACCAGCTCGGCATCAACGCTCCGGTCGCCGACGCCTTCAGGCAGAAGGGGCTGACCTGGGCACAGCTATTGATTTCGCTTGGAGCGGTTGCCGGCATTACGTCGGTCGTGTTGGTTACTATGCTGAGCCAGGCTCGCATACTGCTGGCGATGGCCCGCGACGGGTTATTGCCCCCGAGCTTTTTCGGCGCCGTCCATCCGCGTTTCCACACACCCTGGAAGTCCACAATCGTGACCGGTGTGTTCGTCGGAACAACCGCCGCTCTCCTGCCGATAGACGTGCTGCTGACCCTGGTCAACATCGGGACGTTGCTCGCGTTTGTCATCGTGTGTGCCGCGGTGCTGATAATGCGGCGCACCCATCCCAACGCAGAGCGCCCGTTTCGCGCGCCGCTGGTTCCGCTTGTCCCGATACTGGGAATCGCGACCTGCTTGTTGCTTATGTTCGCGCTGCCCGCGGAGAACTGGGTAAGGCTGGCGGTGTGGCTGCTGATCGGTTTCGCGATCTACTTCGGCTACGGCAGGCGTCGCAGCGTGATGGCCCGGCAAAGACGCGAGTCGATCGAGAGCAGTGTGTTGCCTGTCGGCGCTGACACTATCGAGAGCCGAAGCGGAATCAAACAACATCCTTAGTGGCGCGCAGACCGTCTTCGTAAGATGCCCTCTCTATTTGAGCCGTGCTAATATCCGAATTGAGAAAACAAGGCTCGGAAGAGGAACATCTTGCCTCAGCGAAACTATCGAGACCCGCTTCACAACATCATCTCACTCGATGAGGCACTGCCCGACGACAAGCTCATTGTCGAGTTGATCGACTCGCTCGAGTTCCAGCGTCTTCGGCGAATCAAGCAGCTCGGGCTTGCGATGTTCACCTATCAAGGCGCGGAGCACAGCCGCTTCACCCATTCGATCGGCGTCATGCATCTGATGACGCGTGTGATCGATCTCCTCTCTGCACACCACGAAATCAGCGGCGAATCCCGGGTCGTCGGCCGCACGGGCGCGCTGCTTCACGACCTCGGCCACGGACCGTTCTCTCACGTGATCGAAAAGGTATTTGGCTTTCATCACGAAGATTGGACTTGCCGCGTCGTCCTGGATGAAAACACCGAGGTCAACCGCGTCCTTCGCGCGTTTGATGGTCAGCTTCCTCAGAAGCTTGCCTCGCTCTACAAACACAACTATTCCCCCGCGTTCGTTTCCCAACTGGTCTCGTCCCAGCTTGATTGCGACCGAATGGACTATCTGTTGCGAGACAGTCTTATGACCGGAGCGAAGTACGGAATGTTCGATTCGGAGTGGGTGTTACACGCGCTCAAGATCGACCCGGAGTCGGATCGGGTTTACGTGGAAGCAAAAGGACTGTACGCCGTCGAGGAGTATTTGCAAGCCCGGTACTATATGTTCCGCCAGGTTTACTTTCATCGCACGCTGAGGTCGGCGGAAGCGGGGTTGATTGCTACGCTCAATCGCGCCCGTGCTCTGCTGCAATGCGGGAAGCTGCATTTTCGAATGCCCGGGGCGGCATTCGAGAAGTTGTTGCTTGGAGAATCGGTAACCACGTCCGAGTATCTCGAGCTCGACGACACCGATCTGACTTTTCATCTAAAGCAGTGGTCGCGGGATCCGGACCCGATGCTCGCTGACCTCGCGGGGAGATTCATGGCTCGCCGGTTATTCAAGGCTGTGGACATCCATTTGTCGGGCGACTCGTTCGATCAGTTCTGGAAGCGAGCCCAGGAAGCGGTCCGTCGCGCCGGCTTTGATCCCGAGTACTACTTGCTGGTGGACCGCGCCGCGGACATTCCGTACTACGGATACTATTCCCCTACCAGTGTCGATCCGCGAGGATTGATCTACGTCGAAACCGGAGAATCCGGAGCGCCGATCAGGGAGATCAGCGAGATATCGGAAGTCGTACGAGGAATGCGCGGCTACAGGATTGATCGCATCTGTTTTCCAGTTGAAGTTGCAAGTGACATATCGGCGCTGATGGACGAGCACGAAGGACAAGCGAATACGGCGTCTTGAGACACTCGCCGTTTATGCCGTCGGCTCTTCTATTTGTATCGGAAGCTTGAGAGCCTGAGTTCGATTTCGCTCGTTCGTCACCCGTAACCGGTGACGCGAGCGACTATACGACAATCCGCAAGGCTTGGGAATTCCCTGCACAGGTAGGTTCGTCAGAATCATCGCCGCTCGAATCGAGTGGCGAGTCATGTTCGAGGCCGGACCGGGTCAGTAGCGGATATTACCAGCGGAGCTCGTGGCGCGGTAGCTCGCTTGCCACAGTGCCACGCTGATCTCCGATCTGGGCCGTAACGTTCTTATTTGTTGCTCGGGGAGTAGACTTGCTGGAATCGCGCGAGCGTTTCTCTGAAGCGTTCCGCGTCGGATCGGCCGACTTTGAACCTTTCCGAACTTTGAAACTGCACGCTCATCTCATCCTTGGAGATTCTTACGCTCACACCCACCAGGTTAGCCGAAAACTGGTGCTCGTTTCCCTCGTAGCGAACGCCCGTCGAGTTAACCGTCAGCTGCCCGGAGCAGGTTCGGCCCAGCAAGCCGCCGTGGAGGTGTTTGACCTGAATCGTGAGCGGGGTGGGTTGTGCTGCCTTGTCCCTTTCCCGCTTCTCAATGGACTCAATCTTGTCGTCGAGGGTGGCGATCGGAAAAAGCGCGCTTCCTCCCAGCCGTCGCGCTTCTTTGAATCGCTCCGCTGCCGTCGTGGTGTCACCCCGTAATCTAGCGATCTCGCCAAGCGCGGCGATGGAAGAGCGATACGTATCATCATCCGACGCTGGCACCTTGTGGAAGTAAGTTGCAGCTTTCTCGAGCTCGCCGATGTTCATGTAGCAGCGGGCCAATGCGAAGATTACTTCTGGTCTGGCCAAGCCGTTGAGATACGCCTCCTGCAGCTCCGGTATCGCCGCTGCAAATTCCTCGTGGCGATACAGATCAAGCCCGCGGACTCGATGTGTATTCGGGTCGCTTGCCTTGGCGGTTTCAGCATTCTGCACTGAGACCATCTCGCGAAGCCTGGCGCGGAGCTGCTTGTCTTCGGCAAAGAACT
>DATMCM010000028.1:0-6302 GCA_035558335.1 Blastocatellia bacterium | reverse complement strand
AGATCTTCCGATAACCTTCCCAACCCCGTCAGGGGTTGAATGTTTGTAGACACAAGCCACAGGCTCACCCTCCGGCCGAGTTTGTATGCTCCGATTGGGTCGAAGTCTCACAATGCGGCCGGAGCTGACTTTCTGGCGTCGGATACTACAAACATTCAACCCCTGACGGGGTTGGGAAAGGCAGCGAGAGACCTCAAGCGCCGGAAGTGCCGGTAGTAGACTGCGTGTCAAGATAGGTTCATGACTCAACGGATTGCACTCCAAGTCCCAGTTTTTAATCACACCCGTCACGCCGCGAACTCTCGCGACTCCGCCCTGAGTCTTGCCGAGCGGGCACAGGATTGGTCCTGGTGTTCGACGTCGGCGACTGCTGGGAAGGCGATCCAATAATCGGCTAAGAACACCTGCACCCGAGAGCCATACGCTCAGTTTCGAGCGTTAGCCTTACTGGGGTCGTCTGCCGGATTGACGTAGTTCAATACGAACGGCCCCATTCCGTGAACCTGAACGGTAGCTGCCGTTTTCGCCATCGCGAAGTGACGCATCTCGGCAGGCAACATTCCATAACTCCCGGCTGGTACCTCTTTTAATGCTGCTTGATCAAACTTCTCACCCATTCCGAGAGCGAAAGTACCGGAGATCACCGTTACATTTTCGTCCGTCGGGTGCCAGTGCGGCGCAATCTTATAACCGGCGGGCACTTTCAGCCTGATTACAAATGGCCCGGCCTTTCCCGGGTCGCCTGAAAGAACGGCGAGCTGAGCTCCTTTTGGGAGACTCGGCGGCGCCGGGCCCCACTTCACATCGGCGGGAGTAAGCGCGATGTGGGTTTTTGTTTCCTGCGCCAGGCCAAGAGCGGCGATGGCAACGAGACTAAGGGCGACGCTGAACATCTTTTTCATCTCACACCTCCATCAGTGTCTTTGTCAGCTGAGGTCAACGGCTGGGACGGGCCGATCACCGCCGGTTCACAATAGAGCACTTTGGGGTACTTCGCAAACTTCACGGACACCAATTCTCAGCGGTGTCTCTGATGCGTCTCGGCGCCTCCGCGGTTAGTTTGTTTCTTAGGTATTTACTAACTGCGAAGACACTGAGACTACGCTGAGTAATCATTCGAAGTTGCTGCACTGCGATTGATTTG
The DNA here is from genome assembly GCA_035558335.1 of Blastocatellia bacterium. Taxonomy (GTDB): domain Bacteria; phylum Acidobacteriota; class Blastocatellia; order UBA7656; family UBA7656; genus Onstottus_B. Next base: position 5,158 of record DATMCM010000028.1, on the reverse strand, counting down.
GCAGTCAGAACCTCGGCATCTCCTTACTCGAATCGATTGTCGTCCGCCGAGGGCCCATACAGCGCCGGGACCTTTGCTCCCATCAGACGTAGATAGACCGTCATTTGCCCGCGGTGATGGGACCAGTGATTGAGTGTATCCTGGATCACTACGTGCCGGGGCGCCTCCATAACAACCTTTCCGCCGGCCAGCAAGCGCCACGGGGTCATCAGGTAGTCGTCCGTAGTCTTCTCGAGCGCCGAACGCGCATCAGGTGCGGCCTTGTCGAGCGCCTTCAGCAATGCGCCGCTCGTCTCATTCGGTGGTTGTTTCATCGTCGAGCCATCAGTGGGAGCCACGTCCAACTCGTCCCGCGTAATAGCCATGGCAACCCACGACGGCATGGTTGCAACCATATCCGCGAGATAGCCAAATATCATCGACTTGTCGTGCGGCTTCCAGTTGTACTTGCCGTCGGGGACCTGTTCCAGGGCTCGCCGGGAACGCTCAACTTCGCGGTCCAGCTCGGTAAGAAAAAACTCTGTCAATTTCATTCACGTCTCCTTTGCCTAATGCTGACGCATTGGCTGTCTGCCATTCGCTAGTGTCACATTCAACTTAGTGACAATATCCACAATAACGCTCTACGGCTTGAGGTCGAGCGACGCTTTGCCGGTCCGTACGTCGAACGGCACCGAGCTATGCTCGTGGGTGACCATCCACCTGCCGTCGATCTTGCGGTAGCAAACGGTGGCGCGCCACCACATCTCGATGCTCCCCCCATCAGTTTTCGTTCCGCGGACCCGGTTGAGGCTGTGGCAGAAGGCGACGTCATCACCCGTAGTGATGTTACGCTCGCTAATCTGGTAGTCGATCGGGCCCTGAAACGAAGAGAACCATTCCTTCGCGCGTTTTCTACAGGCATCCAGTCCGAGTTTTTGCAGTGGGTCTACGACATCAAATGACACGATATCCGCCGAGTAGTTGGAGATAGACCCATTGACGTCTTTGGCGCGGACCGCATTTGCCTGGTCATCGATTAACTTGCTGATCTGTGCTTCATCGATGGCTTTGCTGTCTGCAGAGGCCATTGCCTTTTTCCTCGACTGAATAGCTGAGAGCTTGATTCTCCAAAGCGCCTGGTTTCTAACGACTCACTTCTTGCGGGTTGCGGCAGCCTTCGTGGCTGACCGCGAGCGCGAAGCCGCCGAACGCTTCGCAGCGACGCTTCGAGCGTGCCGCGATAGCGCCAATTTGGATGTGGCGCTGTGGCCCTCACGCTTCAACCTGCGCGAGCTTGCGCGCGAGCGCTTTGCCGATGGCTTTTCTCTTCCACCGCTTTTGGCACGGCTAGTTTCGCGGGCAGCCTGTTCTTTAGTCTCCTTCGACGCGTTCTTTGGAGGAGGCAGCTTGACGCCGGCACGGCGCGCTTTGGACAAGCCAATGGCGATAACCTGTTTCGCTGAGCGAGCACCGTGCTTTCCCTCCCGAACATGTTCAATCTCTTCTCGGACAAACTCTCCCGCTTGTGTGCTTGCAGCTTTTCCTTCACGCTTGTCCTGCTCTGCGCGTTCGAGTGTCTCCTTGTCAGGCATAGTAAACTCCTTTCACGTTTCTCTGGTGTTTACCTTTACGATTCTCCTTGCAGCGGTACCGAGCAACGTTCTCGTCCGGTGCGCTACAAGCGAGGTCACCGGCCGGAGGCCTGCGCCTTCGTTGAATAATCCAGTTCCGCGTACCAATTCCCTCGCCCCAGAGGTGTAAGGTCGAGGATATTGTAGACAGCGCAGGTCAGATCGAGACCCCGCTCGTTGATGTCGTCAGCCAGCCACGGATGACAGCTGTAGAAATGCCTCACGGTGTCATCGGCGTCGCGACTGAAAACCGACATCGTCGAGTCTTGATTGCCTTCGCGATCCTCGCTGAGCAGGTCGTATTTGAACGTGCTGTCCCCACAGCTCAAGAGTCGGAGGTTGTTCCAGCCTCGTTCTCGGGCATATGCTCGCAGGGCCGGCGGATCGGCCGCTGCGACGATGGCAAAGTCGACGTTCTCGGCCATGTGCGGAGCGACTCCGTTGTAGCCATCGATCAACATCGAGCACATCGGGCACGGACTAGTATTCTGTTTTCCGAACATGAAGTGGTAGAGCGCAACCGATCGATTCGGAGCTGTGAACAGTTCACTCAGCCGCACACTTCTTATTGGCGAGTCACCAACGTTGAGGTCGGCCGGGCCTTCCTCGAAAGCATAGTCCTTTACTGCCGCTCCCTTGGGAAGCAAACGGCGAAGCTCCGCGACCCGTTCGCGTTGTCGCATCAACTCGATCTCGGCTAAACGTAGTTGTTCGCGTTTGGAGACATAATCGGCCGATTCGTTCGTTAATCTAGTGTGTCGCAGAGTGCCGTGAAGTTTCTCGTGTTCCATGGGTTTCTGCCTCCTTATTTTCCTGTTTTGCTGGATTCTCCTGTTTGGCCGGCTCGCGTAACTTGACTTGAAGCCACGCCCTCCGATGACACCGCCGAGTGTTCGGATTTCATTCGGCGTCCTGTCTTTTTTACTGTCTCCAAAATCTCTCGAACCTCAACGGGAGCCATTCCCGCCGTTAAAACCACGTTTTCAGCGAGAGTGAGCAAACTGTATCCATACTCGACAAGGAGACTAGTCAACTCGCGTTCCAAAACAATCGTTGGAATGCGAGACACCGCGCCGGGAGGACGAATCTTGAGACGGAGGACCGGAGACCGAGGACCGGAGACCGGAGACAGAAGACCGCAAGAACGCGGCTTTGCCCTGAAAGGGCGGCTAAATTCCGTCGCCGCTCCGCGGCGCTTTCCGTCCACACTGAGCTATCTCAAAGCGAAGGTGTTCTTGCGATGCCGGTCATAGTAGACGGTTCCTTCGTAGGCAGTAATAGCGCAGCAACGGGTTTCGAACCATACGGAAACTTAGGTTCAGATATTCATCGATCAAAACCTTCCTGCGCCAACTGCGATACGATGCTGCCGCTTCCCAAAATCACCATGTCCTCTCCAGGGCCTTCTTTCATGTTTCGTATTTCCGCCGCCAGATCTCCCTTCATCAGCTTCGTATTGTTCCACGACGCCTTATCCAACGTTCTCGAAAACACGACCTTCGGAAGATTATTCATGCGTTCGGCAACAACCGGATCATTCTTGGCGGCCTCGGGCGTCGGCCAGTAACTCATCATAAGCTCGTACGTGATTCTGCCGAACACGAGCACTCCTCCACCCTTTGCATTCTCCGCGGCAAACGCCTTGAACTCTGCATCCTGGTGGCCCTTAGCCCAGCTGATGTCTCCGTCTGTGCCCGAAAAGTAACCGTCCAGCGTCACGTTGTTGAAAACGACCAATCTCTGCATGTTCTTCTCCTTGTCGCGCCGGGGATAACCCGGCAGTTTGCATAAGAGTGTCGGCCGAGTTGAGCCGCGTCGACCAGCAACGATGTCGATCTTCAGTGGCCGTCCGGGAAGCGATCCGCTACGAGGTTCAAGATGATGTGGTGTTCAAGAAATGCTTTCAGGCCGGCGAGCACCAGCGTGAATCCTCCCGTAGAATCGAGCGCCTGTCTCACGATCTGATCGCCGTCTCCGCTGAAGCCAGAGTTGGTGACGCTCACAAGAGTGGAGCCATCAGGTCGAGACGTAAAAATCCACTCCACCGTTGTGCGGTTGTCATCAATACCCCACTCGATGACTATCCGTTTGTTCTCTTCGATTGCTTTCACGCCGACGTCTACAGAGAGATTGTACATTTCCCAATCCCAGCGGACCTGTTTACCCGCTTGTAACCTGCCGCTGCCTTTGGTGAACCAGAACTTGGAAGTGACGGCAGGGTTCACAAATGCCTCAAACACTTCTGAGACCGGTTTGCGAATAAGCATCTCCGTCTTTGCAACTGGTACGTCTTGAATTTCCATACACACCTCGATCAGTCGTTGGAGTCAGGCGTGCAGCCTGGAAACCCAAAGAACGGGTGATCTCAAGCCCGCCTTAGTAACAGATTGTAATTTGCACGTCTGATCCTCGCCAGACGGCTAAAACACTTCATCCCCATCCCGAGCGCCTTTCCTCGAGCTTTCTTCGATGAGTAGCGAACCGTGTTCGCGATCTTCGTCTCGCCCTCCTCGGAAGTTTCAACGCGATGTTATCAACAAGACATCGGATGAGGACATCAGCAAAAGCAAAACGCCGAACCGTGAACCCTGACTCAAACTAATCCACCACATCCAAAAGCGACAAGTCGAGGCTGGCAATGTTAGCCTGTTTTTGTGAAGAAGGATGACTCACCGGAGATCCTGTCGATCGACGGACGCGAAGTATCCGTCACCCATCCCGACAAACCCTATTTCTCCAAACAAACAAAGCTCTCGAAACTCGATCTCGTACGCTACTACCTGTCGATCGCGCCGGGCGCTCTTGCTGGAATCCGAGATCGTCCGGTGGTTCTAAAGCGTTTCGTCAACGGCGCCGAAGCCGAGGCGTTTTATCAGAAGCGCGCGCCAGAACAGCGGCCCGCTTGGGTGCGAACCGTCACGCTGTCATTCCCTTCCGGCCGGAAAGCCGAGGAGGTCGTCGTCGACGATGCTGCCGGGCTCGCTTGGATTGTGAACCTGGGCTGTATCGAGCTGCATCCTCACGCCGTTCGCTCGATCAATCTCGAGCACCCGGACGAGTTGCGTGTCGATCTCGATCCGGGCCCTGGCGTAAGCTGGGAAGACGTGCGACGCGTTGCTCTCGAGGTTGAATCGCTTCTCGAGGAGATGGGGCTTCGTGGCTGGCCCAAGACGAGCGGCTCCCGGGGAATGCACGTGAATGTGCGGATCGAGCAGCGATGGACGTTCCTCGAGGTGCGCCGCGCCGCGCTCGCGTTATCGCGTGCGGTCGAGCGACGTGCCCCGGCACTGGCAAGCTCGAAGTGGTGGAAGGAGGAGCGCCACGGCGTCTTCCTCGACTACAACCAGAACGCAAAGGACCGCACGACCTGCTCTGCGTATTCGGTGCGTCCCGTTCCCGACGCGCGCGTGTCAACGCCGCTCCACTGGCACGAGGTCCCCGACTGCGACCCGGCGGACTTCACCGTGCTGACCGTTCCCAGCCGGTTTGCGGAACTCGGCGATCCGCACTCTGACATGGACGCCGAGCCGGGTTCGCTTGAAAAG
>DATMCM010000027.1:0-11674 GCA_035558335.1 Blastocatellia bacterium | reverse complement strand
CACCGGGATTACCGCGCGCATCGATGATGAGACCGTCGCCGGGTAGCTCGCGAACCAATCTGACAAACTCGTTTACAATTTCGTCGGGCCCCACACCATCGATGTCCGGATCGAACGTGAAGATACGAAGATAGCCGAGCTCTCCTTGCCACACTCTCTTCGCAAAGAACATGGAGGGCAGGGAAGTTTTCAGCGCATATCGCTTAGGAGGTGCGACCTTCTTCCATTTCTTGTAACGCTTTTTGTAAGCCACCAGATCCTTTTCCTTTGCGACTACTTCCGGTGCGCATAATGTCTTTCTCATCTGGTTGATCGACGCCTTATGACGGTCAATCGCGACCTTCGTCTGCGCCCCGGCGCCCGATCTCCGACGACGCTTCCTTGTTCCGGCCGAGACCGGCACAACCAGCCATTGTAGTTTGAGCTCCTCAACGGATCCGTCGAGTGTTCGATAAGTGATAAGCACCCATTCTTCATCCGGCGGCAACGAAAACCGAAGGACGCGGATTGTGAGGGCATCAAGGCCACGAGCGAGCTGTGCCTCAGCATTGCTGCCGCCCTGCATCTCTCCGTTGTTTTCAATAGCTCGCTTGATCGGGACGCCGTTCCAATACAGCAAATCGACACCGCGCTTGAAAGTCGCGTGCCTGAACCCCTCAGCGATGTGCGAAACCATAAACCGTTGCTCGCTCTCGCCGCGCCGAGTGGTCTCAGAGTATTCCTCGACCAGAAAAGGAAGGTACGCTACGTGGTCATCGAAGGGAGTAGGGAGCAAGTATTGCGTATGTCGGTCGCGCACCGATGCGAACACCTCCTGCATCGCGCGATGGAACTCAAACTCGGATATGCCCGCCTTAAGCTCCTCAGTGAGGCGAAACCTGAGCACTTTTAGACGCTGAACAGGATCGATGCCATGCAGGGCGCGTTTGAGGGGCAAATGCACGTAGGCCTGCTCCAACAGAACCAGCGCCTGGTCCACTATTCGCAGGCGCGATTTTCTTGAGAGTCCGCGGCTGTTTACTTTTTCAGCGAAGCGCGAAACAGGCATGGAGCGAACCAGCTGTTGCTTGACCGCCGGGTTCGCATTTTTCAACCACCTCTTGTATATCGACTGCAATTCGGAATCGATTCTTATGGGCATCTTCGCTTCCCTCGGGCGATTGCACGTCCGACAATCGAAGTTGAATTCCTGGTCTTTGCCAAGAAAGAAAAGCCCGCACCCGTGTGAATGACTGCAAGCGCGAAGGAGTGACCGGCGCCGTACTTAGCCGGCGCTTCCCTACGATGAGACCGCCCTGGCTCGTTCAATAGTAAGGGTCGGCTCGCCCCTCGATTGCGAAGGGCGAGCAACCGCGTCCTGCTTATTCTTCCCGATTGCTTAGCAAGACCAAGCTCCGAAGCTAGCCGCCGATGATTTTTTGTCCGTTACCCTTCGGGCCCTTCTTGTCCTTTTTGGTTGTTGCTGCGGAAAGCGGTTTCTTGCCCTTGCCGCCTAACACTTTTTGGCCGTTGCCTTTCTTGCTGCTCTTCTTAGAGCCAGTCTTCGCCTTTGCTTTTGCCATCCCTGCTCTCCTTTCAAACCTATCGTGGAGTTACTTAGCCCCTGCGCGTAGCTTCTCGATCTGGTTGAGACGAATCCTAACATCCGGTCTGCTCAGATAGAGACGTTGGGTGTCCTCGCTCCAGTTTTGCGAGAAGGACGACAACAGACTAGCTGCCTTGTTCGCATACTTGAGCGCCGAGTCGTTGCCCGAAAGTTTGCTCGCGCGCGCTGCGATCAGCCACGCGCGCCATTCGGAATCTTGCTGCCCGTACCGTTGGAAACTTTCCTGAGCCGTAACTGCGTTGTCTAAGGCTCCGCTGGTATCGTTGGCGATCAGCATGACCTCGGCAAGCGCGAGTAGCGATGTCGAGAGTAACCGCGGGCTGACCATCTTTCGTGCACTGCCGACCGCCCCTTCGCACAATGCCTTACCTTCTTGAGCCGAGCCCGAGATAGCTCGCGCGAGTCCGAGGGTACACTTCGCCTGAATGATTACATCCGTGAATTGCGTAGGCGCAACGTCCAACACTTTTTGGCTCTCCTTCCTGGCATCCGCAATCCGCGACTCGCTCAGGCGCATTTGAGCTTTTGCCAGGTAGATCCACGCTAAGAGCAGCTTGTAGCTGGCGTCGGGGTGATTTGCTATGGAGAAGGCACGGTCCAGCGCTTCTCGGGCTTCACCGTAGCGGCCTAACTGCCAGAGCATTCTGCCGCGGCTCATCAGGTCGTAGCCGACGCCCTGTGTGTCGCCTAAAGACTCATCGAGCTTAAGGCTCTGATCAAAGTGCAGGAGCCCCTCCGGATATCGCTCCTGCTCGACACCAAGCACATAGCCTGTATTCGAATGCGCAGATGCTTCTCGCGATGGATCGTTCAATTCCCTCGCAAGCTGGAGAGTCTGCTCCGACATCTGGATCGAAGCTTCATATTCGCCCTTCTGACGTTTGGCGCGCGCAAGGAGCAGCAAACAGGTCGAAGTCTGGGTCCGGTAACCGGATTCCTGGTAGAAATCGACCGCCCGAGTTAGGCAGTCAATAGCGGCGTCAGGATTGTCCTGTTGCAGGTGCAAGTTTCCAAGCGCTAACAGCGCGCGGGCCTCGCCTAGCCGCGCCTTATCAGCACTAGCAAATTCGAGGGCGCGGTTGAGATGCTCGCCGGACTCTTCAAGCTCGCCTCGTGTCATGCATGCATAGCCGAGATCGATCAGCCCGTTAGTTGCGAGGCTTCGGATATCATTCGTCTGCGCAGATTGTATCGCCTCTTCCGCATACTGCTTGGCTTGTACGGTATTTCCTTCGTTCCAGGCGATGCAGCTCAACCGCAGCAATATCTTGATCTGCTGATTCGTAATCTTGAAGTCGCGCGCGATGCTAAGAGCTTTCTCCAATTGATTGCGCCCGTCGGCGAGCTTATCGATGTCGCTCAAAAGAATGCCGCGCTGGTAGAGCACTTCAGATTGTCCCTCGGTGTTGCTGGAGATTTGGTAAATCTCCTCGGCCTTATCAAACGCTTCTTTGGCATTCGCAATATCCTGTTGCCGCCCATAAAGCACCGCCAGTCTGAGGAAGCCGGCTCCCGACTGCGAATCACGCCGGGTCACCTCCTGGTAGGTCGCCATTGCCTGATCTGGATTCTCGTTCTTTTCGTATGTCCGTCCCAAATCCAGAAGCAGTCGAGGTTTTTCTGACTCGGCAGACTGTCGCACCATCGACTGATAGGTTTCGATGGCGGTCGGAAAGTCGCGAGTCACCACTGCCGAGATAGCTTTCAGATACGCCGCTTCAAGCTGCGAGAGATCGCCACGGTCCGCCGCCAGCGATTGCGCGATCAGCAACTCATCCTTTGCTTTGCCCGAGTAGTCGAGTTCCGCATATGCCTCCGCGAGGCGTGCGTGCGCCAGCGCGAAGTTCTTATCCAGCTTGAGCGCACGCTGCAGTTCCTTGCTCGCTTGATGGTATGCCCCGTCGCGCAACCATTTCGCTCCGTTCTCGTAAGAAATCCTGGCGGCGGGAGATGGACTCGGGTTGTTACGCAGGTTGTGTAGAACGAGCCATGCCGCAAGAATCGCGACCGGTAGTGCGACGAACAAAACGAGCCTTCCTTTTGAGGCCCCCCATAAACGATCAGAGTAGCTTGCCAGGCTTCTTGCCCGTGATGAAGGGACGTCGCCTCCCAAACGCGGCGAGGCAAATTGTTCTGCTTGACCCGTCAAGCTCAGTGGTTTTCTAAGGTCTGCCAGCATCTCGCTTGCCGATTGGTATCGCGAGGCGCAGTCTTTGGCGAGTGCTTTCAAGATGACGCTATCAAGCGGGGGAGAGACCTGTGGATTGAGTTCGGAAGGCGGACGTGGATTGACGTGGATGACTTGAGCGCATATGTCAACCGAATTGCTTCCAGAGAAGGCAGGCTTGCCGGTGACACATTCGTACAACAAGGCTCCAAGCGCAAACAAATCGCTGCGAGCATCGACAGGATCACCCCTTATCTGCTCGGGCGACATATAGTGCACCGTCCCAATTACCATTCCTGGGTCGGTCAACAGACTGAGGGTCTCCTTCTGTGTGTCCGTTAGCGCTCGCTCGGGAACCCACTTGGCGAGACCGAAGTCGAGGACCTTTACCAGCCCGCGCGGCGTGATCATGAGGTTCTGGGGCTTTATGTCTCTGTGCACAACCCCGCGAGAATGCGCTTCAACCAGCGCCTCGGCGACTTGGACTGCGATGTCAACGGACTCTTGAACACTCGGCGGGGCATTTCGCAAACGCCAGGAAAGGGTCTCCCCTTCAACAAATTGCATGACAATAAAGTGACGGTCGCCGTCTTCACCCACCTCGTGAACCGTACAAATGTTCGGGTGGTTCAGGGTTGCTGCGGCCTTCGCCTCTCGGATCAAACGCTTTTCAGCTTGCTCATCACCGAACGCTTTTGGGGCGAGACACTTGATGGCAACCTGGCGCTCCAGCCTTGTATCCTCGGCAAGAAAGACCTCACCCATGCCGCCCGCTCCGAGCCTCTTAATTATTCGATAATGTGAAATGAGGTGTGGGGTCAAAGCTCTCTCGCTTAAGACTCACCTTGCGCCCTTTGCGGATAGCAAGAAAGAGAAACCGGAGTATTGCCAATTAGACCGCGAGCACGTTGCCACGCCCACACCCGAGAGGTTTAGTAAACAACGCCCTTGTACTCCTGGCGGTGGTCTTTGTCAACGTTGGCGTCCCGATTGTGCGATTGCGCAGCGCCATTTGCACCAGGCGGCCGCTCCATCCAAAAAGAAGCGGGCGAGACAGTGAATCTATGAACTCGCGAGAACGTATACCTTCTCTCTACCGCCGGCGATTAATGCGCGGTGCCGAACTAACGATGCGTAGCGCGAGAAAAAATGATCCAGGCTCGCTTCGTTGAACCGCTGCAAATGGTTTCCGGTGCCTGGATCTGTCAAAAACTTGCCCACGCGCGCCAGTAGCCGCGAATTGCTCGATGACAAGTTGCGGATCGGTTCGGTGATGATGACCTGCTTTCGCGCGGCGCTCAACATCCGATCCACGATGGGCGAGGGATCAGGCAGGAAGTGGTAGAGGCTGGCTTGCATAACAACGTAGTCGGCTTCCGGCAACGGCTTCTCGCTTCTCAAGTCCCACACTTGTCCTTGCGCGCCGCGACTTCTAAGTTGCTCGATGAATCTCGCGTTCACGTCGAGCCCGGTGTAGCTTACCGACTTGTGGCTCAGGCATCGGTGATACAGAAGTGCAGGACCGCAGCAAAGGTCGAGAGCACTCGATCCGGCGGGAATCAGTTCGGCGATCGAGCGATACCGTGCGCGGTAGTGCCGGCCGTAAAGCGCCAGCATCGCCAGCTCGTACAGCGAGCTGCTGCGGTAGATCAGACTCGTCGGCATACAACACACCTGGGAGCGCGAGCGGCGCACGTCGCAACTGCGGCGCGGACGCCTTCCTCCCAACTAACGCTTTGCCGATAGTATCGGAGGCTGGATGCTTTCTTCGAACTCAGCTGAGTTCAGCACCTCTCGAATCGCGCTCTGGGGCTTTCGATTCACATTTAGAAACGTTCGGCCGGTGTATTCGCCCAGGACCCCAAAGAAAATCATCTGGATTCCGCCCACAACCAGAAGCGCAACCATCAGCGAGGCCCAGCCCGCAGTCTCGGTGCTGAAGTCCTCCGGGCAGCGCAGCCGATACACTACGACCGCGATCGCCAGCATCAATCCGAACACCGCGAACAGCAACCCACACCAGGTCACCAATCGCAGCGGTTTCGCCGAGAAAGACACCGCGAGCCTCGCCCAAACCCTCAATGACTTCCAGAACGTGTAAGTGCTGCGGCCGGCGTAGCGCGGATGATGATCGACGGGAATTTGGCTGATTCGCGCGGTCACTTGAAAGAGCAAGCCATCGATGTAAGGGTCGGGCCCGTCGTACTCGCAGATCATCTTTGCGACGTCGCCTCGAATAAGCTTGTAGGGCGAGAGATACACGTTGCGAGGCTTGGCGATAACCAGCTCGGCGACTCGCCCGTTGAACCAGCTCCCGAGGTTCTTCCACAGCTTTTGCTTCTTGATGCGAAACTCCGCATAGACAACGTCGAAACCTTCTTCGATTTTGGCTAGCAGAGCCGGGAGGTCGCTCGGGTGATGCTGCAAGTCGTCATCCATTACAGCTACGTACTTGCCTCGCGCGAGCCGCAGTCCCGTGATGATAGCGTTGTCCTGACCGAAGTTTCGCCGCAAGTCCACGCCCACCACATGCGGAATCTTCGCGCAAATCGATTCGATCACGGACCACGAATTATCGGGCGAGAAATCGTTGACCAACACGATTTCGTAAGTGCGGCCAGTCGGGGTAAGGGCGTCCGCGACAGCGGTGACCAGAGCTTCCAGGCAGTCTTCGCTGCGGTAAACTGGAACGACTATCGAGAGGTCGAGTTGAAACTCGCGGTCGCGCATCGAGGGCATCATAGCCAGCGTCACCTGACTTGTCGACCGCCGGCAAGTTGGGATTCAGAGCGTTGATCGAGGAACTGGCGAACGCAATTCACTACACGCGCCTGGGCTTCAGGGGTCAACTCGGGAAACAGCGGCAACCGCAGAAGCCTTCCGCTCAGGTCTTCGGTTGCGGGAAGATCGCCTTCCCGGTAGCCGAGTTTCGCGCCCATCGGCGAAGTGTGCAGCGGGACGTAGTGAAACACAGCGCTTATTCCGTTTTGCTTCAAGTGCGTCATCAATGCGTTTCGCGTGGGCTCGTCGGCAAGAAGAATGTGGAAGATATGATAGTTCAGCTCGCAGCCTTGCGGCGCGTAGGGAAGACTGACCAGCCCGGCTTCTTCCAGCGGTGACAGCTGTTCGCGATAAAACTCGTAGACCTTCCGCCGCTGCCCGGTGATCTCGTCAATCGCTTCAAGCTGAGCGTAGAGAAACGCGCAGACCAGTTCGCTCGGCAAGAACGACGAGCCGATATCGACCCACGTGTACTTATCGACTTCGCCTCGAAGGAATTGGCTTCTATTAGTGCCTTTCTCACGAAGGATTTCGGCGCGCTCGACCATTTCCTTTGAGTTAATGCAAAGAGCGCCTCCTTCGCCGGAGACATAGTTCTTGGTGTCGTGAAAGCTGTAAGCCCCCAGATGACCGATCGAGCCCAGCGCTCGGCCGTTGTAGAATGCGTTGACTGCCTGCGCCGCATCCTCAATAACGATCAAGCGATGTGTGTTCGCTAACGCCATTATGCGATCCATCTCGCAAGCTACGCCGGCGTAATGAACGGGCATGATGGCTCTTGTCCTAGGCGTGATCGCGGCTTCGATAAGCTGTTCATCGATGTTCAGAGTGTCCGCGCGAATATCCACAAAGACAGGCTTCGCGCCTGCGCGAGCCACCGCGTTCGCGGTCGACACGAAAGTGAACGACGGCATGATGACCTCATCCCCGGGCGCGAAGTCGCAGAGCAACGCGGCCAACTCGAGGGCCGCGGTGCACGACGGAGTCATCAGCGTTCGCAAGATCCCGTACTGGTCTTCGAGCAGGCGCGCGCAGGCGCGAGTGAACGGACCGTCAGCCGCGATGTTGCCGCTGCTGATTGCCTGCGAGATATAACCGGCCTCCTTGCCGGTGATGAATGGTTTATTAAAGGGAATCTTGGGTTTCACCGATCTATCCTGTAGCTTGCGGCGCTATGATACAGGAGCAACCTTTACGCTAGCCAGACACCGCCGCTCTCTTCGCCGGTTCCCAGGGACAGAATGGTCTCGCCTTGATTGACTATCGGGCGGTCTATAGAATGCGTTCTTACCAGCGCCGATTGCGTCAGCTCTCCGACAAAGTCCGCAGTCTCATCGCGATACAAGAGGGCGGATCCCCAGACCGGCGTGGCAGCCGCAACCGGCGGCACTGAAAGGGAGGGATGAGAGCTACACTTATAGCGGGGTTGTTGGCTTCAACGCTGGCAATGGTTTCAGGCGGTTGCATCGATCGGACCGCCAAGTCCGGAACGAACGCGCCATCGAACTGCTTGAAGGACTTGAACACGATTCCGGAGCTGGCTGCGGTGCTGAAATCCCGCAAGCATGACTCTGAAGAGCCGCAAGGAAGGCCATTCGAGGGACTGGAGCTGGCCCTCACGATAAACGGGATGGTGATCAGCCATGCCGACCCTGACGCAGACGCCGACGACCTTTGCTTCACCGAAAATACACCCGAAAACCTCGACCGGCTGGCCAATGCTCTGGAGAGCAACGGCGTGCCGCCAACGGTGAGTTTCATACAGGGGCGGTGGCTCGATGTGCGGATGCAGAAGGAATGGCTAAGGCGCGGGAATCTGGTCGGCAGTTTTGGGTATGACAAGCCTCGAGAGCGAAAGACCGACGCGGAGGAATTCATAAGGGATGTCGCGCGAAATGATGCCGCACTTGGCACTGTCTGGGGCGGCAATCCGCCCACGAGGAAATACTTTCGGTTCCCGCGGACAAAGCTTCGGCGCGATCCTCGCGGGCTGGACGCGGTTAAGACATACCTTAAGAAAAACCAGTATGTAATCGTTCCTGCTACGATCGACCTCTTGGATACTCTGTTCAGCCAGCTTTACTGTTCGGCGCTCAGTCGCGGGGATCAATCCTGCGCAAATCTGATCAAGGCAAACTTCCGTTCGCTTGCACTGGACACCACACTCAAGGCGCGAAGCATTGCAAATAACCTGGCCGGCCACAATGTGAAACAGATCCTCGTCGTGGCCGCGAACCAGTTCACATGTGACAACCTTTCCGAGTTAGTGGCCTGGTACAAGTCGCTGGGCGCCAGGTTCATAACGCTTGATGAAGCCCTTAGCGATCCGTTCTACGCGAGCAGTGATGCCGAGTGGGTGATCGAACAAACCAGAAGCGCGCAGCTAACGGCTGCGGAAAAGCGATGAACCCGGGCCGCGCTGGAGTGTTTCGATTCTCGCCGCTCGCGAAGCTTCCCGAAGCTCGCCTGGATTTCCTTGTAGCCGCCCTTATCATCGCAGCCTTTCTCCTGGTTGCTTCGCAACACCTTGGCGTCGCACCCCTTCCCGATACTGACGAGTCAATGATGCTCCAGATGCCCTACGAAATGATTTACCGGGGCAAACTCGCGTTTCCGATGAATCGATTCCTGGGCGGCAATATCGAGAATGCATGGCATTCACGCACACCGCTGCTGTGGGTAATTCTGAGCGGGTTTCTGAAGGTGTTCGGGTGGGGACTTGCCCAGGGCCGCGCCTTCAACCTGGTTACCGCAGCGCTCGTGCTGTCGTTGACTTATGCGATCGGGCGGCGTCTGTTTGATTGGCGGGCCGGTCTGGCAGCAATCGTGCTGCTTTTTTCAGACCCGACGTTCCTCGATCGCAGTCGGGTCCTTCGAAACGATTACGCGGGAGCGGCGTTCGCTCTGCTTGCGTTTTACCTCTACCAGGTCGCAGAGCGGCGAAGACAGGGTAAGTTCTATTTGGCGTCGGGGCTTGCTGCGGGCGCGGGCGTCATGTGCCACACAAACGTTCTCTACATTCTTGTCGCGATAGGCGCGCTGATGCTGCTCAGGCGAGGAATGGGAGTCATCCGAGCGAAGAGCACTTACCAGTTTGCGGCGGGCGCTTCTTTGATGATGGCTTACGAGATCATCTATAGCCTGGTTGACTGGCAAAACTTTCTTCTGCAGAACCGGCAGGACGAGATGCACTTCAATGTGCTTGGCGGCTGGGGGTGGTGGAGCAACCTGCGAAGCGAATTCGAACGTTACGCCAATTGGTACGGCGGCTCCCTGAAGATCGGAGCACCGCTTACTCTCCTGCATTTGTTTTTGTGGTTGAGCGCCGCCGCGCTTGTTTACCTTGCCGTTCGAGCTGTACTTCATGCGAGACGCGGGAAGCTCGCGGACGACCCGCGAGCCCGATTGCTCATTGTAACCCTGGTCATCGTGCTGTTCTTGGCAGTTGTCACCCAACGCAAAGTCGTACTTTACGTGATCCACCTTGCTCCCTGGTTTGCGCTCGCCGCCGGGGTGATGTTGCGCGATGGGCTGGAACTGGTAGGGCGACTGCGAAGGGCAGCCTGGCCGCGGGCTAACTTGGCTTATGCGATTGCGATCGTGTTTGTCGCGTGCGCGCTTGGGTTCTTCGGTATTCACTTTGCCGGACAGACACGAGCGTACCTCCGAGCCGTGAACGATCCGGAGCGGGCCACGTTCGACGAGATTGCGCGGGTGTTGAGAGCAGTCGTTCCTGAAGACGTTTGCCCGGTGAGCGTCAAGCAAGGAGTGCTTTGGCTCGCTTTTCCCGAAAAAGACTACTGCTTTGCAGCCATTGAGAATCGAATGAGGGCCAACGTCGACATCAAAGGAAACGAATACGCGCTCATTGCGAGCGGCCGCCGCAACAAGAAAGAAGGGAAGCTGGTTCGAGAACTTACCGAAGACGCGAAGCTCATCGCACAATTGAGACGAACCGCCTGGGGTACGCTGTCTGTTTACTATACCGGAACCAATCCCGCGTATTTGTCGCTCGCCCCGGCGCGGTATCTCTTTTTCGGTAACGAACGTGGTTATGTCGAACAGAATGAGATCGAGGCCTCGCGCGAGGTGTGGGCGGCCAGCGCTGAAGAGGTCGGCCGACTGACAGAGGCTGAGACCAAAATGGGCTCCGCCACGGGTGAGTCGATTCAAAAAGGCGACGCTGCTACCGGAGTGGTGCAACTTGGCGCGATTGATCTCAAGCCATACAACATTTATCAACTGGTTTTGGAAACCAGCGATCACCGGAGGCGATGGGAAATCGTCGTAGCAGACGCAGAGACGTCTGCCGCGCTTTTTCACGGGAAGCTTGAGGCGGACGGCGGAGCGCAAAGCTTTACGGACTTATTCAAAACCCGGAGCTCCGGCCGCATAGTTGTCAGCCTGCGGCGAGCCGAGCGTGAGCCGGAGGCCTCTCTCGCCGTTTCGCGCATCAGCCTCCGCGAGGTGGGTCCGGTTGTTCGCACGCCGATTAACTAATTGCCGGATGCGTCGGGCGATGTCGCCGGCGTCTTGTGTTCGGTGCGAAGCCGGATCGTATCGCGTGCTTTCTGCCAGACTGCCGTTCCCGCACAGTAGAGAGTGGTGGCGGCCGCTGTGATCAGAAAATAGTGAATCGCCAAGATGTGGCGGTATTCTGTGTACAGGACGGAATGCGCGCAAAGATAGTAGAGCGGAACGGCGGCCAAAATGGCAACAACCCGGCCTTGCCCTGCCAGGGCAAGGAGCCCAAACCCGGCGATGATCAGCATACGCAGAAAAGTGGTTGTGAACATCAAGCTCTGAATCGATCTTATGATTGCGCGGGGATAGCGCGTGAGGTCCGCCGGCGTGCCGCCAAGAGAAAACAATTTTACCTGGCCAACTTCTATGACATAGCGGCTGCGCGATGCGCCCCCGCTTCCGAAGACCAGGCATACCTCAGTTTGATCGATTGTCGAAAACGGAATCGCTATTATCTGCTCTCCTGAACTGCGAACGAGGTCCGTAGAAATCGTCGCGTTCGACTTTCCCTTTGTCTCTTTGTCCACTTCCAGATCGTCGTCCGGATCGCCTTCCGATGACTTGTGTGCTGTCGCCGAAGCAAGCGGAATCCGTCT
>DATMCM010000026.1:0-28590 GCA_035558335.1 Blastocatellia bacterium | reverse complement strand
CTTAGCCGAATAAGCGCCGAGCTTTTGGCGCTGATGGATCTGGTCGAAGGCGCCGACGTCACGCCGACCAGCCAGGCAGTTGCGGCATCGGGAGAGTTGCAACGGAGGCTTGCGGAGCTGCTGAGTCGATGGAGCCAGATGAGGGCAAACGAAGTGAAAGGGCTTAACGAACAGCTTCGTCAGGCGAATCTTTCGCAGATCGAGCTCAAGTAGAAATAATACCGAGGCTGGGCTCAAGCCGACGCACATGGACCCAGGTCTGCGCGGACTCACTTGGCACTACGACGAAATCTCAAGCCGGTCAAGGTAGCTATTTCGTCAAGCTGTCATCTCAGTATCGGGCGCGCTGCTCGCTAGCTCCCGCATCTTTCGGGGCTTGCGCCGCGTAGCGAATGCCTCTCGAACGATCTTGAAAATCGTGCGCCGGTTTTGAGCAATGACCTTTGTCCACTCCCACTTGCCCATCTGCGGAAAATAGATACCGCGGAAGCATAAACGCGCAATGAATATGTTTATGCGGTGACCGATCGGCATGTCGCCTAAGGCATCCACTGCTTCGCCGATGGCCTCGGCGCTGTATGAGCTGGCCCACGCGTGATTGACCTCGGCGTGAGTCTGATCGATGCTCATTTTCAACGGTGTGTGAGCCATTTTATACGGCTGAAAGTCGAGCCAATGTTTCGGACGTGTGAGCCGTCCCGCGACGTCCAGCCTCTTGTATAAGGGCGTCGAAGGGAACGGAATGAGCGTGCCGAACACCGGCAGCCCGGGAGGCCAGCTTCGAATCTGTTCGAGAGTTCGGTCCGCCGCGCCGGGCGTGTCGTTGTCCAAGCCGAAGATAAACGACGTGATGGCATGAATGTGGCGTCGCGCGAGTCTTTCAAGCACGGCCTTATACTCGTCAGGTTTATTGAAACTCTTGTTAGCGATCGCGAGGTTGGTAGTGTCTACCGATTCCATGCCGATAAAGATCCACTTGCCGCCCGATGCCGCTATGAGATCGACGAGTTCCTCGTCGCGCAAGAGATTTGCGCTGATTTGGGCAACCCAATGCATCTGCGCTCCTGCAGCGATGATGTCGCGGAGCAACGACTTGGTACGCTTGATATTGATCGCGAAATTGTCATCGATAAAGAAAACTGCGATCTGACCCTTTTCACTGCTCGCTCTTGCTTTCAGACGGAGCAATTCATCGACGACGCTCTTGTTGGTTCGAAACCTGATTGAGTCACCGAAGAAACCGGTCACGGTGCAGAACTCACAACCATACGGGCAACCACGCCCAGACTCGACCGGGATCAATCGAAAGGTTCCCCACCCTCCTGCGAGCTTTTTGAGCATCGGCGCAAAGATGCCGGGAACCATGTTGAATTGAGACAGGTCCATCGACTCCCAGGGAATGGACGGATAAGAATTGAGTCCTGGCTTCTTGTCCTTGCCAGTCTCGTCAACCGGGAGATAAATGTCCTTGAGTTCGCCGCGCGCGGCGTCAGCCACAATTTTTGGCCAGGTCTCGTCGGATTCTCCGAGAGCCACCGCATCGGCGTGCTGAGGACCGCCATTTCGCCCGAGCGCTTCGTCGGGGACTTCAGTCACGTGAGGGCCGCCCATCACAACCGGCACGCCGACCGCCCGAATGGCATCAGCCATTCTGTATGCCTTCTGTATCATCCGAGTCATCGCGCCGATGCCGACAAGATCGATCTTTTGCTCGCGAACGTACCTTGCAATACCATCTTCATCCATCCGCTGGGCATTGCCATCGATAAGCAAGACTTCGTGTTCGGGCGGAGTCAGCGCTTGAAGCAGGAACATCCACAGATGGGGCATGAAGTTGCGCGTGACTCCGTTATCCGGATTGAACAGCAGGATTCTCATAGCGTCCTTTCGTGTTGGAAGGCAGTCTCGACTGATCGTGGATTCTCAGGTCGATCTGTGAGAGCGGCGTTGAGGGAAACCAACGAATTCACGCCGTACGGTGGTTAGCCGTAATTGAGACGAGAACCGACACCCGAAGAGTATCACGAGCTCCGGCAGTTCAGGAAGCTGCGGCGAGATTAAGATTGTCAGTAGACGTGGTTTGCTTGGAGCGTAATTCGAAGTTGTGTAAGCTTCTGCCTATGCCAGACGCGACCACATTCACCGTAGGCCTTGTGCAGATGGCCGTGGGGTCTGACCCGGACGAGAACCTTCAGCGGGCGGTCTCCTTCGTCGAACAGGCATCGGCGAAGGGTGCGCAGCTGATTTGCTTGCCCGAGTTGTTCCGCTCTCAGTACTTCTGCCAACGGGAAGACGCGGCGCTCTTCGATTTGGCTGAGACAATTCCCGGGGCGTCTACGGAAGCATTAGGCCGAATCGCTCGCGAGAAGAAAGTCACGATCGTTGCGCCGGTCTTCGAGCGACGTGCCGCCGGGCTCTATCACAACAGCGCCGCGTTTATAAACTCAGATGGCAAGGTGTCGGGCGTGTATCGCAAGATGCACATCCCCGACGATCCCGCCTACTACGAGAAGTTCTATTTCACGCCCGGTGACCTCGGCTTTCGCGCATTCGACACGGCAGTTGGGCGAGTGGGGACGTTGATCTGCTGGGACCAGTGGTACCCGGAAGGCGCACGGCTCACCGCGCTTCGAGGCGCGAATGTGATTTTCTATCCGACTGCCATCGGATGGCATCCGCACGAGAAGGCGGAGTATGGCGCGGCTCAGCGCGATGCGTGGACAACAATCCAGCGCTCTCATTCAATAGCAAACGGGGTGTACGTCGCTTCGGTGAATCGAGTTGGTCACGAGAAGTCCCTGGAGGGCGGAGCGGGAATCGAGTTCTGGGGTTCATCGTTTCTTTGCGATCCGTTCGGAGTTGTTATTACACAAGCATCGACCGATCGAGAAGAGGTACTGATTGGCGAAGTGGACCCGGCTCGAATCGAAGAAGTGCGGCGCAACTGGCCTTTCCTGCGCGACCGGCGGATCGACGCTTACGCGGGAATCGACCGGCGGTTTATCGACGAAAGCGAGTAGGCTGCGTGATCCAGACCGGCCGCCACTCCGGGCGAATGCCTCTTCGTGACTTCAGCCATCTTCGCGCTCCGGCGATGAGCCTTTCTCCCAAGCCTGGCCAACGCAAAGCCGCGAATGACGTTGAGGCTGCGCCGAGCAGAAGCACCCAAAAGGACGCGAACGAAAGGGCATCGGGCTTTCGTCTCCCCGCGGAATGGGAATCGCACGAAGCTACCTGGATCGGTTGGCCTCATAACACAAGCGACTGGCCCGGCAAGTTCGCCGCTATCCCGTGGGTTTACGGCGAGATCGTGAAGAAGCTCGCTCCGGGCGAGATCGTTCGCATAATCGTCAACGACAAGAGCCATGAAGAAAGGGCGCGACTGCTGCTCACCCGAGTCGGTGTGGATCTCAACCGGATCGAGTTCTTTCGCTTCCCGACCAATCGGGGATGGACGCGAGACTTCGGGCCGATCTTTGTGAAGCGCGAAGCCAAACGTCCTGAGGTAGCGGTCGTACGGTTTCGCTTCAACGCGT
Source organism: Blastocatellia bacterium (assembly GCA_035558335.1). Lineage (GTDB taxonomy): Bacteria > Acidobacteriota > Blastocatellia > UBA7656 > UBA7656 > Onstottus_B. Next base: position 25,054 of record DATMCM010000026.1, on the reverse strand, counting down.
GGGCAAAGTATAGAGATTGGCAGAAGGACGATGCGATAGCTGAGCGAGCTTCGAAGGCGCTCGGCTGTCGCTTGCTAAGGGCAAAGGCGGGGGATCGCGACTTCGTGCTCGAGGGCGGAAGCATCGATGTGAACGGCCGTGGAACCTTGCTGACGACCGAAGAGTGCTTGTTGGATCAGGAGACCCAGCCTCGCAACCCAGAGCTTTCCCGTGAGCAGATTGAAGCGGCGCTTCGAGAGCACCTTGGAGTGACAAACATCTTGTGGCTTGGCAAAGGGATTGAAGGCGACGACACTCATGGCCACGTTGATGATCTGTGCCGCTTCGTCGGGCCGCGAACGGTCGTGCTGTGCAGAGAGAACAACCCAAGCGACTACAATTATAGAGTATGCGCGGAGAACCGGGAGCGGCTCGAAGGCATGCGGCTAGAAGACGGCTCCAGGATCGAGGTTGTTCCGCTGCCGATGCCGGCGCCGCTCATTTTCAGCTACCAGCGGCTTCCAGCCAGCTATGCGAACTTCTACATCGCGAACGCGGCGGTGCTCGTGCCGACTTTCAATGATCCGAATGATCGGGTTGCGTTGGGTGTCTTGAGCGAGTTGATAACAGACCGGCCCGTGGTTGGAATTCATGCGGTTGACCTGGTTTGGGGCCTGGGGACGCTGCATTGTTTGACTCAACAGCAGCCGGTGCCGGTGTAATCATACACACGAATGAAACGTGACAAATCGAATTGGCGATGTCCGGAGTGCGCAAGATGGTTCGCGCGAAAGAGTCAGGCTCATTCATGCAAAACGGTGTCGCTGGAGTCGCATCTTGCAAACGCTTCACCCGAGGTGACTCGAATCTACCTTGCGTTGGAACGCGTCATCCGCGAGTTTGGCCCGTTCACTGCAGTTCCTACTCAGACTCAAATCACTCTGCTCGGTCGCACAACGTTCGCGGGAGTGACCGTGCGAAACCAATGGCTCAACCTGGGATTTGTGCTGACCAGGGAACTCGAGCATCCCAGGATAACCAGAGTCGAGAAAGTCTCCCCGCGAACGTGCGTTCACCAGGTACGGCTCCGTTCAGAGAGAAATGTGGATGCGCAATTGCGGGAATGGCTTCGAGAAGCCTATGCGGTTGGCCAGCTCGCGGGTCGGCGCCCATTGCTCAAGCGCTAGCTTGCCGACTGCGAACGTGGGTCGTTTCCTCAGATAGGCAGAGAAAGCTTGAACTCCTAACTCTAATAGGTAAGGTCAAAGCGACGCGCGAAAGGAGTTGCACGATGTCTAGTCAGCACGACGACGCTATATGGCCGAGTCTTCCACTCGCCGAGTGGAAAGACACTTATGCGACGTTGCATATGTGGACTCAGATTGTAGGAAAGGTTCGCCTAAGGCTGTGCCCTCCGGTGAATCACTTCTGGCACTGTACGCTGTACGTGACTTCGCGCGGGCTCACCACTTCACCGATTCCATTCGGCAACAATATCTTCGAGATCGATTTCGACTTCGTCGATCACCTGTTGCTCATCAGAACGAACGACGGCGCCAAGCGAACTCTGATTCTTGCACCGCGATCAGTCGCCGACTTCTACGCCGAGCTAATGGCAACATTGCGATCTCTCGGGATCGACATCACGATCAACGCCAAGCCGGACGAGGTCGCGGATCCGATTCCTTTTGCTGAAGACACTCAGCACTCGTCGTACGATCCCGAGTACGCGAATCGCTTCTGGCGCATCCTGGTCCAGACTGACCGAGTATTAAAGCAGTTCAGATCGGGGTTCGTCGGAAAGTGCAGTCCGGTGCATTTTTTCTGGGGTAGCTTCGATCACGCGGTAACTCGGTTCTCCGCTCGCCGTGCGCCCGAGCGGCCGGGCGCGGACCCTATCACTCGCGAAGCGTATTCGCACGAGGTGATCAGCCACGGCTTTTGGCCGGGTGGTGGTGCGATTCAAGAACCTGCGTTCTATGCCTACAGCGCACCAGTGCCGGAAGGCCTGGATAAAGAACCGTTGCGTCCGGCCAGCGCGTTCTACAGTCAGGAGGCGAAGGAGTTCTTCTTGATGTACGAGAATGTCCGCAACGCATCATCGGCCGACGCGACCTTGCTGGAGTTTCTGCAGAGTACCTACGAGGCGGGCGCGAAGCTTGCGCACTGGGATCGTGCTTTCCTGGAGCGGAGTTGGTAAGAAGGAGGTTGTGCGTCAGGCCGATCAATCGTAGAGGAGCTGTCGTTCCGCCACTAAGACTCAAAGGCTCAAAGCGGCACAAAGTGATTAGCCTAAATCCTGGTGCGGCTTCCTGTCTTTGAGCCTTTGTGGCAGGAAGCCTTCAGCTCCCATGAAACGGGAGAGCCGCACGAAGTCATGGCACGCGTTCATCTGATTCATTGGAACGAGGGCGAGGCAAGAGAGCGTGCCGAACGCATTAGGTGCGCAGGCTACGACGTGAACAGCGCGTTGCCGACCAAAGCACATTTCCTGCGCGCGCTCCTCGATGACCCGCCACTCGCAATAGTAATCGACTTGAGTCGCATGCCATCGCTGGGGCGCGACATTGCGGTTGCTCTTCGCCATCGGAAAACTACGCGGAACATCCCGCTAGTCTTCGTCGAAGGCGACGCAGGGAAAGTGGCGAGGATCAAGACGATCCTTCCGGATGCCGTCTACACGACCTGGCGACGAATCGAGTCCTCGCTGAAGCGTGCCACGGCTCGGCCGGCTTCAGAACCGATAGCGCCGCATTCCGTTTTTGCCGGCTACTCGGGCACTCCGCTGGTTAAGAAGCTCGGTATCAAGGCCGGGTCCGCCGTCACGCTTATCGATGCTCCCGAGGACTTCGAGAAGACGCTTGGAGAACTGCCTGCCGGAGCGCTCCTGCAGAGGGAAGCCAACCGCAATGGCGATCTCGTGATTTGGTTCGCAAGATCGAGCAGGACTCTCGAGCGTCGGATAAAACAAGTCGGAGTGCGGACTGGAAAGGATGGGCTCTGGGTCGTCTGGCCCAAGCAAGGTTCGGGACTGGCCACAGATCTTACACAGGCTGTCGTTCGAAAGATTGGGCTGGCGGCTGGGCTGGTAGACTATAAAATAAGCGCAATCGACGCGACCTGGTCGGGATTGCGATTCACGCGGCGAAAGCCCAAGTAGTAGCAAGCATATCAGCGGAGAGTAAGAGCCTGGAGCTCAGGCTTTGGGCGCGGCTCTTTTGGGCGATGGCTCACTCGAAAGGAGCGATTCGGGTGTGCGATACTGTTAGGCGCAATCGAAGCTGTCCCTTTCCTAACGCGGGCGGGTTCGTGCAGGTACGCTGATCATGTTGATGCTTTGTCCAATCTGCGCAGGCGAGTTTGAAATGAGCGCTGCGGACTGTCCGTCGTGCGGCTGCAACCTTGTAGCCAGCACCATGCGGGAGGATTCGTTCAGCGATAGGGAAAAGGGCGAAGATTTCGAGTTTGTCGAGATGTGTCGCTCGCGAGGCTATCCCGTCGCAATGCTCATCAAACAGACTCTCGAACAGAACGGCGTCACCGTAATCCTTCAGGGCGGGCACTTCTTGTCGGTCATGCCGAGCCTGGCGTTTGGTGGCGAGTTGCGAGTTTTGGTGCCTCGCCATCAACTCGAGTACGCGCGCGCTTTGTATGAAGCCTACTTCGAAGCCGGGGATGAAACCGAATTCGGCGTCGATGAATGAGGGGCGCCTTTCGCCTTTCGACCTGTTTCGGGGAAAGAGAGCTTGAAACCGCGCCGCAGAGTCAAGATGTTGACTATGGTGATCGAGACCGAACGGCGTAGAAGATGAAAGCGGCTGCAGCTACGCCAAGGGATGCTAGTAAGCCAAGCCAGAACCAGACAGTCATTTGGGCGGCAACCAAACCCGCTGACCGATTTGAGCCAAGGCGCTCGCGGTACATCAAAAAGGCGCTTATTCCGCCGCCGACCGTCCCCGCCAGAGCGAAGATTGCAGGCATTCCTTCGCGGATCGATCGAGCCAACCCCAGAACAACTACTGCCAGCATCGAGACCGGGATCAACCAGAGGAGTGACGAGTCGCTTCGCGCAAGATCGAGACCGCTGACTGAGTCTCTCAATCCCATACAACTCAGCTCGGCCCAGGGCAGAAAGAAGCAGATTATTACGAACGCCGCCAGGCTAGTGCTTAGACGTCGTGATCTCTCGGCCGATGAGTCCACTCTGAAACTCCGCTAGCTCGATGTTTTCACTTCAAACTGACGAGGGTGTTTGTGCGGATTTTAAATTCACCTCTGCAATCGACCGCCAGCGCTCGGTGCGGGCGGTGAATCTCTGGCATCCCGTCGCTCCGCGTCGGCGCCCCCCGCGAAAACCTCTCTGAGCGCGCCGACTGACGAGAGCACTGAACTGCTCTCCACCGGCATGAAAATTACCTTTGAGTTGTTGCTCGAGGCCATGTTCGTTAGCGAATCGATGTAGCGCAGCATCAACAGGTACTGCGCCGGGTTGCCCTGGCCCGCGAGGATTGAATCGCCGATCTGGCGAATCGCCTGCGCTTCAGCTTCGGCGGAGCGCAAGCGGGCCTGCGCCTGTCCTTCCGCACGAAGCACCGCAGCCTCCTTTTCGCCTTCGGCGCGGTTTATTGCTGATTGCTTTTCGCCTTCAGCACGAGCGATGGCTGCTTGCTTCTCGCCATCGGCTTGAAGTATCAATGCCCGGCGGGTGCGCTCGGCCGTCATCTGCTTTTCCATCGTTACTCGCACGTCCTCGGGCGGATGGATGTTGCGAACCTCGACGCGCGTTACCTTGACCCCCCACCGCTCGGTAGCTTCATCAAGAACTATTCTGAGCTTGTTATTGATAAGGTCTCTCGAAGAGAAAGTGTGATCCAGATCGAGATCGCCGATGATTGATCGCATCGAAGTGATGGTGAGCTGCATGATCGAGCCAGTCAGGTCGGCAACTTCATACATAGCCTTGATCGGGTCGGTGATTTGATAGTAAAGGACCGAATCGACGTTCACCGTTACATTGTCACGGGTGATAACCGGTTGCGGCGGAAACTCAAGGAGCTGCTCGCGCAAGTCGAGTGTCGCGAGTCCGGGTCTTATCCCGCTCCAATAAACCGGCCGGGGCTTGTCGAGGAAGGGGAGGATGATATTAAGCCCGCTGCCGGCGAGTTTGTGGAACTTGCCGAGGCGTTCGATGATAATCACCGAGGCCTGGCCGACCACGCGAAAAGACTTCAGAGCGGTGATCAACACCCCCGCCGCTATGAAACCCAGCATGACCAATCCAATTCCTTGCATCTGACTCAGCTCCTTTTCTCCAACAGTCCAAGAGACAAATCATCCCTATCACTGCAGTCTCAACGACTTGTTACTCTCGCTCGTCTTTTGCATCGCGTGTGCGCCACGACGGCTCTTCATCGACTTTTCTGACGTAGACAGAAGCGCCCTCAACTCGGTCTATCTGAACGCGCTCGCCCTCTCTAAGCGGTCCTTCGTCTTTTGATGGAAAAGCGCGCCAGGTTGAACCGAAGATTCGCACCGCGCCTTCTGCCAACGGGCCCTCCGAAGACGTAACCACGACGCCAACTCTACCCGGCAGCGATTCCATGCCCGTCTTTAGTTCGCGCCCCGGCGAGCCGCGCATAAGAACTCTTTCGAAGATGGTCCGCGACGCGATGGTAAGAGCTATGGAGACCGCAAGGAACGCAACGACTTGGAAGGGGGGCCCCAGGCCGAGAAACGCCAGCAAGCCTGCAATCAGCGCGCCGACGCCAAACCAAAGAAGCACGAAGCCGGTAGTGAATATCTCAGCAACGATAAAGAGCACGCCGAGAATCAACCAAAGATACAGAAGGTTCGACATACGATCGCTCGAAAAGGGGAGCTTCGGAGGTCCCTCTCTCGTCGGGAGGAGGACCGTTCCAACTCCCTTCTTTTTCGTTCAGCGGTATCAGGCCAACACGGCCTCGCACTCTCGGCGCTATGAATCTGAATAAGTATGACGGCGTCGCCCGGAAGCGTCTGACGGCGCAGCGCGGACGGAATTATGTTGAGCGTCTTAACAAAAAGCAAGCTTTCGGCTTTGGAGAGAACAGCGCGGAATGAGGGGAGTCTAAGGCGAGGGAAATCATCGCCAATCGAAGTGGATCGCCCAGCTTTGGGCCTTCAGTCACGGACAAACTGCGGGTTCATTCGTTCTTCGGCATGGCCGCAAGGCCAAACGCGATGCCGGTGCCGATCGCCAACATGAGCTCTGTCAGCCCCACGATAGTAGCCGCCCGTCCTTCGACCCTAATGTGCTTCACGATCTCGGCCAGCCCGATGAACCCTGCGGTCCATGCGAGTAGCCCCTTTTGCGTTCTTGAAAGTTCGACGCTCATAACTGCCTCGGTTTATCTTGATGACGTTTGAGTTGCAGGGTCAGTCGGCCGATCGGAGACGCGGGGCGCAGCTGCCGGCGAATAACGTACCGGCATCGGCCCTCCAAAGAGCGTAATCATTTTCTTGATCGTCTCGTCCTGCGCCGCACGGAAACTGGAAACCGAACCGCCGCGATTAAAAATCACAAACAGCACGGGGCCTCGCTGCCGTGTGTGCGCTACGCCGGCCAGCGCGCTCACTCCGCTCAAGGTGCCCGTCTTTCCTACCACTGAACCGCGATACGCTTCGGTGAATCGCCTTTCGAGCGTCCCGGCATCGATTCCGGCGATTGGGAGAATGTCTTCTAAACCCAGACCCTTTGTCTCGAGATACCCGATCAGCTTTCGCAGCATTATCATAGTCCCGCGCGGCGAAATCTGGTTCGCACCGAGACCTGAAGAGGTCGCGAAGCTGACTTCATCCTCCTTGAATCCGACTTCCACCTTGAGAAAACGCGTCACTGCGTCCGGTCCGCCAACAAGATTGCCGATCATCGTAGCCATCCAGTTGTTCGAAAAATCGTTCAGTCCCTTCAGCACGCGCACCAGCGGAAGCGAGGTATGAACCGCAATAAGCTTCAGGTTTCCGGTGCTCACGGCGGACTCCACAATAGTCTTACCGCTGATCTTCAGCGAGGGCGGACCAGCGCTCACCGAGGCCGAGCTCGTCGGTGAAGCCTGCCCGGTTGCTGCAGCGTTTCGCTGCTCGGCCGCCTTCATCGACAAGAAACGCGGATAGGCGTTTTTGACCGCGGCACTCCAGGTGTCGGTGGAGAGCGTCGCACGCAGCGATTTCGCTGATGCTTCGGGCGATGCGGAGAAGTTGTAGAAGAATCGCCCAAGCACGACCAGGTCCCCATCGACCTCGCGGATCCCGCTTCGGTTCAACTTGTCTACGACCATCAATGCGTTCTCATAGAAGAACGCAGGGTCCCCGCTCCCGATCACATACAACGAGCCGTGCAAGATTCCGGTAGCGCGATCAAATGTGCCATCCGTATACAGCGACGTGCGGAATCTGAAGTCAGGCCCGAGCCGAGAAATCGCCGTTAATGAGGTTGCAACTTTTGTGACTGATGCTGGATTGAACAACCGGTCGGCATTGTGTTCGGCGAGCACCTCTCCCTTGAGCGTTGCAACGATGAAGCCCTGGTTGTCGGCGTTGTAGCCTCGCAACGCGAGGCTGTCGGCATAAGCGGCGACAAGCGGGTTGAGCGGCGGAGCTTCGGCGAGGGGCAGGCCTGATTGCTGCCGCGTCGTCGCATCGTTGATCGCTGTACCACCGGCAATCACCGGAGCTTTCGCCGGTTCGATGCCGGGCGCTGACGGAGACGGACTACTTGTACCCTCAACAGTGAGGGTTGGAGTTGTTCGCTGGACCGGAGCCTGGGCCTCCGTCCACGAGTTTGTCAGGAAGTTATGGACGCCGACGCTGTGCGCGCTGGCGACCTGGCTCTGCCAGCGTCCGCGGCGTGTTCGACCGCGCGCGTACTTGCCCCGTCCTCGCGATCGGGAATTCCTGGCGTATTTCGAGGAGCCTCCGCGCTTTCCGCGAGACTGCGATACCTTGGCACCTCGCGCGCGTCCAGCTTTAGGGCTAGTCTTGCCTCGCTTCGCGGAAACGCTCTTGGAGCCGCGCGATTTTGCGCGTGACTTCGGGGAAGCGTCTATTGTCCTGATTGGGAGGAGCGCCAAAACCAAGGTTAGGCAAATGGCGGCGCTTAGCTTCTTGAGTCTGATAGGATCTAACAACATCATCCTGAATCTCGTCCTAATGGGATTGTGCGGTTATCCGATGCGCGTCCTGCTTGTCCCGTTGCGCAAATGCGTTCTGACACTCGGTCGAAAGAGGGCAGCGTCATCCTCCATTTCGAACCAGCTTCGAAGAGCTCATTCACTGTTGTGAATCGGGGGCCTGCAACCGTGCATCCATTTGATGTCGGAATAACGATAGCATAGTACCCGTGCAGGGTCTACAGCTTAATAAAGATGCAACAAATTTATCCTGAAAGGTCAAAGTTGGGTTCAGGATCGCGAATCGGATCGGCGAAACAAAGCCGCCAAGTGCCTTTGACTCTTCTGCCGACTAACTAACAAATGATCGGAGCATGCCGCGAAGCGAGAAGACCTCTCGCGGATCGACGGTTTCGTTCACGATGCCTGCAACCAGTTCCTGCAAAAAGCGGCTGCGGCGAATCCGGCCGGCTACGAAGTCATTCAGCCAGGGGCGCGAAAACCAGTTCTCCGCGATTCGGTAGCCGAGGAACTTGGGTCTCAGTTCGTCTTCTATTCGGTCTGGAAACTTGCGAAGCCCGCTCATATCTCCCGAGGCCAGCGCCTGGTGAGCGACTTCGGCTGCGATCTCGCCGGTTTCCATCGCCTTGCCTATGCCCTCGCCGGTGAATGGAAACGTCACCCCGATTGTCTCACCGAGCACTAACGTATTGCCCGGTCCGCACGGCTGAGTACCGGTCAGCCCGCATCGCAACATCGCTCCGCGGATGGGCGAGATTGCCTCAGCTTGACGCATGATCTCCGCTGCAAGCGGGAAGCTCGTGACGAATTGTTGAAACGCCTCTCTCAAGTTCACGCGCGCGCGTTGCCTGTCACCGTAAGCGATGCCGCATCCGACGTTGAACTCGCCGTCGCCGACCGGGAATATCCATGCGTAACCTGGCGCAATCGACCTGTCATATGAAATAACCAGTCGGTCGAGCGCTACAGTCGAACGGACATAACAACGAAGCGCGACCGCGCTCGGAGCTTCACGAGTCACTAAGCCTAGCTTCGACGGCATTGAGACATTGGCTCCGGTCGCAAGAAATACTACCCTCGCCCTTAACCGCTGCTCGCCGCCGTCGACCGACAGCAACAAGGTCCTATCGTTCTGAACCTCGACGTCCCTCACCCGGGTTTGGCAGAACGACGCACCCGCTGCAATTGCGCGACGTGCCATCAACGCATCAAGTTGCGAGCGTTTCAGTGTTAGAAACTCACCGGGCACGTCGAAGCTAATGCGCGATGGGCTGTAGACAGTGCCAATCTGAGACCTGAACCCGCGAGTTTTTACTTCGTCATACAACCCCGCTCGTTTCAGACAGCGCACCGCGTCGGCTATCAAACCATCGCCGCAGACCTTGTCTCTCGGAAACGAGTCCCTGTCCAAAAGCAGGACGCGATGACCGTGACTTGCAAGGTGAATCGCCGCGGTTGAACCCGCCGGCCCCGCGCCCACGATGGCCACGTCCCAGGACCTCTTGATCGCTTCTGATGGGTCTATCGAGTTACCGATGTCAATTCGCTCGCTCTCCAAACAGTCCCCTCTCTTCGCCTCGTGATTGGAAGTATCAACGCAGTCGGGTTTGCTTCACGATTCGTTGCCGTTGAATGTGACGCGCGACGGCCGTTTACGCTTGGCCCGAGTTGACTACTAGGACGTTTCAGATTGGCCCGGAGTTGCAATTTATCGCAGGAGGCCGCCCCGCAGAGTCGTTGCTCGATCAAGCGACAGTATGATAACGTAGCCGCCGAATCAATTCGAACCAATGACAACAATCCGGAGCATTTGAATTGGCCTCCAGTGGAAGCAGCTGTTAGACTCGCAACCGTAGTCCGGCGAAACCGGCCAATTCGGAGCTTGAGAACTAGCTGATGGATCGGTTTCTGGTTCTGCTCTTGCTGGCGCTACTCCACTTGACGCCGTTTCCTCTTCAGGGAGGAACGGATCGGTCACCTGGCGCCGAGAGTAACTCGCTTACGGTAATCCGCGGCCGCGTAGTGTGCTTCGACGCTCGAGGCCGGAACGACGCGGTCAGTTGTGACTCCAACAGCACCTTCGGCCTGCTGAGCATCGACGGCAAGCGTTACAAGTTCTTACTGACCGACAGTTCTACCGCGATGTTCGCCGACTCGCGAGTTCGTCAGCGCGACCTTCAGATTACAGCGAAGCTGCTGCCCGGTGACAAACTCGAAACTGTCACCGTTCAATCGATTAAGCAAGGAAAGCTTTACGACATCTATTACTTCTGCGAACTCTGCAACATCAGAGCGTATGCTCCGGGACCCTGTCCTTGTTGCCGGAATGAACTCGAGTTTAGAGAGACACCGCCATAAGGAATTGAGGATTGAGGATTGAGGATTGAGGATTGAGGATTGAAAGAGAGCCGGAATTCGGCATTCCGAAGTCCGCAATCGGAAAGGGAGGCCAGAATGCACGATGACGATGATAATGAGGCGAAGGAGAAAGGCTCGGGCTTGTCCCGACGTTCCTTCCTCAAGGTTTCAGGTATCTCGCTCTCGGTGCCGCTGGTGATGGGACACCGGGTCATCAAGGCTGCCGGAGCCGAGCTTAAGGTGTATGGTCCCGGCAAGGTTGCGCTTACGTTGACCGTCAACGGCAAGAAGTACGCTGCCGAGGTCGAGCCCCGCGTCACCTTGCTCGAAGCGCTTCGCGGCGAGTTGGACCTGACCGGGTCGAAGCGGGTTTGCGACCGAGCGACTTGCGGCGCTTGCACAGTGATTGTCGACGGCAAACCAATGTACTCGTGCTCAGTGCTGGCAATCGAAGCGCAGGGCAAAGCGATCACCACCGTCGAGGGCTTGATGCAAGGCGACAAGCTGCATCCAGTCCAGCAAGCCTTCATCGATAATGACGCCCAACAATGTGGCTTCTGCACCCCAGGCTTCGTCGTAGCCTGCAAGGCGTTCCTGGACAAGAACCCGAACCCGACACCGGAACAAGTGCAGCGCGGTTTGGGAGGGAACCTCTGCCGGTGCGGAACCTATATCGGAGTTCGCGCGGCGGTCCTGCAAGCGGCGAAAGGAGGGCGGTGAAATGGCTGAGTATAAATGGCCCGACGCAGACAAACGCACTCTGATCGGCAAGCGCATTTCGCGAGTGGACGGTCCTGCAAAGGTGTCAGGCAGAGCGAAGTACTCCTACGACATCAACCCCCCGGGAATGCTATGGGGCAAGATGGTTCGCTGTCCTTACGCGCACGCCAAGATCACCGCCATCGACACCAGCGCGGCCGAGAAGATGCCGGGAGTCAAGGCGGTGCAGATTGTCCAGGATGTGGGCTCCGAGATTTCGTGGATTGGCGCCTCGATCGTCGCAGTAGCAGCAGTTGACGAACCGACGGCGATGGACGCCGCGCGCGCGATCAAGGTGAGCTACCAACAACTGCCGTTCATGGCCGTGGACACAGACCCGAAACTTGCGGGCGAGTTTGCGAGACCGGCGAATTCGAACTCACAAGGCGACACCGATAAGGCGTTCAGCGAAGCTGACACGGTTGTCGAAGGCTTCTACGGTGTGCCGATGATCACTCACTGTTGCCTCGAAGCCCACGGCTCGGTGATGGAATGGACCGATGACAAAAGCGTGCTCGCTCATTTATCGACCCAGGCGGTCAGCGGGTCGGCAAGCAACATCGCGAGGCCGCTCGAGATTCCCGCGGGCAATGTGACCGTCAAACAAGACCACGTAGGCGGCGGGTTCGGCAGCAAGTTTGGACCGGACGATTGGGATATCACCGCGGCTCGGCTTTCGAAGAAGGCCGGCAAGCCGGTGAAGATGTTCAATGAGCGCGACGCCGAATTGATGGTTGCCGGCGCGCGACCCTCGGCTTATGCGCGAGTGAAGGTCGCGGTCAAGAAGGATGGAACGCTGCTTGGTTGGCAATCGGAGTCGTGGGCTTCGGGCGGTCTCGGCGGCGGAGGCTCACCGCCTCTGCCCTACATCTTCAACATTCCAAATCAAAAGAAGCAGCACACTGCCATCGTCAATCACGTCGGTCCGCAGCGAGCATGGCGCGCGCCGAGCCATCCACAAGGCTGCTTGATCACGATGAGCGCGCTTGAAGACGCTGCTGCCGCCCTGAAGATGGACCCGCTAGAGTTCGTTATCAAGAACCTGGATCTCGCCGGCGCGAGAGCCCAGGTGTACGCCGACGAGTTCAAGATCGCTGCCGACCTCATCGGCTGGAAGAAGAACTGGCACGAACGAGGCGATAAGACTGCCGGCCCGATCAAACGAGGACTCGGGCTTTCGCTTCATACCTGGGGCGGCGGTGGTCATCCGAGTGACTGCGATCTGGTTGTCCAACCTGACGGCTCGATCGAGTTGAAGATGGCCACGCAGGACCTCGGGACTGGGACTCGGACGACATTGATGATCGTTGTGGCCGACTCGCTCGGCCTGCCGCTGGAAGCCGTCAAGCTTTCGATCGGGGACAGCCGCTTGCCCGCATCCGGCGGCTCGGGCGGCAGCACGACTATCGCGGGGGTCAGCTCATCGGCGCGCCGCGCGTCACTCGATGCGCTGGATTTGGTTTTCGCCAAAGCCGCTCCGGCGCTCGATGCCAAACCGGAAGACCTGGAAGCAGTCGGCGGAATGGTGCGAGTCAAGAGCAATCCGAGTAAGAGCATGACCTGGGCTCAGGCTTGCGCGAAGCTTGGCGCGATGCCGATTACTGTTCGCGGAAAGAACCCCGGACCCGGCAACCTCGGAAGCCAGGGTGTTGGCGGAGTTCAGATGGCCGATGTTTCGGTCGATGTCGAGACCGGCATCGTTCGAATGAACAAGATGGTAGCCGTGCAGGACTGCGGCTTGATCATCGACTTGAAGACGGCCGAGAGTCAGGTCTACGGCGCGTTGATCATGGGCATTTGTTACGCGCTCTATGAAGAGAAGGTCACCGACGCGAGGATGGGTCGGATGCTGAACCCCAACATGGAGTTCTACAAGTTGGCGGGAATCGGAGACGTCGGCGAGTTGGTGGTTCATATGATGACCGGCAAAGGCTACGACGAGCGCGGCGTGATCGGGCTGGGCGAACCTCCGGTGGTTTCGCCGGGCGCGGTGATCTCGAACGCGGTGGCTAACGCGATCGGAGTTCGCGTTCCGACTTTGCCGCTTTCGCCGGACCGAGTCCTCGCGGCTCTCGAAAAGAAGGGAGGCAGCAATGCGCGCATTTGAATACGCCAGCCCTGGGACGAAAGAGCAAGCCGTCAGTCTGCTGGGCAACAACTGGGCTGATGCAGACGTCCTCGCCGGAGGAACCGACCTGCTTGCTCTCATGAAAGATGATGTTGTCAAACCCAAACGGCTCGTGAACATCAAAGACATTCAGGAGCTGCGAGGCATAACCGTAAGCTCCGGCCGAGGCTTGCGCATCGGAGCGCTAGTCACGATTCAGGAGCTGGCTGACCACCCGCAGGTGCTCAAGTCCTTTCCAGTCATAGCGAAGACCGCGGGCGAGATCGCAGGCCCTCAGATTAGGAACATGGGCACGATCGGAGGGAATCTTTGCCAGCGTCCTCGATGCTGGTACTACCGCGCAGGCTTCGGTCTGCTAGCAAAGGATGAGAGTGGTGAGCCGTTGGTTCCAGCAGGTGATAATCGCTATCACGCGATCCTTGGCAATTCGGGGCCTGCTTACTTCGTCAGCCCCTCGACGCTTGCGCCGCTGTTCATCGCGTTGGGAGCCACGGTGCGCCTTTTCGGGCCAAAGGGAAAGCGTGAGATTCCTGTTGAGAAGTTCTTCGTCGTTCCACAAACGGAGAGCGATCGCGAGCACGACTTGAAGCCTAATGAGATTGTCACCGAAATAGTTGTGCCTCCGCTCGGGGGGGTCAAAAGCGCTACCTATGAAATACGCCAGAAAGAGGCGATGGATTGGCCGCTTGCTTTTGCATCGGTGGCACTCACAATGAGCGGCGGAAAAGTCACCGCTGCCCGCGTCGTGATGGGTCATGTTGCTCCGGTACCCTGGCGATCAACCGAAGCCGAAGCGGCGCTTGTTGGGAAAGCCGTTACTGAAGAGTCCGCCAAAGCCGCGGGCGATGCTGCGGTAGCGGGAGCGAAGAGTCTAGGCCGAAACGGTTACAAGATTCAGCTTGCACGAGTTGCCGTCAAGCGTGCAATTCTCGAAGCCGCGAAAGGAGGCGTCAGATGATCAGCGAAGCCGAACGGTTCGACATTCATCACCCCTCGCTCTGCGACTGCTTGCGTTGGAAAGGGATGTTCATCGGCGTTCCCCACGACCCTTCCGTGCCACCTTCGAATGACGGCGCGTTTTGGTGCGTCTTTACACAGACCTGCGTTGGGCCAGACGGTAAATTGGCGGAGCCCGGTAGCTGCTCGTCACCCGTTCGGGCTTGTCACGGTGTAGGGCGACTCGATTAACCGAGAAGCTTGTAGGGGCGGCCCTCCGAGGCCGCCCCTCGCTCCGGGCGCACGAGCTTCGAACGCCACTGGGGCGGCCAAGGAGGGCCGCCCCTTACAAGCTGCGGCCGCAGTGCTTGACGCGTGCCTAGGCGAACGATAGATTCAAATTGAGCCTCGAAGCTTGAATGTATTTGAAGGAGAAAGTAAATGCGTAGGTTTTTTGTTCTTTCGGCGCTCTGTCTGACGGTTCTGATCTTGTCGTCGACCAGTCAGGCTCAACAGATTTCGGGCGACTACATCGAATCGCGCAGCGCGGATGTGTGGACCGGTCCATGCGTAGCTAACGGCGAAGTCAATCTCGCCGGCGATCAGGCGATACTGGCGTGGCGCGTCAACACCGGAAGCTGGAATGGCGTAGCGCTCGATGGCTTGAGCGTAGTTGGCGTCGTGAAGGCCGCCGCGACGCTAGGCGATGTTTACACCAATCCGTATCCGGCAAAGGCGGTGATGATCGTCGACGAACGTGCGACGGCAGTACAGCGAAGCGCGCTGCTGTGCTTTGCACAGTCGATGGCGGGCGATCTCTTGAAAAACGTCGTGGGCGTCGAAGCTGCGCCGATCACTATGACGGTGAGCCACGACGGCGGGCACTTCGGCAAGACGACCGTCCGCGCGGGTGAGCTTGCGGGGATCGAGACTCGCTCGATCAACGGCAAGGACCATCTTTGCGGCAACGAAGAAGTCTTCTATCCGCCGCTCGCCGAGCTGACTCATTCGATGCCGGCGGTTGCCGAAACTGATCAGTACGGCGGTTCGGGTCTCGGGGTCACGTGGGCCGTGCACGGCAAGCGCAGTGCGTTCGTCGGAAGCTTCGCTCGCTAACCGGACGGACTTCAACCCGAAGGCACAAAGACCACAAGGAAAAGCTGAGCGCTTCTTGGTGGACTTTGTGCCTTTGCGGTTATTACGCCGCGGTCTCGCCCGCCCGCCAACTCGTATACCGCTCGTAACCATGGAGAGTTAGATGTCGCGCAGGTCGATCGCAATCATCCTGGTCTTACTCGCATATGTGGGTTCAGCTTCCGCCGGGAGCGTTTTCGACGGAAACAAGGTGGATCAAATTGGTGCGTTAGCTGAGCCAGGCGCATCAGACTCTTTGAAAAAAGCGCTCGAAGTTGCCGGCTGGCGGGTTTCGTTAGCAGATGGCGCGTACTGCGACATCTGGCTGCGAGCCGGAGTTCCTCCGGGGAAGACGGATGCGCAAGGCGCGGTCTACACTTCGCTTGGCGAATCAGCGCTTGTCGGCGTTATCGCGTTCGCGCGAGCGACCACTGACTTTCGCGGCCAGCCGCTCAAGCCCGGCGTGTACACGCTTCGATACGGCTTGCACCCGACCGATGGAAACCACATGGGCATCTCGCCAATTCGCGACTTCCTGGTGATGGTTCCGGTTGCGCTGGATACAAACCCCGATGCGCAGTTCAAGTTTGAAGATCTGATCAAAATGAGCGCGAAGGCGAGCGGCACAAATCACCCCGCGGTGCTGAGCCTGGCTTCGGCGGAGAAAGCGGCTGCTCCGAAGATCGCCTCCAACGAACACGGTCAACTGGTTTTCTCTTCGAAGCTCAAGACTCAGTCGGGGTCGGACCTCCCAATAGCGTTCGTTGTTAAGGGCATCGCTGAGCAGTAACGGAAGTAGAAGCCTGTACGGGCGCGGCTTCGAGCGCGCCCCTCTCCACGAGTCGGGTGCGCGCTTCGCCAAGAGGGTCGCGCACGGAGGCGCGCCCGTACAGGCTCGTCGACAAATTGCTCAGGCTCGTTTCTATGAACCGTGTTTCAGTTCTCAAACTGGTCGTCGTGCTTCTATTCGCTATCGTGGTACCGGTGTTGGTAAGTGCCGACGACGCAACTCCGCCGGCCGCGGGGTTTGATGCCCAGCTTCCTCTCGGCATACCTCGCGAAGTCTGGGCTTACTTCATTCCGAAAGACAATCCGATGACCGCGGCGAAAGTCGAGCTGGGGCGTAAGCTGTTCTTCGACCCGAAGCTGTCAGCCGACGGAACGATCAGTTGTGCAACCTGTCACGATCCCGCCCGCGCGTTTACCGATGGAAAACGAGTGGCGGAAGGAATCGGCGGCCGAACCGGCGTGCGCAACTCGCCGACTCTTCTCAACTCGATGTTCAACGCGAGCCAGTTTTGGGATGGCCGGGCATCTTCGCTTGAAGAACAAGCGAAGATGCCGCTTACGAATCCCGATGAGATGGGAAACAGCTCTCACGAGCAAGTCGTGGCCAGACTCGCCGCGAGTCCCGAATATGTGAAGGAGTTCCGCGAGACGTTTAGCGATCAGCCGAGCATCGATTCGGTTGCCCGCGCGATCGCCTCGTATGAACGCTCATTGGTCTCAGGCAACTCACCGCTCGACCGGTACCTGGCCGGCGATGTTAACGCTCTGAGCGAATCGGCTCGCAACGGGATGATGTTGTTTCGCTCGAAGGCGCGCTGCGGAGTTTGTCACAGCTTCAACCAGGCGTTCGCCGCTTTTGCCACGTTTCCTTTCCTGACCGACATGAACTATCGAAACACCGGAGTGGCGGCGAACAACCGCGAGTTTGAGCCGCTGTCCCGGCAAGCGATGACGGCTTCGAGAGACGAGTCGGGAGCGGCGCTTCGCGGATTGGCGAAGCGCGAACGCGCATCCGAGCTTGGGCGATTTCTGGTGAGCGGCAACGTGCTGGACATCGGCGCATTTCGCACGCCGTCGCTTAGAAATGTCGAGTTGACCGCGCCTTACTTTCACGATGGCAGCGTGGGAACGCTGGCTGAGGTTGTCCGGTTCTACGTCAAGGGAGGAATCGCGAATCCGACGCGAGATTGGCAACTGGAACCCGTTGCGCTTGATGAGAGCGAGCAACGCGATCTAGTGGAGTTTTTGAAAGCACTGACGAGCGACGACGCAAGACGAGCGACGCAATCTACCCGAGCTGCAACTTCAGTCAGGACCAAATAGAAGTCTCCGAGCCCGGAGCTTGACGGTTGGGAAGAGACTTGCCGCCCCTGCCGTCTTCAGTCTTCGGTTGATGTTAAGGAGCGGGCAAGCCCCTCTTCCCAACCTGTCAACGAGTTGAGGTTTGAGGTAGACGATCTGAGCATTCCAGCAATTCGCGAATACGAGGCTCGATCGCCGCTCGAAGCTCAGCATCATCCAGCGCATATTCGAATACGGTCTTCAAGTAATTCACCGGGTCGCCGATCGTAAGCCACATTCCTTCAGTAAGCGACTCGCTCACGATACGCCCGCCGCGTCGTATAAACTCGCGGAGCGCATCAGTCAGCCACAGCTCGTTGCCCTTGCCTCTGGGAATCTCAGTCAATATGCGACTGATTTCCGTCGAGAGCAGGAACCTTCCAAAGACGGCGAGGTCCGACGGAGCCTCTTCAGGGGTTGGCTTCTCTACCAGGTCTTGAAGCTCCCGATCCCGGTTGTCGCCTTCCTTAAGCTTCACCACACCATAGCGAACCACGTCTTGCAGCGGAATGCGCTGATTGGCGATGACCAGCGCGCCGGTTCGGTTGTGAGTTTCGATCAAGCGCTCGGTGAACGGCCGCCTTGATTTGATCAGGTCGTCGCCGTAAGCATAGATAAACCCCTGGCCCTCGGGAATGTGAGCTCCGGCGACAATCAGCGGCGTCCCGTTTCCGTAAGGCCCCGCTTGTTGCTCGATAATGATCTCGATGCCGGTCAGCTTGTTCACGAACTCGTCTAGTGGTTTGTACTTGCCAGCCATTGGAAGATTGTCGGGGGCGTAGTTGCGGCGAAGCGGGCCCGAGTTCTCACCTGCGACGATAATGATTCTCTTGAGACCGGAATCTATGAACTCTTCGACTATCAGGTGAATGGCGGGTTTGTTTATGACCGGCAGAAGTTCTTTTGGGTATCCAAGCGTGGCGGGAAGCATGCGAGTTCCCGAACCAGCCGCCGCGATCACTCCCGTTTCAACTTTCATGCGATCAGTTTCCTCCAGGATAAAGACTCACTCAAAGTAGCACGCAGTCGTTTTCTGTAACAAGGAGGGGGGTCTGTTAAGTGCGAAGAGAGGGTGTGATTGAAACTGGGACTAAGATGAACTGCGGCCGAATTTAGATGTGTATTTAGGCACGCAGCCTACTAGCGACAGAAGGTCTGGTGCCTTCCCAACCCCGGCAGGGGTTGAATGTTTGTAGTATCCGACCGGAGACAGTCCCTCCGGCCGCATTGCGAGGCTTCAATCCCATCCGAGCATCAAAAACTCGGCCGGATGGTGAGCCTGTGGCCTTGTGTCTACAAACATTCAACCCCTGACGGGGTTGGGATGGGTATCGAAAGATCTCGTGTGTCAGTAGCGGGTGGACGTCTACATATGCCTGGTCAGACGGATTGCATTCCCGGTCCCAGTTTTGATCACACCCGCGAAGAGAGCCGCGGCTCCAAGTCCCAATCGTCAGAGTATCAAGCAATCGACGATAAACTTTGCGCGTTGAAGGTGCAGAGGGGACGCCTCGGAAACTGGAGCTGGTCATCAGGATCAATAAAGACGCTGATGGCTAATCCGGCAGGATCAGTTTTAGTCTTCTCGTTTCTATGAGACGGTCAGCTTCACCGTCGCGCTGTCTTCATCATAACCAGCGCGTCAATTGAGTCGTTGTAATAATCGTTGATGCGGTCGAGCACGAAGTACCCGTGCTTCTCGTAGAAACCCAGTGCGCCTGTATCATCAAACGGCGTTTCCAGATAAATCGCTTTGCAGCCCTGTTGCCACAACCACTGTTCGATCTTTGTGAGCAGCCGGCTGCCTATCTGCTGGCGCTGTCGATGCGGCACCACATCGATGGTGATGATGTGGCCAAGATGCCGAGGCTCCGAACACGCAATGACGAATCCCGCAACTTCGTTATCAGTTTCGGCGACGATTGTGCGGCTTTTGCGCGACCGGATGTAGAACTGAAGCTCGAGGTGTGAGTATGCGATGCCTTTTGGAAACGCCGACTGGTCGATCTCGTAGAGTCGTTCGAAGTCTGAGTTCCTGTATTCTCTTATTCTCACCGCAGGCCCGGTCACGTTCGTGGCGCTTCAGATCAACCCTCGATAAGCTCCGCCATCCACTTGAATAACTGTGCCGGTCAGGTAACTCGCTTGCTCAGAGCAGAGAAAGACCACGAGAGCCGCGAATTCCTTCGGATCGCCGATCCGTTTCATCGGCGTTGAAGCCGCCCACCGAGCATAAACTTCTTCCGCTGGCACGCCTTCCTTTTCCGCGGTACGCGAGGCGAGGCTTGCAAGGCGTTCGGTCAGATGATAACCGGGACAGACCGTGTTAACGGTTATCCCGTCAGCGGCGACTTGCTGTGACAAGCTCTTCATGAATCCGAGCACGCCGGCTCGCGCCGTGTTTGAGAGTATCAGATTGTCAATCGGCTGCTTTGCTGCGATTGAGGTGATCGCTACCAGTCGTCCCCACCTGCGCTCGCGGAGATGCGGCACGGCTTCGCGGCAGAGATTGACGGTGCTTATCAAGTTCAGCTCGAGTGCTTTGCGGTAGTCATCGGATTCGAAGTCATCGAAGAAACCGGCAGGCGGTCCGCCGGCATTCGCCACTAAGATGTCGAGTCGCCCGAACCGCCGAATTGTTTCCGAGACCAGGCGCTTAACCGACTCTTCGTTCGTCAGATCGCCGGCAATGGGAAGAACTTCGGCGCTCGTCTCCGCGTGAATCGCGCTGGCTGCTTCCAGCAGTCGCGACTCGGCCCGCGCGTTGATGGTTACACTCGCTCCTTCTGCCGCGAGCCCGAGGGCAACAGCCTTACCCAGGCCGCTCGACGCCGCGGCCACGATCGCAACTCTTCCCTTGAGCCCTAAGTGCATACTATCTCTGAAGAAATGTGGTTGCCGGGCTGAATACCATTCTTAACGATCTCGCATAAGAGCCGAGACAGCGGCAGAGACGGCCGCGCTCCCAGCACAACAAATCATTTGGCGTCTTGTTTGCCCCTGAGGTACGCGTCTCGGCCTTCGACCCAATCGCTGCGCACCGGCGCAAATGCGTCGAGCACGTCGCAGTCTTCGACCGCCTCGGCGCTGTGGGGCGTGTTCGGAGGAATGCAAAGCGTCTCGCCCGCGCGCATCACAACCTCCTGGCCCGCGAGCACCAGCTTTAACGCCCCGCTGACAACGGTCGTGAGCTGTTCGTTTTCGTGACTGTGGCTTTGGACGAGACAACCTTTCTTGAGGAAGAATCTGGCGAGCGTTATTCGTTCGCTGGAGATGTAACGGCGGGTCAGCAACGGAGTGATCTGTTCTTCTTCAAGATTGTTCCAGTTGTAAAGCTTCATCGATATCCTCCGAGAATCATAAGACAAGTTCCGAAGAGAACGGCTACGTTCTGTACGATGCGGCGACGCTTCAGCCGAACGCATAATAGCGCAAGGCGAGGTCGCGGACTAGCCGAGCACGACGGCAGGTTCATTTCGGTTGCTTCGGGAACTGGCGACCATTTCGGCGAACAGGCGATGTACGCGTTGGTCGTCCGTCAGCTCGGGATGAAAAGTGGCCGCGAGCACGTTCCGTTCGCGGACAAGGGCTGGACGGCTGTTGACGTTTGCGAGCACCTCGACATCTGGGCCGACGCTTCGAATGACGGGCGCGCGAATGAACACCGCTTCCAAGGGTCCGCCGTCGAGCGTTGTTTCAACCTCCGCAATGAAACTATCAACCTGCCTTCCGTAAGCATTGCGCTCGACCTCGATGTCGATCAACCCGAGCGATGTTTGCGGGGGATTGCTTACCTCGCGTGCAAGCAGTATCGCTCCGGCACAAGTGCCAAAGACGACTTTACCTTGTTTTGCGAAGTCAATAAGAGCGGGACCGAGGTCTTCTTGCATGATGAATTTCAGCATCGTCGTGCTCTCGCCTCCGGGAATGATAAGACCGTCCACTTCGCGAAGATCGTCAGCTCGCCGAACTTCGAACGCCCGCAGCCCGATACGCTCGAGCACCCGTGCGTGGGCGTCAAAGTCACCCTGAATCGCCAGCACTCCGATAACGCTGGTCTCAATCGTCGAACTCTTATTCGAGATGATGCCGTGCGGCAATGGGTTCATCACCATCCTCGCGTCTGCAGCAAATCGCCTTCGGCCAACTTCGAGATGTCGAGTCCGCGCATCGCTTCGCCCAATTCTTCGCTTGCTTCGAGCACGGCTTTCGGATCCTTGAAGTGCGTCGTAGCCTTGACGATCGCACGCGCCCGAACGGCTGGGTCCGAAGACTTGAAGATGCCGGACCCGACAAAAACCGACTCCGCGCCAAGCTGCATGCACAGGGCCGCATCCGCAGGAGTTGCAATTCCACCGGCGGCAAAATTCGGGACGGGCAGTCGCCCGGTGCTAGCGACGAGTCGAACGATTTCGTACGGCGCGCCAAGATTCCTGGCCTCAGTCATCAACTCCTCGGCGCCAAGAACCGTCAGCCGTTTGATTTCCTGGTTGATTTGGCGGAGGTGCCGCACGGCTTCGACGATATTGCCCGAGCCGGCTTCGCCCTTGGTCCTTATCATCGCCGCACCTTCACCGATGCGCCTGAGCGCCTCGCCCAGGTCTCGCGCGCCGCACACGAATGGAACCTTGAAGCCTTGCTTGTCGATATGATGCTCTTCGTCGGCCGGGGTGAGTACCTCGCTCTCGTCGATAAAGTCGACGCCGAGCGCTTCGAGCACTTGAGCTTCGGCGAAGTGCCCGATTCTAACCTTAGCCATCACCGGAATCGTGACTGCGGCCATGATCTCTCGAATCTTTTTCGGCGAGGCCATGCGCGCAACGCCGCCTTCCGCTCGAATGTCCGCAGGCACGCGTTCCAGCGCCATCACCGCAACGGCTCCCGATTCTTGAGCGATTCGAGATTGCTCTGCATCGGTCACGTCCATTATCACTCCGCCTTTGAGCATCTCTGCCAGGCCGGTTTTCAAGCGAATCAAGTTGTCAGCCATATCGTCGCTCCTTTCTCGGTTGCGCGAGTCCTACAACTACCAGGCGATCACTCCGCGCTTCTCCGCGTAATGCATCAACAGATCGATGTTCTCGGGCGCTTGCCCAAGCATTCGCAGCAACAAGCTCACCTGCCCTCGATGGTGCACACCATGATTGGCAGCGTGCTCCATCATCTCGCCGAGGCGCATCTTTAGATTGTCGTGATCGTCACTCGAGTAGGTGATCGTACGCTCCAGATCTTCATCCGAGAGAGACTCAAGAAAATCGATCACGTGCTGGTCAATCTGCTTCCAGGTACCCTTGACCGAAGCCAGGGTAGGGAAGTCTTGCGGGTTGAGACGGGGCCCGCGTTCGGGGCCTCCACACCGAGCCAACCAACCGGACTCAGCACTCATGATGTGAACGAGCGTATTTCGAATTGAGCCCTTGCCGCCGGCGACGTCGCGTGTGAACTCCTCGGGCGTGAGCCGCTCGATCACGCTCATAAGCCTGTCGTTCGCCCATCTACCATAGTCGTACCTGCTTCGAAGATCATTGATGTTCATACTGGCTCCTTAGCTGATCTTGTGGGGGCGGCCCTCCGTGGCTGCCCAAGTGTGATCCGTCGATCTGGGGCGGCCACGGAGGGCCGCCCCTACATGACGAAACAATCAGCGCAGTAACTCAAACAAAGTGCCGTGACTTCAAACAAACATTTCGCCGCGGCCGGCTATTACGACTCCGCCGCCTACTCGAATGCTTAAGACTTCTCCAGTCGAAGGATCCGTCCCGACTTCTATGTGAAGCAGGCTGGGGCGCTTCATTTCGAAGCCTTGCTCGCTGACGATTCGAGTTAGTGGCTCGACCGTCACAAGCTTTTGCTTCACGAGATAGAACCCGAGCGGTCCGTTGGCCGAGCCGGTGGCGGCGTCTTCCTGTATGCCTTCAGCCGGCGCGAACACTCGGCAATGAACGGTGCTCGACGGCAGCAGAGGCTGTAGGGTGAAAGCGGTCACCGTATCTACTCCGGCTTCTATGCTGATTCGCTCTAGCGCCCCGGCGTCAACCTTTATTCGTTCCACCGCCGCCCGGGTAGCGATGGGTACGATCATCGTGGTGATACCGTTGTAGATTGTTTCGACTGGCAAGCCTGTGCCCTCAATGTCGGAAGCGTCGAGCGATAACGCAAGAGCGAGCCGGGCGATATCGTTGAACTTGCCCTTCGAGACCGGTAGCGGTTGTGTCATCGTGGTGTGACCGGCTCGGCCCTGTTTGGTCTCTACCTCAACACGGATCATGCCGACGCCGGTTTCGAGGTTTAGCGACGTCAGGGGCTCGCTCAATTCTTTCATCTTCTCAGAGACGATGACGAACGCAGAGCCGACCATGGGATGCCCGGCAAACGGTAGCTCGCTTCGAGGCGTGAAGATACGCACGCGATAGTCGCCTCCTTTTTCAGGCGGCAAGAGGAACGTCGTCTCCGAATAGTTCATCTCGCGCGCGATGTTCTGCATGGTCGCCGCCTCGAGTCCCCGCGCGTCGGTGTAGACCGCGAGTTGATTTCCGCCGAACTGTTCGTCGGTGAAGACGTCCGCTATGACAAAGGCTTTGGTGTTCATCGTATCCTCCGTTTCAAGACCCCAGCGATTCGCCGAATACCCTCTTCGATCATTTCCGGTTTCTGGTTCGAGAAGTTCAGTCTCATGAAGTTTGTGCGCTGCTCGCCGGCGAAGAACGAAGTGCCAGGTACAAAGGCCACGCCCTCACGAAGCGCATCCGGGAAAATCTCTTCGGCACTGATCGTCTCGGGTAATTCGACCCAGACAAAGAGCCCGCCGTCCGGCTTTGTCCAACGCGTCTCGGGAGGGAAGTGGCGTTCGATGGCGTTTTGCATTGTCAAGCAGCGGTCGCCATAGACCTGGCAGAGATGTGACACGTGTCCGTCGTAGTCAAAACCCTGAAGCAGTCGCGCAGTGGCTCGTTGTTCGACGGTGCTGGTGTGGAGGTCCGCCGCCTGCTTGGCGATAACAACCTCTCTCAGGGTGTCTTCGCCGGCCAGCAGCCATCCAATCCGCATGCCGGGGCTGATGGTCTTTGAGAAGGTGCCGATGTGAATAACCATACCGTCGCCGTCGAGAGCTGCCAGAGGTTCGAGCGCAACTCCGGCATACCGAAGCTCGCCGTACGGATTGTCTTCGAGGATCGGCACTCGGTACTGACGCGACAATTCGACAAGCTGCCTGCGCCGCTCTGCAGAGAGGGTGGTGCCCTTCGGATTTGAGAAGTCTGAGACTATGTAGATGAGCTTCGGACCATGCGTTAGCGCGTCCTCGATCTGGTCGACGCGCATACCTTCATCGTCGCTTTCGACTGGGATAGGCTTTGCTTCATAAGCGCTGAACGATTGAAGAGCGGCAAGGTAGCACGGGTTTTCGACAACGACGGTATCGCCGCGCTCAAGAAAGACCTTCCCTACCAGGTCGATACCTTGC
>DATMCM010000025.1:0-21035 GCA_035558335.1 Blastocatellia bacterium | reverse complement strand
GGCGATTCATCTGTGGGCAACTGTGTGGCTTGTCATGCTCCGCCGCTGTTCACTGATTTTTCTTTTCACAACATCGGCATCAGTCAGAGCGAGTATGATCGCGTGCACGGCCAGGGAAGCTTTTCGGAGCTCGAGATACCGAACGCGGCCAGGGCCGTTCGGCCCTCAGCTCAATTCCGGGAGACTCCGGTGACTAAGAAGCCCGGCTGCGCCGATCTTGGCTACTGGAACTTCGCCGACCTCAAGAAGTCGCCGAATCGAAGAGCAGCTGAGAGCGATGACCAGTTCCTTCAACGCATGATCGGGACGTTCAAGACGCCGACGCTTCGCAACCTTGAGTTCTCACCGCCTTATATGCACACCGGCGGGTTTGCCACTATCGAGGACGCGCTTGGCGAGTTGATGCGGTTGAGTGAGCTGGCGCGGGCCGGCGAAGTGCGCGCGGCGGACGAGGAACTTGGGAAGGTAAGGATCTCGGGAGCGGACATCGCTCCGCTGACTGCATTCCTCCAGACGCTCAATGACGATCTCAGGAAGACCGCGCGCCGTTGATGCGCGTTGGTGCGAATTCCGCCTCCGCTTAAGTCGGTTCTACGGCAGATACATATTCTTCTATCAGCGTGCCGACTTGCCGCGTGTTCCGGGGCTCGGCGCCCCGCGCAGCCAGGTCGGGCGTAACCTGCCCGGCCTTGAGCGTCTGATTAACCGCTTGCTCAATCGCCGCGGCTTCTACTTCGAGGCTAAACGAATAACGCAACATCATCGCGACCGACATGATTGCCCCAAGCGGGTTGGCGATTCCCTTCCCTGCAATGTCCGGCGCAGACCCGTGCACGGGTTCGTAAAGTCCTACGCGCCCACCTATCGTCGCCGACGCCAGCAACCCAAGCGAGCCGACGACCGCCCCGGCCTGGTCCGAGAGAATGTCGCCAAAAAGATTCTCTGTGACGATCACATCAAAACTCGCCGGACGCGCGAGCAAGGCCATTGCGCATGAGTCGACGTATTGATGATCGAGAGTCACGGCGGGGTACTCGGCGGCTACGCGAATCACGACCTCGCGCCACAACTGCGAAGATTCGAGCACGTTAGCCTTGTCCACCGAAGTGACTCTGCGCCGCCTCAACATCGCCAGCTCTAACGCCACGCGAGCGACTCGCTCGACTTCGGCTTCGCTGTATCGCATCGTGTTAAACGCGGTTCGCGACTCGCCGCTGTAGTCTGCGCCGCGCGGCTCACCGAAATACAAGCCTCCGAGCAACTCGCGGACGATCAGCATGTCGGTGCCGCGCACGACCTCCGGCTTGAGCGGTGACGCGTCGATCAGCGCCGGAAACAGAAAGGCGGGTCGAAGATTTGCAAAACCGCCCAGCCCCTTCCGCAGCCTCAAGAGACCCGCTTCCGGACGAAGGTGTACCGGATGGCGCTCGAAGTCGGGATGACCGACCGCGCCAAGCAAGACCGCTCGAGACTCGAGACAAGAGCGAAGCGAATCCGGCGGAAGCGGATCGCCCGACTCTGCGATGGCTCTTCCGCCGATCTCCTTATAGGTAAGTTGAAGTTCGTGATTGAAGCGCCGTGAGACAGCTTCGAGAACCCGCACTGCTTCGCTGGTCACCTCAGGGCCGATGCCATCTCCGGGGAGCACAGTAATATTGATAAGCATGCTGGGTAATGTACTCCGGTGGGTCGGAGCAAGGAAAGATCGAACAGCCCCGGTTGGTGCGGATCAGCCTATCACGCAAGGAATCAGCGCCGGAGTGGTTCTCTTCAAGCCGCGTTCACGCACCTTTTCGCAGGCAAATCGGCCAGCCGTTTACGGCTGGTTCACGGCGAGGCGGGTTACCGTCGAGCTCGTTTAAACGGGCTCCTCATTCGGGCTTTACTTAGGAGCTTTGAAGGCTAAAGCCGCCCCTATGAAAGCACGCTAAAGCGCGCTGCCGTGGATCGCCGCAGCGCGTCACCAGCCCTGGAAGGGCTGGCCTATTTGCCCTGAGGGCAAGCCCGATGAATCGGGCTCGTCGCTTCCCGCATCCACTCCGCGCGCAGTTTGTCACCGTTCTCGGACGTGCGCGCACCCATTCCGCGCGCAGTTTGTGACAGTTCTCGGACGTGCGCGCACCCCAGTTCGCGGGTGGCGTGTCAGATTCTCGCGCGGCCATCGGCGCACTCCAACTCGAGAGCGCAATGGGCACTCAAGCCGCACTAGCCTTCACAGAATCGTTCCGAATGATTTCGAGAAGATGGTGGTCCTCGACCGCCTTGATCTCGTCGGCCAGCGCGATGAACCTTCGATAGATCCGATCAAGCTCGCGACGCTCGAACTGATACCCAAGCTCCTCGCACTTGCGAGCAAGCGCATGCCGCCCCGAGTGCTTGCCCAGCACCAGCCGGCTGTCGGGTACACCGACGGAAGCCGGCGTCATGATCTCATAGGTAAGCCGGTTCTTGATGACTCCATCCTGATGAATGCCGGCCTCGTGCGCGAACGCGTTGCGACCGACCACGGCTTTATTCGGCTGGACCGCGGCGCCGGTCAATTCGGTCAACATCTGGCTCGATGGATAGAGTTGTTCGGCGTTCACTCCGGTAGCGAACGGCATCGCGTCGTTTCTCACTCTGAGCGCCATTACGATTTCTTCGAGCGAGGCATTTCCCGCGCGCTCGCCGATGCCGTTGATTGTGCATTCGACTTGGCGCGCGCCGGCTTCGATCGCGGCAATTGTGTTTGCCACTGCCAGCCCGAGATCGTTGTGGCAATGAACTGAGATCACCGCCCGGTCGATTCCTTCGACGCTCGAGCGAACCGTCTCGATAATGCGAGTGAACTCGCGCGGCGTGGTGTAGCCGACCGTGTCGGGGATATTTACCGTGGTCGCGCCTTCTTCGATCACGGCTTCGATAACAGCGCACAGAAAATCCAGATCCGTTCGCGTCGCGTCTTCGGGTGAGAACTCGACGTCGTCGCAAAAGGATTTCGCCAGCGCTACCGATTCGCGGGTTTGCTGGACCGCCTGGTCGCGGGTTATTCGAAGCTTGTGGTCGAGGTGGATATCCGAAGTTGCCAGAAAAACATGAAGCCTCGGTTTGGCCGCGTGTTTGACCGCATCCCAGGCGCGTCGGATGTCTTCGGTTGTGGCGCGCGCGAGTCCTGCGATGATGGGCCTGCGTATGAGACGGGATATCGCGGCGACCGCTTCGAAGTCGCCTTCTGAAGCGATCGGGAAGCCCGCTTCGATGATATCAACCCCAAGCAGGTCGAGCTGCGCGGCCATCCGTAGTTTCTCGGAAAGCGTCATGCTGCAACCAGGCGACTGTTCTCCGTCTCTAAGTGTCGTGTCGAAGATCGCTATGCGCGGCTGGGTCATGAGTCTCCCTCTGGGCGTGGAAAGTATTCAGGCTTCGATCCTAAGGAGGTCGCCTGCAAAAGTCAAAGTTATAGTTTTTTGGATAGTATTAGCAATTTCGTATGCTATAATCCGGCCGCAACGGCGACCCAAGTTTGACTGATAGAGTAGATTGATGGACCTTTTCCAACTCGAGACGTTCCTGACCGTAGCGCGCGAGGGAAGCTTCTCGCGCGCCGCAGACAAGCTCTTCCGCACTCAACCGGCGATCAGCCAGGCTATTCGCAAGCTCGAGGTGGAGGTCGGCGAACCGCTCTTCGATCGCTCCTCGCGAAATGGCAAGCTGACCGACGCGGGCCATCTCTTACAAGAGTACGCGCAGAAGCTGCTGAACCTCAGGGGTGAAGCGCGCGCCGCGCTCAAGGAGCTTCGGGAGCTGCACAAAGGCAAGCTTGCAATCGCTGCCAACGAGTTCACCTGCCTCTATCTGCTCGAACCGCTCGAGGAGTTTCGGCGGCTCTACCCGATGGTCAAGGTCGCCGTCCAGCGTTCACTCGCGAGCCGAATGTCCGATTATGTCTTGAAGCACGGCGCCGAGCTGGGTGTGCTTTCGTTCAATCCCGACGAACCGCTGCTTCGATCGATCGTCGTCTATCGAGACGAGCTCGCATTCGTGGTTCATCCGCGTCACCCGCTGGCTTCGTCAAGAAAAGTGAGTATCCGCCAGCTCGGCGCCGAATCGTTTGTCGCGCACAATGTTCCATCTCCTCATCGCGAGAAGGTGCTTCAAACATTTAAGCGGCACCAAACGCCGCTCCATATGGACGTCGAGCTGCCGACGATCGAAGCGATCAAGCGATTCGTTTCGGGCGGAAGCGGTGTCGCGCTTGTGCCCGGCATTTGCGTCGAAGCCGAGATCGCCCGCGGCGATCTGGTCAGAATACCGGTGAGCGACTTGCGCATCGAGCGAAAACTGCGACTGGTCTATCGAAGGAACGCCAGCTTGTCGCACGCGGCCCGAGCGTTCTTGAGCGTAGCCGAAGCGATGGCGACGAGCCACAAAGGAAGATTCCTGTTTCAGCCCGAGCGCTGAGCGTTTCGTTGCGGCGCGCTCCCGTGGACAGCGGCGCGGCGGGTCGAGTAGTATCAGCAAACTTCACCAGGCAGGTCTAGGGATGGCAAAAACTCTGCTCGAAAAAATTTGGGATGCGCACGTTGTCTACTCCGAGCCCGGGCATCCGGCGTTGCTTTACATCGATTGCCATCTGGTTCACGAAGTAACCTCGCCTCAGGCGTTCGAGGGGCTCCGCGCGTCAGGGCATCGGGTGAGGCGGCCCGATTTGACGTTTGCGACAGCGGATCACAATGTGCCTACCTGGAGCCGTTCGCTGCCGATACTCGATCCTATCGCCAAGACTCAAATCGACCTTCTCGAGCGAAACTGCCGCGAGTTCGACATACCGCTCTACGGAATCGGCAGTCCCGATCAAGGCATCGTCCACGTCATCGGTCCGGAGCTGGGATTGACTCAGCCGGGCATGACGATAGTGTGCGGCGACAGTCATACCTCGACTCACGGTGCGTTTGGCGCTCTCGCGTTTGGAATAGGGACCAGCGAGGTCGAACACGTGCTTGCGACGCAGTGCTTGATGCAGACTGTGCCAAAGAACCTGCGCGTTGAGGTGACCGGCGCTCTTAAGCGCGGGGTCTCTGCGAAGGACGTCATTCTGTACATCATTCGAACTCTAGGGACCGACGGGGCAACCGGCTACGTCATTGAATACGCGGGCGAAACGATTCGCGCGATGTCGATGGAAGAGCGGATGACGGTGTGCAATATGTCGATCGAGGCCGGCGCGCGAGCCGGAATGATCGCGCCTGATCAAACTACCTACGAGTATCTCGAGGGCCGGCGTTTCTCGCCAAAAGGCTCCGCCTTCACGGACGCGGTCGACTACTGGATGACGCTCTCCACCGATTCGGGTGCGGTGTTCGAACGCGAGATCACGCTCGACGCGTCCGCGCTTGCGCCGCAAGTCAGTTGGGGAACCAATCCGGGGATGACCGTCGACGTGACTGGATACGTTCCTGATCCCGAAGCGATGGCTGATGAAAATGCGCGAAAGGCCGCGCGCCGCGCGCTTGAGTACATGGCGCTGGCGCCGCGAACGCCGATCAGCGAGATCAAGATCGATCGGGTCTTCATCGGTTCGTGCACCAACTCGCGCATCGAAGACTTGCGAGTCGCCGCCGCGATTGTCAACGGGCGCCGCGTCTCGCCAAACGTCCAGGCGATGATCGTCCCCGGCTCGCAGCACATCAAGCAGCAAGCCGAACGAGAAGGGCTCGACCAAATCTTCAAGGACGCAGGATTCGACTGGCGCGAGTCGGGCTGCAGTATGTGCCTTGGGATGAACCCTGACATCTTGAATCCGGGCGAGCGCTGCGCGTCGACTTCGAACAGGAACTTCGAAGGGCGACAGGGCCGCGGCGGACGGACGCATCTGGTCAGCCCGGCGATGGCTGCCGCTGCTGCAACAGCCGGACGGTTCGTGGATGTTCGAGATTGGGAATGAAGGGTTGCGGACTGCGCGAGGTTGACTGATGAAACCATTCACAAAACATAAAGGTCTGGTGGCGGCGATGGATCGGGTCAACGTCGACACCGATCAAATAATCCCCAAGCAGTTCTTGAAGCGGGTCGAGCGCAGCGGGTTCGGACAGTTTCTGTTTTTCGACTGGAGGTTCCTCGACAACGGCGATGCTAACCCCGAGTTCGAGTTGAACAAGTCCCGCTTCGAAGGTGCGACGATTCTCCTCGCGCGCACAAATTTCGGCTGCGGCTCATCGCGCGAGCACGCACCGTGGGCTCTGCAAGATTACGGATTCTGCTCAATCATCGCGCCGTCATTTGCCGACATCTTCTATAACAACTGCTTCAAGAATGGAATGCTTGCGGTGCGCCTGTCAGAGGCCGAGATCGAGAAGCTGTTTCAAGAGTGCTCGGCTCGTTCCGGCTATGAATTGACGGTAGACCTTGAAACCCAATCTGTGAAGGACGACCACGGCGTCGAGTTCAGTTTTGAAGTGGACGCGTTCAGACGCGACTGTCTGTTGCGAGGATTGGACGATATAGGGCTTACGCTGGAGCACGAATCCAACATTCAAGATTACGAGGCGCGCCGGCGGTCCTTCAGTTGAAACAAGCCGCGGAGCTCACATACTGATGCCACGATTGCGCGGAGTGTTTCTCCTGGCGTTCTGGTTCACCGCCATCGCGGTGCTCGCGCCTTTTCTGATCTTGCTGTGTTTGATCACCAGGAACGAGAACATGATCTATTCGCCGGTAAGGTTCTTTGTTCGGCTCGGACTGGCGCTGGTCGGCGTCAAGGTCGAAGTAACCGGGCTGGAGTTGCTCGATCCGAATCAGACTTACATTTTCACTCCAAATCACCAGAGCCTGATCGAGGTTCCGTTGTTCGTGACCTACCTCGGCCGTAATCCCGCGTATCTGGGAAAGAAGGAAATTTTCAAGTACCCGGTGTTCGGTTATGGCATCAGCTTGATCGGAGTCGTGCCGGTTGATCGAAGCAACAGCCCGGCTGCCGTCGAGAGCGCCAAGCTGGCCACGGCGAATCTTCGTCGAGGAAAATCATACGTTGTCTATCCCGAAGGAACTCGCTCGAAAGATGGCCGATTGCTTCCCTTCAAGAAAGGCGCGTTCATGATGGCCATCGACGCGGGCGTGCCAATCGTGCCGATCACCATCTCGGGAGCTACGAAGATCATGCCCAAGGCCCAGGTGAAAGTGTTTCCATCGACCGTGCGCATAACCGTTCACGAGCCGATCAGTACCGCAGGATACTCGAAAGAGAATGTCGTCGAATTGATGGAGAAGACCAGGGAGAAAATCTTCTCCGCGCTTGGCGATGACGAAGCTGAGTTGAGCAGCTACCGCAAAAGTTGAATCTCAAGTTTTGCGGGGCAGTCCGAAGGTGACCGCCTATCTTTGGGTCACTGTCTCCTGCTGAAGAGGGGCGGCCACAGAGGGCCGCCCGTACATGGTGGGCCGTGATCGGCGACGCGCGGGCGGCTCAGCAATTCATCTGGCCAGCCACATCACGATCGACCGCGTCACAAGATCCGAAGCGTCCTGCTGAACGAAGTGTCCCGCGCCCGGTATTGTCACAAGCGTCAGGTCCTTCTCAAGCCACTCCCAGGTGTTGTTCAGCCCGCGAGCGTTCAACGCGGTGTCGTTCAACCCGTGAATCAGAAGGACCGAAGCTTTCACCTTCACCACCGGAGACGGGTCTTCGCCGTAAGGCTCGCGAGGATAGTTGCGTTTGTAGTAGTTGAGCATCGCTTCAAAGTCCGAGCGCTTGAATGCTTCGATGTACTTTTTCTTGGCTTCGGGATCCTTCACCCAGAACGACAGTTGTTCGGCGGTCAGCTTTGAAGCGGCGTCCTCCTTCTGAAAGTTGCGAGCGTACTGGCTGTTTTTCTGCTGATCGGGGTTCGTAGCCAGCTCGCGAGCGATGCCGCGCGGGTGCGGCAGGTTCAGAATGATCAGCTTGTCGACCATCTGAGGCATCATCATCGCGACAGTCCAGGCAACCATGCCTCCCCAGTCGTGGCCAACTACGATCGCCTTCTCGCGGCCCAGATGCTTGATCACCGCCGCCACATCGCCGGCCAGGAGTCTCATATCGTAGTTCTCGACTCCCTTCGGTTTGTCGCTCAGGTTGTAGCCTCGCTGATCGATCGCGACAACCTGATATGTGCCGGACAGCGCTTCCATCTGATCTCGCCACGTGTACCAGTAGTCCGGGAAGCCGTGGATCATCACGATGAGCGGCGCCTTGCCCGAGGCCGGGGCCTTCTTGGGACCAAGGCTCGCGTAGTGAATCTTCACGCCCCCGGAGTCGGCGTAGCCGTGCTCGACGCGTTTGTCGAGATCGGTGTCAGCGGCCAGTGCGTGAGCCGAAAACATCAGGACGATGACAAAAGCGATTGAAGTACGTTTCATAGCAATCTATCTCCAGATTAGATTAGCTCGCAAAATCCACGCGGCATTATACAGGCTGGCAACCGGAAGCGGAACTGCAGGACGCATCATCCGAGGGATTGAGGAATGTGGTTAATACCCGCGCACAGAAATCACTTCACAATCTGGCCACGCTTATACACAGATGCCGCCCACACAGTTATGACTACAACAATTGCCGTTGCCGCTGCATGTATCCTAAGGCCACAAGCGGCTTAGCGGTTTTAAAGACCGAAGTCACCCAGCGTGCAATGCGTTACCCCTTGACATTCTACAGGAGCGCGGATACTCTCCCTCCTGTAGATAATCTAGGAGAGAGAGGCCCGGATGAACAAACAGAAGTCTGATCTGCTGCAAGGAACCCTCGACCTTTTGATCCTCAAGACGCTGGCGCTCGAGGCGATGCACGGCTGGGGGATCTCGCAACGCATACAACAGATGTCCGACGGAGTGCTCAACATAAACCAGGGTTCGCTCTACCCGGCGCTGTACCGGCTGGAACAAAAAGGCTGGATCGTCGCCGAGTGGGACAGCTCGGACAACAATCGCAGAGCCAAGTATTACGAACTCACCAAAACCGGGCGCAAGCAATTGACCGAAGAGACCCAGAACTGGGAGCGGCTGGCTGCGGCTATCACCCAGGTGCTGGAAGCGACCTAACCGTTCGTCGAGTTGTGCCCGATGGTTGAAGTTTGACTTCAAAGCTTGTCGCAGGCGAGCGAACTGATGCTCAAGCTCCGAGGCGGACTGCGAGCGGAGGTTTCCAAGATGTTCGAGATGTTAAAGAAGACATTGAATGGGGTGCGAAACATCCTTCGCAAGGATCAGGTCGAGCTCGAGATGGACCAGGAAGTTCGTTTTCACCTCGAGATGGAGATTCAGCAAAACATCCGTCGAGGAATGAGCCCGTCCGAAGCCCGGTTGGTTGCCTTGCGCAGTTTCGGCGGGGTCGAGCAAGTCAAGGAGCAATGCCGCGACGAAAAAGGCGGCCGCTTGATTGAAGCTCTGCTTCAAGACTTGCGCTATGGCGCCCGGGTCCTGGCCAAGAACCCTGCGTTTACGCTGGTTGCGTTGATCACGCTTGCGCTGGGCATCGGGGCCAACACCGCAATCTTCAGCGTCATCTACGGAGTATTGATGCGCCCGCTCCCCTATCAGGACGGAAGCCGGCTGGTCGTGCTTCATCAGCTAGCGACCCGGGCAGCCGCTGGTAATCAGAACCTCGGCTTCTCGGTCAAGGAGATCGCCGACTATCGCGACCAGAGCCAGACTCTGGATGGCGTCGCTGAACATCACACGATGTCGTTCATCCTTCTCGGCCGCGACGAACCGCAGCGAGTCCAAACTGCGGTTGTGTCAGCGAATTTCTTCGACCTGCTCGGCGTCAAGCCGCTCCTCGGAAGGACCTTTCTTCCTGACGACGATCAGAAGGGCGCGGACGCCGTGCTGGTGCTCAGCCACAAATATTGGCTGAGTAGCCACGGCGGGGATCCGAACATCATCGGCAAAGTCTTTACGATGAACGACAGGCCGCACACCGTCATCGGCGTGCTGCCTCCGATTCCCCAGTACCCGGTCGAGAGCGACGTGTACATGCCGACTGTCGCGTGCCCGACCCGATCATCCGACCGAGTAATCGCAAACCGAAACTTCCGAATGATGAGTGTGTTTGCGCGGCTCAAACCGGGAACGACGGTCGAGCAAAGCAAAGCGGATCTAGCACTCATCGCAAGCAACCTGCAAAATGAATACCCCGACTCGTACCCGGAGAGCCGCGGCTACGACGCGACGGCTGCGCTGCTGAAGGAAGAACTCACGCGAGATGGAAAGCCGACATTTCTGATACTGCTTGCGACCGCCGGGCTGGTTTTGCTGCTCGCGTGCGCCAATGTCGCAAACCTGACACTTGCTCGCTTGATGCGACGGGAGCGCGAGATGGCGATTCGCGCGGCGCTGGGCGCGGGCAAGGGCCGTTTGATTCGCCAGTTGTTGACCGAAAGCACGCTGCTGGCGCTGGCGGGTGGAGCGCTCGGTCTCCTGCTTGCAGCGGGTGGACTGCAGTTGCTGGTCACGTTTGCCGCTAGATTCACCACTCGCGCAAGCGAGATTCACATCGACGGCTCGGTGCTGCTGTTTACGCTTCTGGTTTCAATCGCAACTGGACTGGTGTTTGGTCTGATGCCCGCGTTCTCATCGGAGCAGAATTTTACAGCCGCGCTTAAAGAAGGTGGCGGCCGAACGAGCTCGAGCACAAGGAAACAGCGCGCCCGCAGCGTGCTGATCGTCGCGCAAGTCGCGATTTCATTCATGCTGCTCATCGGCGCCGGACTCATGCTGCGGAGCTTGATAAAGCTTCAGCAGGTGAATCCGGGCTTCAATCCCGAAAGCGTCTTGCTGATGCGGATAAGCCCGAACTGGTCGAAGCACACCACCAACGAGCAGTATCGGGATCTGCTTCATCGGTTGCTCGATAAGGCTCAAACCCAGCCGGGCGCGCTCTCCGTAGCGATAGCCTCGACCTTCCCGCTCAATCCGCTTGGCATAACCTTCGGGCCTTTCAACCGGCGTTTCCAAATTGAGGGACAACCGATTGCCGCCGGAGACCCCGGTCCCGAAGCCGACATTCGCATCGTCAGCCCGGACTACTTTCAGACGATTCGACTGCCGCTCATCAAGGGCCGGACTTTCTCGGATCAGGACAAGGACAAAGCCCCGCAAGTAGCGATTATCAATCAATCGATGGCCCGGCATCGCTGGAACGAAGACGACCCGATCGGCAAGCGGGTAACGTTCGATCGCGGCGACAATTGGGTGACGATCGTCGGCATCGTCGGAGATGTGAAGCAGTACGGTCTGGGAACCGAAGCTACCGACGAGCTTTACACACCGATAGAGCAGAACCCCGGCGGCGGCAACTTGCTCGTACGAACTTCGAGCGATCCGATGTCGATGGCGGCGCTTATGCGCGAGGTGATTTACGAAGTCGATCCCGAGACGGCGATTGACAACGTTCAAACGCTCGAGCGCGTCCGCAGCGAGTCGCTCGCATCGCCCCGGCTTACCGCGGTCCTGCTCGGGTTGTTCGCGGCTCTCGCGCTCGTCATTACCGCGGCGGGGATCGCCGGTGTGATGGCTCTGTCGGTAAGTCAGCGAACTCACGAGCTGGGCGTGAGAATGGCTCTGGGAGCCACCTCTGGGAGGGTGATGGCAATGGTTATGCGCCAGGGGATGGCGCTGGTTGTCGGCGGCCTGGTGCTGGGAGTCGTCGGGGCGCTCGCTTTGACGCAGCTCATGTCCGCGCTGCTGTTCTCGGTTGGGCCCACCGACCCGCTC
Source organism: Blastocatellia bacterium (assembly GCA_035558335.1). GTDB lineage: Bacteria > Acidobacteriota > Blastocatellia > UBA7656 > UBA7656 > Onstottus_B. The sequence continues at coordinate 9,311 of DATMCM010000025.1, read as the reverse complement.
ACGTTCTTAGGAGTGGCGCTTGTTCTGATCTCGGTCGCCGCGGTGTCATGCTTCCTGCCCGCGAGGCGCGTGACGACGATCGACCCGATGATCGCGCTTCGGAGCGAGTGACCCCTGAGTTTGAATCAGAAAAGGACTTTGTTATGAAGCAAACACTTTTAGGAATAACCGTTGTCCTGTGTCTCGCGCTGATCGCTTGCGCGTCGGCGGCTGAACCGCAATCACAAAAGAGTGCGCCTCAAGTCAAAGCCACTCGCAACCTCGCGATCCTAATCTTCGAGGGAGTGCAGATCATCGACTACACCGGGCCTTACGAAGTGCTCGGTGGTGTGTTTGTCAACGGCGCGCGGGCATTCAATGTTTACACGGTCTCGGAGAAGACCGATGCGATAACGACTGCGATGGGTATGAGCGTCAATCCGAAATACAGCTTCGACAACGCGCCAAAGCCGGACGTGCTATTGATACCCGGCGGCGGCGGAAGCAATCCCGGAGCGCCTGGAGTCGGCAGCGTCCTGGCTAACCCGCGAGTGATCAAGTGGGTGGCCGACAATGCCAAAGACGCGGAGCTCGTGATGTCGGTGTGCAACGGTGCTTTCATCATACACAAAGCCGGTCTGCTCGAAGGGCTCACCGCGACCACGACTGCCGGGCTGATCGACCTTTTAGCGGAGACCGCAACAAACACAAAAGTGGTTCGCGACAAACGGTTCGTCGACAACGGCAAGGTGATCACAGCGGCCGGGCTTTCTTCGGGGATCGATGGCGCGCTGCATGTTGTTGAAAAGCTCTTTGGGAGAGGCCAGGCCCAGATGAGCGCGCTTGGCATCGAGTACAACTGGGACCCCGACTCGAAATACGCGCGTGCTGCGCTTGCGGATCGACATATGCGTTTTGTGTACGATGTCAAAGACGCGACGCCGCTCAGTCGAGAAGGAACAACGGATCGCTGGGAGAACAAATGGCTGGTCGTGGGTGATTCTGCGTCGGAGATCCTCGGGATTGTGAATGACTCTTTAGCGAACGGAAAAACATATGGCTCGCCGTTAAAAGTGAAGTGGTCGAGACAAGGTGCGGCAGAGAAGGATGCGACCAGGAGCGTTTGGAAGTTCACCGATGAGGACGCTAAACCGTGGACCGGCGTTGCAAGCGTACAACCTGTTCAAGGAGAGAAGAATAAGTTCTTGCTATCAGTGAGAATCGCGCGCAACGACGCGGGCAGCTAAGGTGTCAGAACGGCGTCAGTAGTCTGTAGTCAGTAGTCTGTAGTCAGTAGTCCGTAGTCCGTAGTCCGTAGCTCTTACTACTAAGATTCGAGTCGAGCTTCGAAGCACGAGCTACGGACTACGGACTACTGACTACAGACTACAGACTACTGACTACTGACTACTGACTACGGACTACGGACTACGGACTACTGACTACTGACTACTGACTACTGACTACAGACTACCTCGCCTTAACATCGTAACAAGCAAGCGTGCCTTGATTGCGTATATAGAGCTTGCCGGCACACACAACCGGGTGCGCCCAACTGGGGAAGCCCTGATCGGCAATTTGAAACCGGCCCTTCTCGCGGTAGCCGGCGGGACTCGCTTCAGCAAGCCCGACTACGTTGTTCTCGCTCAACAAGAACAGCTCACCGTCGGCGTAGGCGAGCGTTCCCTTGCCTACGCTGCGATCGCGCCACATCGTCTTGCCGGTCGCAAATTCCACACAGCTCAAAATGCCGTTGTTGAACCCGTACACATACCCGTTAATCAAGATGACTCCGCCGTGATGATTCATCATTTCACGATTGAAGTAGATCTCCTGGGCTTTGACTTCGCCGCCTTCTGCCTTCAGACCAAGCAGCGCACAACCGGTGTCGTAGGCTGACGTGTAGAACACCTTGTTGTCGGAGACGATGGGAGTCGTGATGTTCGCAGTTCGGTTTGAGACCCGCGCGTAACGCCACATCAGCTTTCCGTCCGAGGCGCGAACGCCAACTCCCGCTCTTCCGGTGAACCCGACGATCGTGTGCACGCCCTCAATATCAGCCGCGACGCACGACGAATAACCGGCCTCGTCACTCAGTTCCTTAGTCGTCCACGTTGTCTTGCCGGTCATCTTGTCGAGCGCGACAATGCTGGCACCTTCTCCCCCGGGCGTCACTATGAGCCGCGCGCCGTCAACCAGCGGGGACTCGCTGATCAGCCAACGCGGATTCCTGCCATGAAAGTCTTTCAGGATGTTCCGTGCCCAGAGGACTGAGCCATCGCTGAGCTTGAGACAGCCAAGATCGCCGTTCTCGGTCAACGCGTACAGCCGATCGCCGTCTATTGTCGGCGTTCCTCGTGGTCCCGGTCCGCGGTCCTGACCCAGCGAGGCGCCAAGAGGCTTGACCCATACCGTCTTTCCGTCAGCGCGGTTCAGACAGAACACCGAGCTCTGTCCTCCTTTCACGCCTTGCACAAACATACGGTCGCCTTTGATCGCGACACTACCGTAGCCCTCGCCAAGACCCGATATAGACCAGACGACTGAAGGCCCGGCAGGCGGCCAGGTCTTCAGCAGGCCCGTTTCGGTCGCGATGCCATTTCGATCTGGCCCGCGCCACTGCGGCCAGTCGGCGTCGGCCATCGGCGCGCCCGCCTTGGTCTGAGCCAAAAACATGAACAGAAGCAGGAAAGCTCTGGTTGCGTGTTTCACCGCGATACTCCTTTGGATTCTTTGTTGGGCAGACAAAGCAATTGTCTTTCACTGGCAAGCGCAATTCAAGACGAAACGAGTTGCGCCGAATGCTGAGGGTGTTATTAGAAGCGAATTCTATGCACCTAATCACCTCGCGGCTCTCATTAACAGCTCGATTCATCGAGGTGTTGGAGTGGGCGGCGGCTGATTGGAACTGTTTCAACAGTTTTTGAGAACCGCCTGATAAACCGGTGAAACGGTTCCGCGTGGAGCGAGCGCCGAAACCCCCAACTGAAGTTGGGGGTTAAGGAGAACATCATCGGCGTAGGCGACAGAGCAACACGACGTCATTGGCACTCCTTCGCACAGCTCCCGCTCTTGATCACACTGCTTGCCGAGCATTGGGGCCGGCGTGTAAGGTTGCCGCGACTGGAGGTGGTCACAATGAAGTTGCGATCAGGGGCTTTGATATTCATCCTTGCGATGGCTGCGGCTGCACAGAAGCAACCCGCAATCAATAACTGGCCTTCGTTTCGCGGAGACCACGCGGCAGGCGTCGCGGATGGGCAGAACCTTCCCGAGCGATGGGACGGGGAAAAAGGCACAAGCATCAAGTGGAAGACCTCAATCCCGGGCCTTGCTCATTCGAGTCCGGTGGTGTGGGGCAGCCAGTTGTTTGTGACCACGGCCATCAGCAGCCGCGCAAACGCTACCTTCAAGAAAGGTCTCTACGGGGATGGCGACGCTTCCGACGACCGGTCGTCGCATCAATGGAAGGTCTACTGCCTCGACATGCGAACCGGCAAGATACTTTGGGATCGAGTCGCTTACGAAGGCGCGCCCCTTGAAAAGCGCCACATCAAGGCGACCTACGCCAACTCGACGCCGGCCACTGACGGCCGCTACGTGGTTGCGTTTTTTGGTTCGCAGGGGATCTACGCTTATGACTTGAAGGGCGGGTTGGTCTGGAAGAAAAACCTTGGCCGGCTCAACGCGGGCGCGTACGACTTGCCCGACTACGAGTGGGGCACGGCCAGCTCGCCGATCATCTTCAAGGATTTAGTGATCGTCCAGTGCGATCAACAACAAGGATCATTTCTGACCGCGTTGGACATCAAGACCGGCAACACCGTTTGGAAGACGCCGCGCGAGGAGCTGCCTTCGTGGGGCACGCCTACGATCTATCCGGGTAAAAACCGCACCGAGCTGGTGACCAACGCGCCCAACTTCATTCGAGGCTACGATCCGGAAACGGGCAAAGAACTGTGGCGGCTTGGAGGCAGCTCAAAGATCACCGCTCCGACGCCGGTGTTCAATGAGGATCTGATAGTGGTCGCCAGCGGCCGGCGTCCCGAGATGCCGATCTTCGTTATTCGAGCGGGTGCAACCGGCGATATCACTTTGAAAGAGGATCAGACTTCAAACGCTTCAGTCGTGTGGAGCCGCCAGAAGGTTGGATCGTATATGCCCACGCCGTTGGTTTATCGAGGACTTCTATACGTCCTGAGAAATCAGGGCATCTTGTCCTGCTACGATTTGGTAACCGGTGAAGAAAAGTACACAGAGCGCATTCCGCATCAGGGAAGCGGATTCAGCGCGTCGCCGATTGCTTCCGATGGAAAGATCTATTTGCCAAGCGAAGACGGCGATATGTTTGTCGTAAAGGCTGGTCCGAAATTCGAGCTGCTTGGGACGAATAAAGTAGGTCAGGCGCTGATGGCGACTCCGGCTATCTCGGGCGGGATGATGTTTGTTCGGGCCGAGCGCGATTTGTTTGCGATTGGTTTGTGACCGTCAGAGTTTGACGGGTGTACCATCGCGGATGGAGCTGGTTTCACGGAATCTCGCTAGTTTCACCCGCCCGCTAGCTTTTTTTTGAGCCCGTTTCAACGGGCTTCCGCAGGCAAATAGGCCAGCCGTTTACGGCTGGTTCACCCGCCCGCTAGCTTTTTTCTTGAGTCCGTTTCAACGGGCTTCCGCAGGCAATTAGGCCAGCCGTTTACGGCTGGTTCACCCGCCCGCTAGCTTTTTTGTTGAGCCCGTTTCAACGGGCTTCCGCCGGGCAAATAGGCCAGCCGTTTACGGCTGGTTCACCCGCGCTAGCTTTTTTGTTGAGCCCGTTTCAACGGGCTTCCGCAGGGCTTTAGCCACTCCGCGCTCCAGGCTAAAGCCACCCAGGACAAGCACGCTAACGCGCGCTGACTGAGTTCGTCCCCTGTGCGTTACCAGCCCTAAAGGGCTGGCCTATCTGCCTTCGGCAGCCCGATGAATCGGGCTATGGCTGCCGCCTGAGGCGCGGCGGTACATGGTCAGATCTGCCGGCCAGTTTGCTCCCAATAAGGCGCGCGGAGCTTGCGCTTGAAGATCTTGCCCGAATCTTCCCGCGGCAGGTCGCTCCGAAACTCGATCAACTTCGGTACCTTGTAGTGAGCCAGCTTCTGAGACAAGAACTCACGCACGAGGTCCGCTGTCAAAGGTGCCTCGACCTCCGGCTGAATGCATGCGCACAAGGATTCGCCGTACTCTTCGTCGGGAATTCCAAACACCGCACAGTCATGAACTCCCGGCATGCCAATGATCGCCGCTTCGATTTCCGCCGGGTAGATGTTCACCCCGCCTGAGATCACCATGTCTCTGCTGCGATCGCAGAGAAAGAGATAACCATCCTCATCGACGTAGCCGACGTCTCCAACCGTGACCAGACCGTCGCGTCCGATCTCGCGCCGCTGCTGGTCAAGCGCGTTGTAAGTGAAGTCCGGAAATCCCTCGACCCACAGGTAGACCTCTCCCGTCTGGTTCGGCCCGAGTTCGTTGCCCTCCTCATCGTAGATGCGCACCACGCCGCCTTTGATCGGCCGGCCGACTGTGCCCGGCTTGCGCAACGCTTCTTCGCTGGTGTGAAACACGACGCATCCCGTTTCGGTTGCGCCGTAGTATTCGTTGATCACCGGTCCCCACCACTGGATCATTTGGTGTTTGACTTCGGGCGGGCACGGCGCGGCCGCGTGCACCACGAACTCTAGAGACGAGAGGTCGTACTTGTGCTTGATGTCATCAGAAAGTTTGAGTAAGCGCGCAAACATCGTCGGAACCATATGAAGATGAGTGATGCGATGCCGCTCGATCAGCTGGAGGTCTTCCGCATCGAAGCGCGGCTGCAAGACACAGAACCCTCCGTTCTTAGCAGCCCACAGCCCGTAGGCGTTCGGCGCGGAGTGATACATCGGCCCAGTTATCACCGTGCGGAAAAGGCCGTCGGGCTTGAGACCAAATACCAGAGAAACCATCTCGGTAAACTTGGCCGCCGACTTTTCGGTGTAGGGTTCGCGGCGCACGCCTTTCGGGTTGCCGGTAGTTCCCGAGGTGTAAATCATGCTCGAAGGCGGAGGCGTCGCGGCCAACTGTCGCGGTTCGTGACTCTCGACCCAGTCGCTCCAGTCGGGCAGATCGCGGGGAGGCAAGCTCTGTTGCTCGGCGATTCCATATGCAGCTTGAACCTCCGGCGGAGTCGCGACAACAAAAGTATGCACGCCTTTCGGTATGCCCGTTTTAATCTGGGGCAAGAGGTCGGCGTGAACCACCATCACCCTGGCCTTGCTGTCGCGCAGTATGTAGCCGGCCTCCTCGGCTTGAAAGTGCCAGTTGATCGGAACGGCATGCGCGCCAAGTAGATTTGCAGCCATGGACACTTCGAAGAAAGGCAAGTCGTTGCGCAACATCATCGCGACCGTGTCTTCGGACCCGACGCCGAGACGCGACAGGCCGGTGGCTGCGCGCGCTACGTTCTCGAGCAACTGAGCCTGGCTCAGCTCTCGATCTCCGCTCAAGATTCTGGCGTTCAAGGATGCTTCAGGGTTTGACAAAACTTTCTTCTCCCAGCTTGTGTCGAGAAACTCAAATGTGCTCATTCACCGGAGAGCCGCTAATCCCACTAACGCAGTTGGTGGATCGTTCATACCTGGCCTACAAGCACGAATGCAGCGTGCTCTTGAATCCCACCGACGCAGTTGGTGGGATTCAGCCCGAACACTCCAATCCACTCTCTCACTGCTTCTGCTTTGCGTCGATGTTTCTACGACGCGCCCGAAGATACACACGGACATCGTCGTTGCGCGGGTTTACCACGTACACCGAGACGCGCCCGTCCGCCAAAGTCTGAATCGTCGCCGGCGATGAGAGCGCGGTCAGATACCAGCCCGGCGGAAGGACCACTGTGTTGCGCAAGCGCCCGAATGTTCGGTCCCACACAAGCTCGTCGCCATCCAAGTAGTAACTCTTCGCGTCGGTGTAAGTCTCCTTCAACCGAATCCGGTTCGTTGTTCCATTTGCAAGCGGACGCGCAAGATGGGTCACGACAATCTCCGATTCGTCGGTTGCCTGTTCTACCGGAAGCTTGCGTTCCTTTGCCTGTTTGCCCGAGATGACTTCCCACTTCAAACTCTCGCCCGAGTCGAGATCGATGCTCTCCGGGTCGGTCACGTGGCTCCCGGCCCGGACTATGTTGAAGTAGTACTGTTCGCCCTGTTTTCGCGCGGTGTAATCGTGAGTGATCCGAAACGCATGAGACTCGGGTGGTTGAAGCTCGTAGAGAATCTCTCGATCCTGATATGCACGTTCGCTACGCTCTGGAGCTTGCGCACGAGCCTCGCGGACCGGAAACCGGCTCCCCGAGCCAATTACGACTGCTGCGGTGATCAGCAAGCTCGCAGTCATTCTGAAGCTTGCGATCATTTGCTGACCTCCGTCTTCCTCGGCTGAGGCAGTCGCCGGGCCTTGATCGACACCTCAAGCTGACCGCCGCTTCCCGCATTCACGAATGAGAGCTTCAAGCGGCCGTCCGCCTCAGTGAGAACCTGCGCAGCAACTGAACACGATACGACCTCGTATCCGGCCGGCAGCACCACGCTGTTGCGAGGTATGCCGAGCGGTCGCTTGAAAACGATCGCGTCGCCTTCCGTGTAGTAGCTTGTCGTCCTTGTAGGTTTTGATGATCGCGATTCGGCACTCGCCTGGCGCGGGCACTGGATGCGCGAGCTGCACCTGAATGTACTTCGAGGTAGGCGCGAACTGCGGCGCGTCCTTGTTCGCGTCTGATGCTACCGCTGCTTGAGCTTGCGCGCCGGTGACGACCTCGAACTTGAGTGGCTTGCCTGTAGCCAGATCTATCACCGACTCATCGCTGGCCTCGCTTCCTTCGCGAATCGGGTTGAAATGAAACCGCGCGCCCGATCGAGTCTCGGTGACCTCGTAGTAGATCTTAAACTGATGGCTGTCGGGGGCGAGCAACTCATAGCGAGTGTAAGTATCCGAAGAGATAAACTGCGCCGCACCGCTTTGAGCGAGGCACAGGATAGCCGCGACTAAACAGATTCGACTCAGCATTGCGATCATCCGATCGTTGGTGGTTTACAGCAGCAGAATGCGCATTATATCCGCAACCGCACGCGCCGCAAGAGCGATGGTGAGGACCGGCGACGGTCGTTGCGGTGCTCAATTGCCGAGTGAGTGGCGCTCGAACCTCCGTTCTCAACGTCGTCTCAGCGCCTCTGGTTAGAAGGTTTCCGACGCCACTAAGCGCGGAGCGGCAGAGAGTCGTTAGTGTTGGCGGCGCACGCAGCCAGGTTCATCGGGCTTTCCCGGGCGCACATAGGCCAGCCGTTTACGGCTGGTGAAGCACCGCGGACGGGCGTCTCAGCGCGCTTGTCCGCTTTAGCCCTGCGCCAGCGGAGCTAAAGCCCCGAAGAAGCCCGTTGAAACGGGCTCAACACAATCGTGCGTGGGATGAACCAGCCGTAAACGGCTGGCCTATTTGCCTGCGGGAAGCCGCGTGAACGCGGCTCGTATTCTGACCCTTTGACCTGGGAAGCCGCGTATATGCGGCTCGCTAAGGTGCTACCTACTTGCTTGCGGAAGCCGCGCGAACACGCCTGCCTGGCACATAGCCAAACCTCCGTCTGATTCGACTCTCATTCGGGGTTCTTAACCCTATACACGCCGACCGCAACTCGCTCGGCGAATCCTTCGTCCACAAGCGCATGGTTCCCGAGCCCCGCTTCAGTCCGCGAAAGCCCGGTCACTCGAGACAGTTCACCCAGCAGTGTCATCCCGGCGCCGCTCAAGTAAGCACGCGCGATCTCGCGAAGCGCGTCCGAACGCTTCACTTTCACCGACAGCTCTTCGGCGAAACGCCCTTCGGCGAGCGACCAGATGTAAGTGAATGTCGGTTCATACAACACCTCGGCCGGAATAACTTTCATCGCACGTTGAAGCTCGTCGATTGCTCTCGTGAATCGCGCGCGGTCCGTTACGCCCGACTCAATTCGCAGGTCGCGAGTACCCATCTCCCACTCGCGTCGCAGTACCTTCAACACGGCTCGCGCTTCTGACGAAAGCTCCCCTCCTTCGTTTCGGCGTGGCACTCCCCACAGCGAGTTGAAGTGCGGGATCAATCGTCGCGCGATAAACGTTGATTTGCCCTTAACCAGTTTGGCGTAGTAGACCCGGCCGCGCCTCATGACTTCGTCTTTGACAACCCAGGCGAGACTCGATTCGGGATCTTTCTGAACGTTGCGAGGCATGAAGGCGTCGCGCCGCCCGCATACCGCGATGTAAAGCGAAGGCCCGGGCCGGCGCGCGTC
>DATMCM010000024.1:0-4883 GCA_035558335.1 Blastocatellia bacterium | reverse complement strand
AAAACCATAACCCGCTATGGAGAAACCTCGCTCGACCGGCGCGGCATCGTCCAAGCCGCCGGCACCGTGCAGACAGTTCAGCCGCAGAACTGGTTGAATTTACAGAAAAGCGAAATTCTCGAGCGGAGGACGTCCTTAGGTCAGTGAACTGAAACCTATCCCGATCCTCACGTGTTGATCCGAGCGGAGCGGGATGTAGAATAGGGCCATTGGCATTCGCCCCGGCCGCCAGACATCGAAGGCGTAGCCCTTCCTCGTAGCGGAATGCTACACGCGCCAGACTTACACTCGCCAGATCCGGCGCGGACGACCGCATAAGGATCGCGCCTTTGTGCTATTCACTAACATGGCGGTCGCCAAGAATCGAGTGACCTCTTCGCACTGATTCGAATCTCGACTTTTTATTCATTACGAGGGTTCTTCGAGCATCTCGACATTGAACGACTGGAAGCGCGCATCGCCCAACAGTTCATTTCGTCTGCAACAATGGCTGCAACCTCTTCCACACCGTCTCGGCGATGATCTTCTGCCCGGCGGCAGTCGGATGGATTTGATCCGGCTGGTTGAGACCTCGATTGCCGCCAACACCCTCGAGCAGAAACGGGACGAGCACTGCTCCATTCTTCGTCGCCAGATCGGAGAAGACCTGCTCGAACTCGCCAGTGTAATCCGCGCCGAGATTCGGCGGGATCCGCATTCCTGCGATCATGATTCTAGTGAGCGGGCTTCGCGCTCTTACTTTGTCGATGATGGACTGCAGGTTTGCCTCAGTCACGCCAGGGGGCAGCCCGCGTAATCCGTCGTTACCGCCGAGCTCGATCACTAGCACGTGGATTGGCCGCTGCAGGAGCCAATCGATCCGCCGCAAGGCACCGGCGGTGGTATCGCCGCTAAGCCCGGCGTTTTCTACTTCGTAGGGCAGGCCCGCTTCTTCTATTTTCTTTTGGATCAGAGCCGGATAGGCATCTCCTTTGGCCAAACCATAACCGGCGGTGATACTATCGCCGAGAAACACGATCGTCTTTTTCGGCGCGACCGCCGCAGGTTCCGCCAAGCTCCCCGTAGCGAGAGAGAAGCCAATGAAGAAGGCGAATAGACTGACTTGAGGTATTGTTTTGCCCACGCGTTGCGAAACGAAAGCGAGTTGCACGTTAACGTCAATGAATGCCTCTGCCATCCTGGATGTTCAGCGCTTGACGAAGTCATACCGCACGAACTCCGGTGAATTAACGGTACTAAAAGATATTTCGTTCGTTTTGGGACCGGGCGCGACGTGCTCCATCCTCGGACCCTCGGGAAGCGGGAAAACCACGCTATTGGGATTGTGCGCGGGGCTCGACCTTCCTACTTCAGGCCACGTCTGTCTGAATGGAATTGCCCTGGACGAAATCGGAGAAGACGAGAGGGCGCGAGTGCGAAACCAGCTGGTAGGTTTCGTCTTTCAAAGTTTCCAGCTGATCCCGACCCTGACTGCGCTAGAAAACGTCACCGTGCCGATGGAATTGCGCGGCGACCGGACAGCCCGACAGCAAGGGCTGGAACTCCTGGAACGCGTCGGGCTCGCGGAGCGCATTTCGCATCTTCCGACCCAATTGTCCGGCGGCGAACAACAACGCGTCGCGCTGGCGCGGGCGTTCATTAACAAGCCGCTTGTCCTATTCGCCGACGAGCCCACGGGAAATCTGGACGCGGAGACAAGCCGGTCGGTGATTGACATCATGCTCGAACTGAATTCCGACTCCGGAACGACGCTCGTGCTGGTGACGCACGACCCAGAGGTCGCGTGTCTCACAGAGAAAACGATCCGGTTGCGGAACGGTGAAATGGTTCAGGATGGCGCCTAGTTTCATTCTCAAAATGGCGTGGCGCGACAGTCGCGCCAGTCGAATGCGCCTTCTGCTCTTCTCACTTTCTATCACAGTGGGGGTCGCGGCGCTGGTAGCCATCGGTTCGTTTCGCCAAAGCCTTTCGCAATCGATCGATGACCAGGCGCGGACGTTGGTGGGAGCAGACCTGATCATCGAATCCACGCGTCCGTTCACCACTACAGAAGAAGGGTTTCTCGGTTCGATCGGCGGAGCACAGGCGCGCGAGGTGCGTTTGTCGACCATGGCTGTGTTTCTCGGCCGCGGTACGCGCCTGGTGCATCTTCGCGCCCTCAGCGGCGACTTCCCATTCTACGGAAAGATGGAAACTGAACCAGCAGAGGCAGTGCAAGATTTGAGGCAAGGCGGTCGCGCTGTCCCAGACGAAACGTTGCTCTTCCAGTTTGGAGCGGCAGCCGGCGGTAACGTTTCGCTAGGCGGCCGCGATTTCGAGATCGCCGGTGCTCTGAGAAAAGTGCCGGGCGACGCATCAGCGTCTGCGAGTTTCGCGCCGCGTGTTTACATTGCGCTGCAGGATCTTCCGCTTGATCTGCTCCGTCCCGGAAGCGTGGCTCATTACCGCGCCTATGTGAAGTTTCGCGAAGGAACGGATGTGGCGCAGAAAATTGCCGCGCTCACGCCACAAATCCGACGCTTGGGCCTTGAGTTCGAAACGGTCGACAAACGAAAAAAGGATCTCGGAGCATCGGTCGAGAATCTTTACCGATTTCTGAATCTGGTCGGATTCATTTCATTGTTGCTGGGCGCCGTGGGGATAGCGAGTGCAATCCAAGCGCACCTGCAGCAAAAAGTGCGAACTGGCGCGATTCTGCGATGTCTGGGTACTTCGACGAGCGGAATAGCATTTATTTACTTTATTCAGGCATCGGCGATCAGCCTGGCCGGAGCATTGTTCGGCGGTTTGGTAGGGATTGGACTGCAGCGAATTTTCCCGAGTATTCTGCGGACATTTTTACCATTAACGATTCCAAACGTGATTGCGTGGTGGCCGATTCTGACTGGCGTTTTGATCGGCTGCGGAATTTGCCTCCTATTCGCCGTGCCACCGCTCCTGCGGTTTCGCAGAGTATCGCCTTTGCTTATGCTTCGCTCAGCGGACGCCAGAGTTGAAACGCAGTCGTTCGCCCGTGATCCGCTATTGTTTGCAGCCTACGCGTTGATTGCGGCGAGCATCACAGCGTTCGCGATCTACCGGAGTGAAACGTGGCTTCAAGGTTTGGTCTTCGCCGTCGCACTTGGCGTCGCCGTTGCGATCTTTGCGGGAGTCGCGCGGCTGCTGATTGTGTCGCTACGCCGCTGGTTTCCGCTGAGCTGGAGCTTCGCCCTCCGGCAGGGACTGGCAAATCTGTACCGCCCGAACAATCGAACTCTTCTTCTCATTGTTTCCCTCGGTCTCGGAACTTTTTTGCTGCTCACAATCCATCTCACGCGGGACGTTGTGATGACGCAATTCCGGTCAATCGGTCGGAATAATCAGCCGAATATCTTCTTGTTTGATATCCAGTCGGACCAGAAAGATGCCGTCGCTGCGCTGGTAGGTTCTCTAGGTTTTCCGGTGGTGCAGAAGGCGCCGATCGTGACGATGCGGCTGAGCGAGATCAAGGGAAGGAAGAGCAGTGACATTCTGGCCGACCCGCAACGGAAGATTCCCGAATGGGAGTTAGAGCGAGAATATCGATCGACTTATCGCGAGCAGATAGTCGAGACAGAAAAGGTCACGGCCGGGAAATGGATCGGCCGGGTCGATTATCATTCCGGCGATGTAGTTCCAATCTCGTTAGATCGCGAGATTGCGAAGGACCTCGGAGTCAATGTTGGAGACGAATTGGTCTTCGACGTCCAAGGCATTCCCATTCGGACGCGCATCGCGAGCTTGCGAAGCGTCGATTGGAAGCGTTTTCAAACGAACTTCTTCGTCGTTTTCCCGGCCGGCGTGCTTGAAGCCGCACCGACATTTCACGTGTTAGTCAGCCGGGCGAAGACACCGGCGGATTCGGCCCGCCTTCAGAATGCAATTATCTCGAAGTTTCCGAATGTCTCTGCCTTGGATCTTGCTGCGGTTATTCAAACGGTCGATTCGATCTTGAGCAAGGTGGCGTTGGTTATTCGGGTGATGTCACTATTCACTGTCGCCGCGGGCCTGATCGTGGTGGCGAGTGCAATCTGGAGTGGTCGCTACCAGAGAGTCGAGGAGAGCGTTCTTCTCCGTACCTTGGGGGCATCACGTCGTCAGATCTGGCAAATCCTTGGTGCGGAATATTTCCTCCTTGGGTTTCTGGCGAGTCTCACCGGCACCGGTCTGGCCGTCGCCGCGAGCTGGGCACTTGCGACATTTGTTTTCAAGCTCAGCTATGCTCCGACTCTTCTTCCGTTGCTGATCGCTACCGCATCGGCAACTACTTTAACGGTATTGATCGGGTTGCTAACCAGTCGCGGGGTTTCCAGCCAGCCTCCCCTTGAGGTGCTCCGGGCGGAAGTGGGATAGCCTCCCGTTCTTGCGTGCATCGGACATGCCGGATCGCGGATTTTGGTAGTGGGTCGGTTTGGATTACACTTGCCATCCTCGCGGCATTATCCGAGACGCAGACGGCGGTGGCTCGTAGTCAGGAATTGTCGCGAAGTATTTACATTCGCGAATTGGACGGTGCCATCAGTTTCAACGAAGTCGTAGCATGTCACGGTTTTTCCTCTAAAGAGGCCGAAAGCATTTATCATGTTTGCTGGAACGAATGGGCGCTGAGCGATCAGACGAAAAAGTAATGACCGCTGTGGCCTAACGGATGAGTGAGAACAAGCGACGGGTTATTGCGGCTATAATGATGGTGATCTGGCTTGCCGCGGGCTACATCTTTGCCTCAGAGCCGAAGACATTCGAGAGCGGCGACACGCAAAGCTCGCTTATCGAACTCTTCACTTCGGAAGGGTGTAGCAGTTGTCCGCCGGCCGAGAAATGGCTGAGCGCACTCAAATCGAGTTCAGACCTCTGGAAAAAGGCGG
>DATMCM010000023.1:0-3761 GCA_035558335.1 Blastocatellia bacterium | reverse complement strand
GACTTGAAGATCGTTCGCACATCCTGAAACAGGTTCTCGCGGCGCTCGCCCTCGTCGAATTGCCGCGGGATCAAGTCCTCGCGCCCAACCGTCTTGCAGAAGTTCGCCCAGAATTTTGGCTCGAGCGCTCCGAGAGTCATGAATTCCTGGTCGCTCGTTTCGTAGACGCTATAGAAAGGATACGCGCCCGACAGCACGTACTTGCCGCCGACCGGCATTGTCTTGCCGGCGAAGTGATGCGCTGCCGGGACTGGCAGCATCGAAACCATCACGTCGAACATTGAAACGTCAACGTACTGACCACGGCCCGTTCGCTCGCGAGCCAACAGCGCCGCGAGAATCGCAAACGCGGCGATCATCCCGCCGGCGAGATCGGCGACTTGAACGCCCGGGATGACGGGCTTGCCTCGCTCGTCAGTGGTCAGTCCGAGCACACCCGACAATGCAAGGTAGTTCAGGTCGTGGCCGCTTCGATCGCGGTGCGGCCCGTCTTGACCGAAGCCGGTCAGCGAACAATAGACGATCCGCGGATTGATCTCAGAAACAGCCGGGTAGCCGATGCCCAACCGCTCAACTACGCCGGGGCGAAACTGCTCGAGCACGCAATCGGCAGTGGAAGCCAGTTTCAGAAACAGGTCTCGCCCGTCGGGCTGCTTGAGGTCGATCGCGATCGACTTCTTGTTGCGATTGACCAGGGCGAAGGCGGCGCTTTGGCCGTTAACCAGAGGGCGAGTGTGTCGAGTCGGGTCGCCGATCCTGGGCTCTTCGACCTTGATGACTTCGGCACCGAGGTCGCCCAACATCATCGAACAGTAAGGTCCGGGCAACATTCTGGACAGATCTAATATCCGAATGCCGTCAAGCGCCTGTGGCATCAACCCTCCTCATTCTGCAATTAGCTTCGAGGCTTCCGCCACGATCTGTTGCTCCGACTCCAGAACGAGGTTCGAGTAGTAATCTTTTCGCCCCTGATCCTGAGTAACGGTTCCATCAATGAAGTCTTCGTGCTCGCTGGCTAGACCGACAAAGATCAAAAGACGCGCGAATTCTCCTTCGTCCTTCTCGTTCGATACGATCTCACTCCAGATGCGCCCAGCTCCTTCGCGCGGCGTTAACTGACCCGAGACGATTTGTCGAGCGTACTCCTTTGCGATTCGAATGCCCGCGTCGTCGTGCGCCGGTATCGAAATCCCGAGTTCTTGAAAAGAGAGCGTTCAAGCAATGGCGCACAGGTTGCCAGCGAACATTGCTGCTCGCCTGCCAAGACTCGCAAACTCGGCGAGTCCATTCCAGATTCCAACGCTTCGGTGGCAATTTCCGGCAAATCATTCGCCGAGAGTAAACCAAGGCGCCAATAGGCTGCAGCTAATGCTAGATCCACGGCGAATCGTCCTGTCATCGGATCGCACGCAATCGTACACGCGCGACCCGTCGGTCGCAACTTCAGCAAACCGACAGCTCGCATTAGTAAGACTCAAGTGCTTGCTGACAATCCCACCGGACAGGCAAGATAAGCGCTGTCTGATGTCCGACCAATTCTCATTTGACTTGCATCATCGCGACCACCACACGCGGGCGCGAGCCGGGCGAGTCACAACCGCGCATGGCTCGTTCGACACACCTGCTTTCATGCCCGTGGGCACACAGGGCACCGTCAAAGCGCTTACTCAACAGATGCTCGAAGAAGCCGGGGCCGGTATCATTCTCGGTAATACATATCATCTATATCTGAGACCGGGCCACCTGATCATCAACAAGCTTGGCGGCTTGCATCGCTTTGCGGGATGGGAGCGAGCAATTCTGACTGACAGCGGTGGGTTTCAAGTCTTCAGCCTGACCTCGCTTCGCAAGATGACTGAAGAGGGGGTCGAGTTCCAATCACACATCGATGGCTCGCGTCATTTTCTCTCCCCTGAAAAATCGATGGAGATTCAAGCCGCGTTAGGCTCGGACATCGTTATGTGTTTCGACGAATGCACGCCTTTTCCGGCGACGCGTGAAGAAGCGACAAAATCGCTCGAGCTTACCGGGCGTTGGGCCGGGAAGTCTAAAGAACACCTGCTCAAGCTTCAGTCAGAACCGGCGGTGGCCGAGCGAGCCGGGATCAACATAGTTAATCCAACTCAAGCGCTATTCGGTATCGTTCAAGGAAGCACATATCTCGACTTGCGCGAGCGAAGCCTATCGGGATTGATCGGGATCGGCTTTGACGGCTATGCGATCGGGGGACTTTCAGTCGGCGAAGAGAAGTCGGCGATGTTCGAAGTGATCTCCAACGTCGCACCGATGATGCCCGAAGACAGACCACGTTACTTGATGGGAGTCGGAACCCCTGAAGACCTGGTCAATGCCGTCGCTGAAGGCATCGATATGTTCGACTGCGTGTTGCCGACTCGCAACGCCCGAAACGGTCAGTTGTTCACAAACCGCGGACGTATCAACATAGACAACGCTCGCTATCGAGACGATCCGCGTCCGGCTGATGAAGCCTGCACGTGCCCGGTCTGCAGCAGGTACTCGCGAGCTTACTTGCGGCACTTGTACACAACCGGCGAGATCCTTTCTTCAGTGTTGAACTCGCTTCACAACATTAGCTTCTACCTTGACACCATGAGGAGGATCAGGCAATCTATTTCGCTTGGCGGTTTCGATGAGTTTCGTTATTCATTTCTAGGCGAAGCAGCACGCGGACAGGACTGATACTCCTACCAAGGATTTCGGACCGCAGCCCCCGCGGACGAACCTCCCACTGGAAGCGCCAACGAGAAATCAATGAACATAATCGCGCTTTCCGTCCCCATCCTGATGCTCCTCCAAGGGGGAACAGGCGGGCTGATCGGCCTGATGCCTTTCATCCTGATATTCGGAATCCTGTACCTTCTGGTGATCCGCCCACAGCAGAAAAAGCAGCGTGAAGCGCAAACGGAACGCGCAAACATGTTAAAGGCGCTCAAGCCGGGCGACAAAGTGGTTACTACCGGCGGAATCTATGGGACGATCGTGGCAGTCCGCGAAAAAGACGACACCATTCAGCTTCGAATAGCGCAGTCGGTGTCGGTCGAAGCCGAACGCAGCGCCATCGCAAGACTGCAAGTTTCGGACAAGGAAGTCGAGGCAGTGAAGTGATCCGTCTTCACTAATTTAGTCATATGCAAAGAAAGATTCGAACTCGGACTCTAATCATACTGGTCGTCGCGTTTGTGGCTCTAGCCGTGGTTTTCAAGCCACATCACAAGCCCGGAATCAAAGACTTTACAAGCTGGTCACAAATCAAGCAAAACCTCTCGGAAAACATTCATCTGGGCCTTGATCTAAGAGGCGGAAGCCATCTGGTGATGCAGGTTCAGGTTAACGACGCCATCCGCAAGCGCACCGAGAACAACGCTGAGGTTGCGAGCGCCAAGCTCAAAGAAAAGAACCTGCCATTTACGGACGTCAAACCGGAGGCGACCAATGGTGTTGTGAACTCCGTCGTTGTGACCGTCGCCGACAACTCAAAAAACGCTGACATAGTGAGAGAGCTGGAGACCGACTTTGGAGTCGGTTGGACCGTTACCGATAAAGGCAGCTCGATAGTCGCCACACTCGATGACGCGACAGCGAATCAACTCCGCAACAGCGATACCGACCTGGCAAAGCAGATCATCGAGAACCGGGTGAACGCATTCGGCGTGACGGAGCCGATGGTCGCACGCCAGGGCGGCGAAGGGACTTATCAGATCCTCATCCAAATGCCCGGTGTGGATGACCCCGAGCGCGTG
>DATMCM010000022.1:0-5297 GCA_035558335.1 Blastocatellia bacterium | reverse complement strand
GAGCCTATGCTTAAGCGCAAGCCAGAACCCAGGCCGCTCGCCGCGATTCTTCTTCATCGCCCACTCCCTGCCAACCTGGAGCGCCCAAAGAAAAATCTGCTTCTTCGGGAAGCCGGCAGCGAGACCACGTTCCATTATCTTTGCGTAGATCTTTTCGAACATCCGGGGAACACTGGTCATCACCGTGGGTTTGATTTCAAGCAAGTTCTTCGCGACTGTGTCGATGCTTTCGGCGTAAGCGACTACCGAACCGGCGTGGGCGTAGAGGTAGAACGCTCCGCGCTCGAAGATGTGAGAGAACGGCAGGTAGGTCAGCGCCAGATCGCGGCGCCCTTCCAGGCTCAACCATCGGAAGGTATTCAAGGCGTTCGCCGTCAGGTTCCTGTGCGTCAGCATGACACCTTTGGGATCGCCAGTTGTGCCGGATGTGTAAAGCAACGTCGCGAGGTCGTCCGGCTTCGCAGTTCGCCAGAGGCTTTCATAGAGCGAGGGTTGTTCACCAAAAAGCGCGCGGCCTCTGCTGACCAGATCCTCGGCCGGGATGATCGAACTATCTGGAACTGCTTGCGCCACGGAATCGAACGGGAACACAAATTCCAATGACTCGACGCGAGTCTTGATCCGGAGCGCTTCATCAAGAAATGCCGAAGACACAAAAAGGCCGCGAGCTCCCGAATCCGCGAGGATGTACTCGACTTGCGAGGGGGTCTGGGTAGCATAGATCGGCACGTCTATCGCGCCGACGGCAAGTGAGCCGAGATCCGCAATGTTCCACTCGGGGCGGTTCTCTGACCAAATTGCGATTCTGTCGCCCGCGCGCAACCCGACCGAGTAAAGCCCAAGCGCAAGCTCCCTGACACGCCGCGCGACTTCTCCGTAAGCGAGCGACTTCCATTCGCCGGTCTGTTTGAAGCGCAGGAACTCAGAGTCTCGGTATCGATCGACCGCGCCGTTAAAGAGCTCATTTAGTGTGTTGGGCTGTGTGCTCATCGTTGTTGTAGTGTGGTCTAAGCTTTTCCAATACCGTGCAGAAAAACGTCGATGACACTATCGGCGGTTGACACCAGGCTATAACGCTTGCGGCTCAGCACCCAGTTCGTAGCCATTTCGTCAAGAGCTCCGAACAGGACCTTTGCCATTATCTGGGAGTTCAATCCCTGGCGAAACACGCCACGGCCTTGCCCATCTTCGATAACGTCCCGGATGAGCTCAAGGTACTCAGTTACCTTGGTGGCCGAGAATTGCTCCATGAATTTTGTTGAGGAGCGCAGCTCTACTTGAAAGACAATCGCCAGATCGCGATCGCGGCCCAGCCCTTCAAGATGAGCAAACACTATCCGTCTGATCTTCTCGACGGCATCATCGATCTTCGCGAGGCTTTCGCGGCCCTTTGCCAACGCGTCGTTCATGTGGTCGTTGAAAATCGAAACCAGGATGTCGTCTTTGTTTTTGAAGTAAAGGTAGACGGTGCCGTCAGCGACTCCGGCCTCGCTGGCGACGTCGGCGACTTTTGAATTAAAGAAGCCGTTACGGGCGAAGACTTTTATAGCGGCGCGAAGAATCGCCTCGTACTTGCCGTTGGGTTTTTCCTTTGGGCGGGTGGCCCGTCGAACTGAAGCCATTGCGCTCCTGAGTAAAGAAATGAATGACGATTCATTCATATTTTTACGACAAACGGGAGGCTCAGCGCAAGGGGTATAATTAAAAGTGGGACTTGAAGCCTTCAGAGAGTGAGTTCCACGGGATCGACGGTTGTGACTGCCGGCCTTCCGTCAGGAGGGACCTGTTTATAGCTGCGAGTGGTGGTGTTTCTCGCCCTCTGCCAGGAGGGCCATGTCAGTCCCGAAGTATAGATGATTGAACAACCATTGCTCCGTGGGCGTGCAAGCAACGGCTTCGCAACGTCAACATGGCCCTCCTGGCGGAGGGCAGAACCGCTTCGCAACGGGTCTATAAACATGTCGCCTCCTGGCGGAGAGCAGAACCGCTTCGCAATGTACCGATATAACCAACGCTGAACTCCCAATTTTCCTCATCGCACCCACACGTTCCAAATGCTCCGACGCTTTTGCTATGATGAGTGACAACCATGGAAGAACGAGAGCGGGAGGTAAAGAAGCATCTTAAACGCCATTTGCGAGGTGTCGCGGGCTCGACCCTTGAAGGCCTGGTTAAGCGACTCGGTCCCTTGCCTTATGATCGCCTCCTTCTAACCACTGATATCAGCGTGTCGCTTGCTTCCACCAATCTGCGCGCGGCTGTCGAGATGCTCAAGGCGGCGCCGGAGGTCTCGCGGTTGATCGACGCCAACGATATGCGTGTGTGGGGCGAGATTGGCAAGCGCTTATCCGCCACCAGCGCCGAAAGCGCAATGAGCTTTTTCATTTCAAGCGCGGGGACTCTCAGCGCGCTTGCCGAAGACATGCGGTCGCCAGTTCTACGCCTTGTGAACAAACAAGCAGCACTGTCCGCCGGTACCGCAACTGGAAGCTTTAACTCCGCCCCAGCAATCATCAACGCCATTCGAGATCACGACAGCGCCGCCCAGGTTCTCACGATTTGCCTCGAGCTTGCTCGGCATTCCGTCAAACACAGTAACGATCTGCTGCTAGCCGCACCTCAAGTGCTTTCTCGGCTTGAGGCTAGTGGTCAACCCCAACTGGTTAGCCGTGCTCTGGCTCTGACTTCATCATTCGCGTTCAGATCGGGAGGCACGGCTGCGGAGTTTTTCGCCGAGCTTCCATACGTCGTCGCGGCCGCGGAGCCGGCTACGGTCAATCGTCTGTTTGCGATTACCGAAACCTATCTTGATCGGTCTGGTGGAGTGGCGCTTCAGTATTTCAAGGCGGCTAGCAAAGTGCTGATGGTGGCTGGAACCGAGGCTTTCCAGAGATGGACTGCGCTTGCCACTCGTGTGGCACTTCAAGGCAACGCAGCAAGCTATCATTTCATGAAACAGAGCCCTCAGATCGTAGCTGAGCTGACTGGACGCTTCGGACCTCACCGCCGCGCGCAAGTTGTAGCTGCTGTGCTTGAGGTCGTCGAAGAAATCTCCGAGCGCAATACCCTTGCGGCAGTCGAGTGCTTCAAAGCGAGCCCGCTTGCGCTGCGGGCGGCATCGCTCGGACAGTTCCGCGACTGGGCACGCCGCGGGTTGCAAAGAGAGACGGACAGCTCGCGAAGAACTCAGGCTTACTACTCCCTCGAATCAAAAGCCAGCCAGGAAGCGCTCTTCAAGATCGAAGGCGGGCTTACGCTCGAGTCGGTGGCACATACTCTTCGGCTTTATGTCGAGGGCTTGACCGGACGCTCGTTGAACATCGCTTCGCTTGCCTCTATACCAGACGAAGCGAAGATAGGCGATGGCAAGACGATCTACTTGCCGTCGGTCGTCGCGGAATTCGAAGACGAGAAGGAAAACTTTCGCCTGTTCAAGGTGCTCGCTGCTCACGCGGCCGGACAGATCGAATTCAGAACTTACTTTAAGGATTCGCCGGAGCTACTTGCGGCGTTAGCTGAGACTCGAGCGGGCTTTAGTCATCAGTTGAAAAGTCAGGGACTAGACAGTGAAAGTAAGACCATCGTATTTGACGATTCGCTTGAGGCCGATCAGCCGGCTGAAGTGGATTTTCTTTCGGTGCTTGCTGAGTATCCGAATACTGAGTTGGCGCTAAGGCTATTCACCACGATCGAGAACGGGCGCATCGACTATCTGCTTCGCGTAGTCTATCGCGGCATAAGACGTGACCTTGATTTCGTACGGGCCCGTTTGAACGAACGCAGACCTGAGGTTGAGAACATTCCGCCGGATCTGTTGCCATTCGAACTGCTGTTTCAACTCGCGATCTGTGGTGGAGCGACTGCGCAAACGCAACAGGCTTATCCATCGATCGTGCGCGAGTTGGAGCAAATACTCGAGCGTTACATCTTCCGAGATGATGCCTCAGTTGCGGATTCGCTTATGGCGACGCGCCAGGTTTACAAGTTCTTTGTTGAAAGCCCGATCTCGTCTGATGCGTCCGCAGAAAACTCCAGCAATCAAAGCGACGGAAGCGGCCAGCGAGACGACGCTTCCGTCGACTCTCCAGATGCTAACGATTCGGAACCTCAGCAGGCTCAAGTCACCGAGGACCCGTTTAGCTTCTGGAGCAACAGTCAGACCAGCGAGGTTAGCGACGACCAGAATTTGTTTGAGCGCCTGAGCGGAGGCGAAACACCTGAGCACGATCTTGAGAAAGGAGATCGGGCGTTCTATTACGACGAGTGGGATCGGGAGCTTGGCGACTATCGCACGCGGTGGTGCCGAATAGTTGAGCGAGGCGGCGCTCGGGGCCCGCGTGGGTTTGTCGAGATGGTTCGAAGCCGCTATGCCGGAGTGATCTCCTCGATTCGCTATCAGTTTCAACTTTTGCGACCGGAAAACCTTCGCCGTATTCGCGGCGAGATCGACGGCGAAGATTATGACCTTCAGGCCGTGATCGACTACGCGCTCGACAAACGCAGCACCGGATTGATCGATGATCGGCTGTACACCAGAAAGCTCCGGCGGGATCGGGACGTTGCCGTATCGTTTCTCCTCGATATGTCCAGCTCAACCGCGCGAGCGATCAGCCGCTATCCGAACAACCCTTATACTCAGCCCGGTCAGCGCATAATCGACATTGAGAAAGAGGGCCTGGTCTTGATGAGCGAGGCCCTCGAAGCCGTTGGCGATTCTTACTCGATGCAGGGTTTCACAAGCGAGGGGCGCCGCAACGTGAAGTTTTACATCATCAAAGATTTCTCTGAAGGTTATTCTTCAGAAGTAGAGCGTCGCATCGGCGGCGTTACTTATCAAAACAACACTCGGCTCGGAGCAGCGATCCGTCACGCGACAACCAGGCTCGCCCGGCAGGACGCTCGAACAAAGCTGCTCATCGTGCTGTCGGATGGACGTCCTTACGATCACGACTACGGGGACAGTCGTTATGCCCGGGAGGACACGAGGATGGCGCTGAGGCAGGCTCGCATCGAGGGCATCACTCCGTTTTGCATAACGATCGATCGGGAATGCGAAGACCAGTTGCGAGATATGTATGGCGAAGTGGGTTATACGATCATCGATGATGTGTTGAGCTTGCCCGAACGGCTGCCTGGAATCTACAGCCGACTTACAACATAACATTAACTGACGGACTGCAGACGCTTGAGACACAATCTTAAGGTTTTGAGAGCCCGGCGTTCGCGCTACTCGTAGCGAAGCGCTTCTATCGGGTCCAGACGCGAAGCCTTTCGCGCCGGCCAAACTCCGAATATCA
>DATMCM010000021.1:0-2231 GCA_035558335.1 Blastocatellia bacterium | reverse complement strand
AAAGCATCTCTGATGTTAGCGCCTCCGCTCAACAACGCGTGACGCGAAAGGCTGACGTGAACAACCCCGGGCACGGCTTGGATGTGCTCGATCAGCTCCTCGTACAGTCTTCCAATTTGAGCCTTCTTGTAACCGCTCAATTGAGGATCAACGCGAAATAGAAGCAAGTTGTGGCGATTGAATCCCAAGTCAACGCTATGCAGGTTGTGGAGCGTTCGAACGAACAGACCGGCTCCAACCAGGAGGACCAACGACAGCGCGACCTGCACGACAACTAGCGCCTTGGTCAGCTTGAAACCCGACCCTCCGATTACGCTGCGAGCGCCGTCCTTGAGCGCCGGATTCAGATCCAGTCGCGCCGAACGAAGCGCCGGGGCGATCCCGAAGATCACTCCTGTCAACAGAGAGACCCCAGCGGTGAAACCGAGAATGCGCAGGTCAAGCTTTAGATCGATCTCCAGCGGCCCGCCGCCCCAGGGTCGCAGGGTCAGCAGAATATCCTTGCCATAGTAAGCGAAGAGCACGCCCAACAAGCCGCCCAGCAAGGCCAGCAAGACGCTTTCAGTCAGGAGTTGCCGGATCAATCGCATGCGACTCGCTCCCAGCGCCATGCGCACGGCCATCTCCTTTTGGCGCGTAGCTCCTCTCGCAAGCAACAGGTTCGCAACATTGGCGCATGCAATCAGCAGCGTCAGCCCAACGACCGCCATCAAGATCATCAAAGGTTGAGAATATTCACGGCGCGCTTCGACTTGACCCTGGCTGCCCGGAAACACTCTGAGGTTCGGCACATCCGGAGGCCCCGGTTCCTCGTGCCCAACGTCCGACTTGGAGGCTTGCCGATCCTCGATCGCGCTCTGCTGAAAGATGCCTTCCAAATTCGAGCGCGCCTGGTCCGCGGTCGCTCCCGCTTTGAGTCGTCCCATCATCAACAGCCACCAGTTGCCAGGCTCGCGCAGCAGCGATCCGCCTTTGTTGATTCGAGGTTCCATGTTTAACGCCATCGAGACGTCCGGAGAGTTTCCGATTTCCAACGCACCTTCAAATCCCCTGGGCGTCACACCGACGATGGTAAAGGGAACACCGTTAAAGTTGACAGATGCGCCGAGTGCTGCCGGATCAAGCCCGAAGCGGCGCTGCCAGTATCGATAGCTGATCACGGCGACCGGCTCGGCTGAATCTTGATCGTCGCTGTCCGTGAGCGTCCGGCCGGCTACGGCTTGAACGCCCAAGCCGGCGTAGTAGCCTCCCGAAACGACCTGCCCGCTCGCGATCTCCGACCTTCCCCCGACGTTGACATTCAGCTGCTCGATCGCCGCGAACGCGAACACGTCAGACAGCGTTTCCGAGTGCGCGTTAAACTGTTTGAAGGGCTCGTAAGCGAACGCCGTGCTGCTTTGCATGCCGTTTCCGGCGTTCATATTCATATAGCCGCTGATCGAACGCGCCATCGGATTCGGTCCCGACAACCAATCGAAGATTACTAACTCGTTTGGATTCTTGACCGGCAACGGCTTAAGCAACACTGCGTCAATCAAACTGAAGATCGCGGTGTTGGCGCCGATCCCGAGGGCCAGCGAGAGCACCGCCACCGCGGTGAACGCTTTGCTCTTGAGCAGCATTCGAAAGCCGTATCGCAAATCCTGCGCTAACGATCCCATCGCGATTCCTCCGCTCTTTGTCTTTTGAGATTGAACCTGGGCTTCCGATTCGGATCGCCGATTGATCCAGGCCGCGGCAGTCGGTCGCCGGGCGCGAATAAGCTCGCACTCCAGGAGCCGCCAATCCTTGATGTGTGCGGTTGCGCGCGTGAACGCTTCCTGTCCCGAAGCTCCATCGGCTAATGCTTCTTCGTAGATGGCCTCCAGGTGCTGCGCCATCTCCTCGACCATTTCCAA
The DNA here is from genome assembly GCA_035558335.1 of Blastocatellia bacterium. Lineage (GTDB taxonomy): Bacteria > Acidobacteriota > Blastocatellia > UBA7656 > UBA7656 > Onstottus_B. The sequence continues at coordinate 333 of DATMCM010000021.1, read as the reverse complement.
CTCGCGCTCGGGCGCAAGTCGCAGCGGAGCGAGATTCTCCCGGACGTAAGCCTTCCAGTCAGGCATGTTGCGGTTCGCCTTGTGCTCGGTCTCATTCATATCTAAGCGCAACCATCGGGTCCACGCGCGCCGCCCGTCGTGCGGGCAGATATCCGGCAAGCGCGGCGACCATAATCATCAGCACGACCGCAACCGAGATCGACACCGGATCGGTAGGCGCAAGCCCGAAGAGCATCGACTTGACCAAGCGAAGTGTCGCGATCGCCGCGACCAAGCCGATCGCCAGACCGGCCACGACGACCACCATCGTTTCACGCATCACCATTCGAGTGA
>DATMCM010000020.1:0-13654 GCA_035558335.1 Blastocatellia bacterium | reverse complement strand
ACAAGACTTCAAGGCGCTATGCTGGGAGCTCGCCTCGCGCCCGCGAGTTCTTGCGCATCGCGACTACCATGCTCGAAACTTGATGATGCGAGCCGGCGGGATGTTTATCATCGATCATCAAGACGCTCGAATGGGACCGGCTTCCTACGACGTGGCTTCGCTTTTGGCCGACCCGTACACAGCTATCGAGCGGGACACCGGGACTCTGATCGAACATTTCATCGAGTTGAAGAGCCGCTCCAAGACGCCGCTCGATGATGTGAAGGCGTTTCGATACGAGCTTGAGTTGATGACGGTGCAGCGTATGTTGAAGGCAATTGGAACTTATGCGTCGCAGTCAGCAGCCGGCAATGACGTTTATGACCCTTACATCGCTCCTGCGCTTGATCGCGCACTTACAGCTATGAAAACTCTAGATCGTTTCGACGCCACGCGCTCGCTCTTAGAGGAGACTCGCGCCTGAGTCTTGCACTGAGACGCATCACGTCACCCGAGAGATTGCAAGAAGAGGCAGTCGCGTCAAAGGTGAAGCCAAGGTGGTTAGCCGCTGTCGGACTAATGAAAGAGCGTCCGCGGACCGGACGGTCTGCAGCACCGGGGTTGTTGGCGAACCTATTCTCGGCCTTCAATCGGAACGTATTTCAGACCGCGCGGACCAATATATTCGGCGCGAGGCCGAATCAAGCGGTTGTTTCGGAACTGCTCCAGTACATGCGCGGTCCAGCCCGAAATGCGGCTGCAAGCGAATATCGGTGTGAACAAGTCGGTAGGCACGCCGAGCGCGTAATACGTCGAAGCGGAATAGAAGTCGACATTCGCGTTCAAGTGTTTCTCGCGCATCACGACTTCTTCCATCTTACGCGACATCTCGTACCACTTTGTTTCGCCTGTGCGCTCGCCCAATTGGCGGGACATTTCTGCCAGGTGCGTTGCTCGAGGATCAACTGTTCGATACACGCGATGGCCGAACCCCATGATCTTCTGTTTCCTGGCAAACGCATTCTTGACCCACGGCTCGACCGCCTCAACGCTGCCGATCTCAAGGAGGTTCTTGATCACGCCTTCATTAGCGCCGCCGTGAAGCGGGCCTTTCAACGTGCCGATCGCGGACACGATCGCCGAATACATGTCGGACAAGGTCGCGGCGGTCACTCGCGCGGCAAACGTGGAAGCGTTCAGCTCATGGTCGGCGTGAAGGACGAATGCAACGTCCATCGTGCGCGTCGCAATGTCGTCGGGCTGCTTACCGGTGAGCGTGTACAGGAAGTTGCCGGCGAGGGAGAGATCTTCGCGGGGCTGAACCGGCTCTTGTCCGTTGCGCACGCGCTGAAAAGTCGTGACGATTATCGGAAACTTTGCGGTTAGCCTGACGGCTTTCCGGACATTCGCCTCGATGGAGTTGTCAGCATCGTCCGGGTCATACAGTCCGAGAGCCGATACCACGGTTCTCAGCATGTCCATTGGGTTAGCAATCTTGGGTATCGAGCGGATCAGTTCGATTATTTCTGGTGGCAGCCTGGTCTCACTGTTGAGCCGAGACTTGAGCTGATTGAGTTCCGAGGCGGTCGGAAGCTTTCCGTTCCACACCAGGAAGATAACTTCTTCGAAGCTCGCGTGCTTAGCCAGGTCGTGAATGTCGTAGCCGGCGTAGATGAGTTTCCCTTCTTCGCCGTTGACATCGCTGATTGAGGATTGCGCTGCCACGATGCCTTCGAGCCCGGCCTTTGCGACATTTGCTTCGCTCGACATCTCAGTTCCGGTTCCTTTCCGTCGGGGTTTCCTGCCAGGGCGCTACCTCTGAACTCCAGTGGAGCTGTCCAACATCAGAGAATAGGATACGGGCCGGACCATGTCAACGAGCGGTATCAGGTACCTACTACTTCAACCTCAGCGCCTCGCCGAGCCTCGGTCAAACGCGCCGCCGATTGACGAGGGATGGCAAGCTCGAGGAATCCGGCGCTGCCAAAGTAGGCAAACAATTCGTTCGGCGCCGCTTCGCTGAAGTTAGTGAGCAGCCGCGCCGCTTCCTGCTTGCCAATTCGTACTCTCGCGCCCGCCTGCGCCACCGCATCTGTAAGCTCCGCCGATGTGATGTTGGTTATGACGTTGCCGAAGCGATCTATGTGAATCACTTGACCGCGAATGCGCCCGTCCGGCAATGCCGCCGGCGCCGGAATGTTAAAGCGAACCGGATCGCTGATCTCTTCGCCCATCATGCGCCACTCGACGGGCTTTGATATGTAAGCCGCGCAGGGCGCAAAAACGTCGCGGCCGTGGAAGGTGTTCGAGACCGGCGAACGGAAATAATGCTCGGTCGTGAAGTGAACAGTCCGATTGACCGGCTCGGATTGGTAGATGTAGCTGAATACTCCGTTATCCGGACCGACAAACCTGTAGTTGTCGGTCATTATCAGAATCGGGCGACGACTGGATCCAACGCTCGGGTCTACGACAACTACATGAATGGTGTCCTTGGGAAAGTCGCCGTAGCAGCATTTCAGCATAAACGCGGCAGCATAGATATCGTGTGGCGGGATCTGGTGAGTGAGGTCCACTATCTCGGCCGCCGGGTTGACCGACAAGATCACGCCCTTCATCGCGGCCACGTAGTAGTCGGCCTCGCCAAAATCCGTTGTCAAAGTAATCAGCGACTTAGCCATCGCTTCCTCCTCGATTCTGAAGATCAAGCCTCAGCGCCTCCTGAAGCAGCTCGCGATCATGCTGATATGTAAGCTTGCTCGCCGCCGCGCCCGCATCACACCACTCGGCGGCATCCGCTTCCCGGCCGGGCGCTCGCAGGCGGCCTCTCTCACGTTCCATCAAATAGTAGTGGACCACTTTTGGCTTGAGATTGCCTTTGGCGGTCTTGTAGCTGTAGCGAACCGTCGGAAGCTTATTGAGTATTCGGCAGCTGAGCCCCGTCTCTTCGTTCACCTCGCGCAGAGCTGTCTCGGGCATCGATTCGCCGCGCTCGGCCTTGCCCTTCGGAAAAGACCAGTCATCGTACTTCGGGCGATGGATCAGAACGACGCGAACGGGCTCGTTTCTAGAGTCGATTACGACTCCACCTCCTGCAAGTATCTCGTCAGCTTCATCTGTAACTGCCATCTGAGCGAACTTAGCACCGAAGGAGAAAAAAGGTAATAGAAAACCGCGATCCTGTGGGTTCGAAGCGCCTCCACTGTCGCGTCGCTAGCCTTTGCCTTCCAGTGCGACCCGCGGCCTTATAACTCGCGCAACCGGGTCATAGGCGCCAACTGCGACCAATGCGCCGCTCTCGTCGCACAACCTGACAAATAGATCCTCGGCCTCGACCCAAGTGGTCGGAGTCTCCAGAACTCGTCCGGTTGTTGCGCGTCTAACCCCTTCGGCGTTCAACGTCAGTGCGGGCAGGTGTGTGAGCGTTGCCGATGGACTGATCAACGCTCGCTCGATTACTTCATCCTGGGTCATGGCCTCCAACGACTCGAGGGTCACCGACTGTTCACTCTCGAAGTGTCCGACCGCGGTTCGCCTCAGCGCGGCCAGATGCGCGCCGAGACCCACTCGTTCGCCGAGGTCGTGGGCTAACGTTCGGACGTAGGTACCCGACGAGCAACGAACCATCACAGTAACATCCATCGTCCCATCATCGTTTGGCTGCGCCGGCATCGGCTCCGCGTTGATTAGTTCAATCGAATAAATAGTGATACCCGCCGGCTCGCGAGCGACTTCGCGACCCTCACGCGCGGCCTTGTAGAGCCTCTCGCCTCCAACCTTCTTTGCTGAGAACATCGGTGGAGTTTGAAGCTGAGGTCCGATGAACTCATCCAGCAGTCTGTGCACTCGCTCGAGGTCCAGCTTCCCCGGCGGTCGAAGCGGCGTGATCTGTTTTCCGGTCAGGTCCTGCGTGTCGGTCGCAAAGCCCAGTCTCACTTTGGCGAGGTATTGTTTATCCAGCCCAACCAAAAACTGAGCAAGCCTGGTCGCCTTGCCGGCGCACACGACGAGAACTCCGGTCGCAAATGGATCAAGCGTTCCAGCATGACCGACCCGGCGAGTGCCCAACACTCGCCTAAGACGAGCGACAACGTCATGCGAAGTGAAGCCCGCCGGTTTGTCTACGTTGAGAGCACCGAGCATAAGAATCTCCGAGTGCACTTAATCATAGCAAAACGGTTTGCTCAGACCTCTGGTCGGCTTTACTTCCGAACACCAGTATCACAGAACTGTTAGGCAAAATCGTTGGCCCGCTCGTGAAGGGCTTCTACGCCCACGGGCATAGCTTGTCAACGGAGACAGAAGCGAAGAGTCCCGGCAAGTATGTTGTTCAACTGTATGATCGATCGCCCTGGAGTGAGGTTGACATCTAGACATAAGACGGCGCCAGCAAGAAGATGAGCCGCTTCGACCTGCTGCGTGTCGAAGCGGCTCAGCACGGGGGGCTATCAGTGAGGGCTTGTCGCCCTCTTAAGTTCTCAGTCGAGCTAGCGAACTAGCATTACGACGCTCGGCTTGTTGATGTTGACATCGATTTCGTGCTTGGATGGGCCGCGACGAAAGACTCCTGTGAAATAAAGCACGGCCAGCATCACCAGCACAAACAGCACGACCGCTAACACCATCAGCGCACCGTTCCCGCCGCCGTCCGAATGAATGTGTTCCTCGATGATTCTATCTGCCATCACCCTACCTCCGTTGGTATAAGCAATTCTCGAAGTCTCGTAGTGCAATCCCAATACCAACGGCTAAAGCTACTGAAGCGACTCAAACTCGACCGCGATCGCCACGTTATTGGTAACAACATGCACTGATGCGAATCAGCCTGTACGGCATAAGGACGCGCGCCGGGCCGGCTAGCCTTCTCTGATAAATCCTGAAGTACTGTTTGGAGGGGTCGAGGAAGTCCGTAGCGGTCTCAGATCTTCTTGAGCAGAGCCTTCCATCTCACCCAGGCTTCGTCTCGGGCCTTCTTGTTTGCGTCCTTCATTGCTTTTGCTTCTGGAGTCGCCTCGCTGGCAGTCGGATCTTCGCCCGCCCTCATAAAGCCATGACCCGCGCCCTCATAAGTTACCGGCTCATAGATCTTGCCCGCCGCCTTCATCAACTCCTGGCTTTTTGGTATGGTCTGGTTCACTCGCGCGTCGTTGCCGCCGTAGAATCCATAGACCGGACAGTTAATCCTGGCGATAGCTTCCGCACTGTCCGGACCTGTGCCGTAGAATACAAACGCCGCTTTGAGGGTTGGCCGGTTAGTGGCAAATCGAAAAGTCTGACTTCCGCCGTAGCAGAACCCGCCAACCGCAACTTTGCCGTTACAAGCCGGCAGCTTGGCGACGTAATCGGCAACCGCGTTCAGATCGCCGGTGACCTGCTCGGGCGGGAGCTTCTGAATCGCCTGACCAACTCCGCTGCGATCAAACTCGCTGGACCCACCGCCTTTCGGTCCCATCCCTGAAAGCAGATCGGGCGCGATTGCGATGTAGCCCGCTTCGGCCACTTGATCGGTCAAGCTGCGAACCCAGTCGCTCATCCCGAATATTTCATGGATGATGACCACAGCAGTGGCTTTGCTCTTGACCTCCGGATACACGACGAAGGCATTGACGGTGCGATTGCCATACTTGACCGCCGCCCACTCCTGATGCCGCGGCGATTTGTCCGCGCGTTGTTTAGCCCAATCCTGCTCGACTGCGGTAAACGACATGTGCTGCATGTGCTGGGACGCTGAATCCTGAGCGGATACGGGAAAGGAAGCGAGCACCAGCGCGATACTGATCATGGACAGTTTTTTCATTTTCTTCTCCACGTTAAAGTTGCTGTTTCAACGGCATGGAATTCCATGCTCCGACAGTTCGGCAATGCGTTTCGGGGTTGTTAGATACCACAACAAGCGCCGGGAGGCGAGCCCTCAGGGATCGACTCCGAACACGACTGACTGTCTCACAGTTCGTTTGGATGCCGAGTCCTTAACAAAAATCCGAAGCTCGTATACGCCAGCGTCCAGGTTACCGAGTTTGATCTCCTCACCGGCGGCAATGCTCTTCTTGTCCTTACCCAGCACACGCGCGGACACCGGTTGCCAATTCCCCTGTGCTGCCGCCTTCTCGCCCTGGAAAATTCCCGCCTGCATCTGCAAGTCGGCTTCTGGGTTTGCCTTGGCCAGATCGCAATAAATCCTGAAATAGTAAGTCAAGAAATCCGCCTTCCGATAGAACCTGATTCCCTGTACGAACCTCGACGAAACGGGATCCATCGCCGCTTTTGCACTCGATGTGGGACGGTCGCCGCTTGAGTCCAACAGGAGTATGCTGCTCAAGGTGAGTTTCATGCGAGCAAGATTCGGTACCTCGACCGAAGCCCATCCCGTGCCTATCCGGTCGGTGTTCACTTCGCGCGCGCCGACTCGAATCTGGTAGAGGCCAGGCTTTAGTGTGAATCTTCTCGAATAGCGATAGCCGGTCCTCTTAGCCAAAGCTAGACGCTCCGGCAGAAGATTCCCGTTGATCGTTTCCGACCGACCATCGACACGATTGCCCGACGCATCGAACACCATCGTCGCTACATCCATAGCGAACACGTAGCGCCCGTCCTGTTCGCGGTATTCAAGTCCTTCCCCATCGATACTCACGTGAAGCGACACTTGCGACTCATCGGCCTCACTCTCCAGATAGTCGGCCTCTACAACCAACCCCAGAGTTGTAACCGGCAGCGGCGCGACTATGGCATGCACCAGACGCTGCTGCGGCGTCTGCGTCTGTTCTTCCTTTTTCTCCTTGTTAACATCGGAGGCCAGGTAGCCCTTCTGAGTGCGGACTTTGTAATCGGGATGAGTCTTGACCTTCACACCGATCTGGCGAAATGCCTTCTTCTCGTTCCCGCCGGACGGATAATAAGCCAGCGAATAGTAGATGCGATTGTTGTCGAGCGCTTTCTGAAGCGCTCCGGTTAGATCGTTGGTATTGAAGAACGGTTCGCCGCCCGTATCTCGCGCCAGCGCATTCAAACCATCACGCAGGTCGTTCTCGGAAGCGCTTATGTAACTCATGATTCGCGGATTGCTTCCCATGCTAGGCCGCGAAGCATCGAACCCCGCCGGCGGCTGCAATCCCTTGGCATCGATTGAATAGATGGTCACGCCTGAGCGCACGGCTCGGCTCACTACTGATTGGACATCGCTGGTGTTGATATGTCCGCCGCCGTCCCAAAGCGTGAATCCGTCAGAGAACAACACGATCAATCGTTGGCCGGGCAATCCAGCCATCGCTTCTGCAACAGCTTTGAGGGTTAGCAAAGTGGCTCGGCTTTGATACCCTGCCTCACTCAGGATCTGACGGGCCCTTCCCCGCACGTACGACGGAGGAGGCGGAATCCTGTCTTCCGCCTCCACGATGCTGGTAGCGACCCTCAGGGCGTCCTGATCATCGCGATCGACCATCGCGGCCAGATAAGGCGTAAAATAGCTATCGTTGGAGGCCGGGCCCGGACCAAGCTTCTCGATTGCATAACGAAGAAGTCGCCGGTCACGGGTGAACTGCCCCGCCAGCCCCAGGGTCCCCGTCGTCGGAATCAAAGCAACCAGATCCTGATCCGACAATTGCTGATCGACGTACCGCCGCAAAGCTTGTTTCATGGCAAGCAGGCTTATCGTCGAAAGGTGCAAAGTGTCGGCAAACAGCGCAACCGTTCGCGCCGGCGACTCCTGCGAAGAAACCCGCCCGGTCTTGAGAGCCTCGTTGTCGGCAACTGACACGCGGTCGCCTTTTCCTGCGACACGCCCAATCGAGAAGAAACTGATCGCTTGAGGACGCCCGTTCTCCAGCACTTCAAAGTCCTCTTTTGTGAGACCGTCGATCAGCTTGCCTTGCCGATCTGCGACGACCGCGCGCACCTCAATGAGTTCCGTGCTCAGCTTGATAGTTTGATCTTTCTCTCCCTGTTTCGCTTGAGCCGGCGATTGTCTTGGCGCACTAACCGTGAGGATCAGGGCAAAGAGTAGAACCTTCAATGTTTTCATGCTCACACTTCCTTACTGACTACGAATCGCGGGCTCCGACGTCATCCCCTATTCCTCAGGATAAGCATGATTCCACAGCGTGCATCGTTTGAGCAATTCTGCGTGGCTCGAAGCAGGGGTTTAAGGTTGATCGCGATGGGTACACTTCGAGCTTTTGCTTGAACTCGATTGGTACACCGACGAATTGGACATTGATAGATAACCTTCGCGCTGCACGACTTTTGTTGAGATCCAGTCGAAACCTGCAAATACCGCAACCGGCACGCCTATTGCCGTTTCAGAGAATCTGGTTGGCTTAATCCGTTGCAGTCGCTGTTCGGCCTGCCGCGGACGATTGAAGCTGAAAAGCTGGAAAACGCTGCGGCGATAGGAGACTTTATGAATCCACGAAGATACATCATCGCGCTCATGTTCTCGGGACTGCTTATAGTAATTGCTTCGCCTGAAACAACGGCGGCGAGCCAGTTGTATGCTAAGCGAGGCACCGTTGCCATCAGCTATCCCGAAGGCGACGGAACATCCGTCGAGATGGTAGGCACTGCGTTGAGTCCGCGAGTGACCGGCACGGCCGACGTCAAACGCTCGGCTGGAAGGACGCGGGTCAAATTGGAAATCACCAACCTCGACAACCCGCTGACTCTCGGTGGCTATTACACGACTTATGTGTTCTGGGCCATCGCACCGGAGGGCCAGGCAGACAACCTTGGCGAGTTGCCGGTGACGATTCACGACAAGCGTGAGATCGAGTTCACAACTCCATACAAGACATTTGGTTTGATCGTCACCGCCGAACCGCACGGTCTTGTGAAGCTGCCGGGCCCTGCGGTCGTCGCGGAGAACATCCTGCGTAAGCACACAAAGGGCGCAATAACCGCGAGCCAGATCGAATACCGAGGTGACCCCGGATCGCTCTACATCCTCGACACCGGTGAGGTGGCTCCGACGAGAGGCATCGATTACCATACGCCGCTTTCGGTGCTCGGCGCCCGACGCGCGGTTGAGATTGCTCGCCGAGCTCACGCACAACGATTTGCGGACACCGAATTGAGGGAGGCGGAGGCAAGGCTCGCAGCATTGGAGCTGATGTGGCCAAGGAGCCCGAACAAGGAGAAGAGCTTTACAGGGGAAGCTCATGAAGTGATGCGGATCGCCGAGAATGCACGAGCGCTTGCAGTCGAACGGGCCGAGCGGGCGCATCTCGACTCAGAGCGACGCGAAGCGAGCGACTCGATAGCGAGCGCTCAATCTGAAGCGGACAGGGCTAGCATGGAAGCTGCCCGCGCGAAACAGGAAACCGCAGGTTATCGTGAGGCCTTGAGCCGCTCGGAGGACGAGCTGGCTCGGGCACGACAGCACGTCGAACAGGCGCAGAGCGAAGCGGACCGCGCTAAGGCCAATGAAGATCTCGCGAGGGTACAGGCCGAACGTGCCCGGCTTGAGGCGGATCAAGCTCGCCGAGAACGCGATGAGGCCCAACAGCATCTCTTCGTTTCGCTGTCGGCCATTCTGGAAACTCGCCGAGAAGCGCGAGGCCTGATAGTCAGCCTGTCTGATGTGCTGTTCGATTTCAACCAGGCGACCTTGAAACCCGGTGCAAAGGAAAAGTTGAGCAAGCTCGCAGGCATCCTTCTCGCCTACCCGGGCTCGTACCGGATGGAGATCGAAGGACATACCGACGCGATCGGATCGGATGATTACAATCTCAAACTGTCCGAGTCGCGAGCCGGCTCTGTGAGGGATTATCTCGTGCAGTCCGGCATCGACTCTGGTCGGATCGCTGCGATCAGGGGACTCGGAAAGACCAGGCCGGTTGCAACCAACGATTCGCCTGAGGGCAGGCAGATGAATCGTCGTGTTGAGATCATCATCGCCGATCAAGAAAAGCCTTGATCTGTGTTGATGAATGCTTGTAAGGGCGTCGCTCCGCGGGCGCCCCTCGTTTGTAATCTAAAATCAAGCGGGGCCGGTTTCCCGCCGGCCTCGCTTTCATTTTTTGGGCTTGATGATCTTCTCCAGCAGGTCGGGCCTGGTCTGGTCACGCTCGAGGTGCGGAAAGCGTTCGCCGTCGTGGTAATCCAGTTTGTAGGTGGTTGTAAGCTCGCCGTTCTCGACCACCAGCTCGATTGGTTCCCTGCTCGACCCCGCGGCTCGAAGCGCCTCGCGGAGGATTTGCAGCGAATAGCGGCGGCCGTTCACCGCCATCAACTTCATCCCGGGACCAATGCCCGCCTTCGCTGACACCGTACCCGAAACCACATCGGTGATTGCACCGTCTTCCGCCACCAGCAGGCCTATCGAAAAGCTGAAATCCGCCGTTTTCTTGGCTGCCTCGACGGCCTTGAGGTAGTCGCTTTGCACATCCGTATACACCAGCCGCCAACCGCCTCCTGTGATACCGCCAAGCGGAGCATGCGGTTCGGTCGAGTTCAACCGCGTCGTCAAGAACTCCCGCCAGTTGTAATCCGCAACATCGTTCAACGTGTTCACCACATCGTCGAACGTGTAGGTCTTCACCATCGGCGGCGTGTTCTGACCACCATGGAATCGCTTGCAGAAATCGTCGAGCGACCGAGCGCCATTCGTCTTTTGCCTGATGATCACGTCAGCCTCGAGCCAGATCAACTCGCCTTCGTCGTAGAAGTCCACGCCTCGCCGCTGCGCGGCCCACGCCGGCGAAGCGTTGTACAAAAGCTGCGCCGCAACAGTCGTGTCTAAAAGCGGTCGCCACGTTCGCCCCGGGTACCGATCCAGATAAGCCGCGATTCGCGCGAGGTTGTCGCGGTACTCTTCAGCGCTCCACAACCCGCTGCGAGGCGTCAGGATATCACCAAGGTATTCCGTGAGACCTTCATAGACCCAGAGCAGCTCGCCTTTCATCGGCTGTTCGTAATTCGGCGTGGCAAGCCCGGCCGGACGACGATATTTTCCATTCCACGAATGCACAAACTCATGCGGCAACAGCCCAGCGTTGTACTTGCGAAGACTGGGATCGATCAGTGTGCGTTCGGCCACACGGTCGTCGCTAGACTCATGGTGCTCGAGTCCGAAGTGCGCAACGTAGTCGCTCAGCGTGTACAGGAAATGGTAGTGCTGGTAATGTCGCGCCCCGAACAACGCCTCGGTCTCGGCGACCAGATTCTTATAGTGCACGATGTCATCCGCGCTCATCATCAGCGCTTCGTTGCTGTCGCTCACCATATCGATCTGGAATGAGGGTCCCTCACCTTCCGTCAGCTTGATGCTGCGAAACCTGCTCCCGGCGATGACCGGTGAGTCGACAAGCGTAGTGAGGGACACCGGCTTGAACTTGATTGTTTGGGCGCTCTCTTCGGAAACCGGCAGCGCTGTGCCATACTGCCAGCCTTCCGGCAGTTTCAGACTGGGGACGTAGGACAACTCGTCTGAGCTTGTGCCCTGCGGATACAGCAAGACCTGGTTCCAGCTTATGACGGCTAATCGCGCGGTCGCCGATGCGGCCGATGAAAATCCGGAAACTGAAGCGGGCAACAGAAAGTCGAGCGATCCATCAACGGCGTTCGCCCCGGCCGGCACATCCAGGTGAAACGCGTACATCTCCACATCGTCTCTTCGCCAGGTGATTGGCTTGCCGGCAGCGCTTAATTTGAGTCCCGCAAGATCGGTGATCGGACCCGTAGGTCCGTGCTCGCCTGGAATCCATTTCGGATACATCAACGTGAGCGGGCCGGAACCTGCGGGAATCGAAAGCCGAGCGTGAAGGATCTTGCGCGGCGCTTCGGTCGCGTCAACTTCGAGCGCGATCGGCGCATTGACCAACTTCCTGTCGCTGGTTTGAACGACAGAAGTAACGCTGTGCGGCGGCGCGATCGTTCCTGAGGTCATGTCGGCCGCCACCAATTGCGCCGATGAGGCAGCGACAACGAGTACTAAGAGTGCGAGCACTCGACGGAAGTTTATGAAACGGACTTGCATGGCTTCTCCTGTTGGCTATTCAAGCTCCCGCGGATCGGCACAGTAGAATAAGGCATCCCTCATCGAGCAGTCGATGCCAGTCCAGTGCGATAGTGTCTTGAGATTCGGATTCTGTTTTGCCACAAAGGCACCAAGTTCACCAAGCTACACAAAGAAAGCTTTGTGGTCCTTCGTGTTCTTGGTGTCTTCGTGGCGAACTCTTATCGACACGCGATTGCACTACTCACTTCCGGGATATAGCAAGAACTGAAGATTGCCGCCAGAGAGAAAATACCACCGACAGCAGTCGGTGGTATTCAGGTCGCGGTTAGCCTCTTTTCACGGCGTTGATCAAGGTTGTCCCGCAGCAGCCGGCTGGGAGGCTGCTTGCTGTCTCAAGTAGCCGGCGAACGCTCGCATTCCGTTTACGAAGCCCTGTACTTGCTCCTTTAATTCCGTCGACGTCACCTTCTTCATTTGAGTCGGAACCTCGAAGAGAGTGGTGTCCGGGTTGAGCTGTAGCCCATCCGTCACAGTCACAATTCTCACGCCCGTTCCGCTCGATGACGTGGTTTCTATCTCGGTGCGCAACGGGAGGCCGGTCTCCTGATCGACGTAGACTACGCTGTCGGCTTGTGCGGTCCCTACCTTCGTGTGAGTGTCGGCCGCGCCCTTGAAGCGATACTTAACGGCGGTCCGACCATTCACAGTTTCAGTACCCAAACTCTCGTACTGAGTGCGCTCCTTGAGTCGCTCGAGGGCCGACGCCGGACTCATTAGATTGCCCAACTGGAATCCCAGCTGGTCGGGATCGAGTTCAACGTACTGATTGCGCGATGGAAAGATCAAATACTTGAGCGGCGACTTTTCGAGATAGACGACTTCGCCAACCGGTTCCGGCAGCTTGAAAGAAACCCTCCGATCAGTCCCCATCCGGGCGAACGCGAATTGCAACGGCGGAATGTTGGTCTGCGGCGCGTTGCCAGTCGGCTGAATCGTGATGTTGGTCGTTGCGCTATAGCGCTCGGGCTCGCGGGCTTCGAGACTGGTTGTGCCGGCCGCGTCCGCGGTGTTGGCATTCGCGTTTGCTACTGCCATCGAACCGGCATTCGAGTTCATATTCGCCGTGGTGTTCGTCCCGGTGTTGGAGCACCCGGATAAAAGAACGCCGGCGCAAGAGCTCACGGCAACAAAGATCGCTTCCAGGCTCCTCTTGTTTATTGCGTGTAACATCTCTTCCTCCTTGATACTCGGCGCATCAAAACATCCTGGTGACATCCACCTGGATTTCCGGTTTACGGACATCTCCGCGAATGCTTATGGGCACGGAGACTCGCTGATTGGATTCGAATATTGTCACCAGGACGCCCATCATCGAGTTGATTTGTTTCAGCCTTGATGTCGCGTCGGCGGACAGAACAATGGTCGCCGCATAGTTCACGGTCAGAGCAGATTCGATCTTAAAGCTCCCGTTTTGTGTGGTCGCATCTCCCAGACCATCGATCTGTTGTATGCGGAGGCCGGGCGTATTAATGGAGCCCTGCGAAATCTGAAAATCGGTCTCGAGGCTGTCAATCGCGGTACCCGGGCTCGTGTCTCCGATCTGGTCGACCTTAAGCGCGCGCGCTACCTGCTCGCTTAGGTTGATCGTGCGGATAAACAGGTGGTTGGCGGACATTTTTCCGTCGCCGGTCAAACCCGCGCCCTTCTCCGAACGAATTTTTCCCG
>DATMCM010000019.1:0-21676 GCA_035558335.1 Blastocatellia bacterium | reverse complement strand
CCGTTGGTCAGAGGCGAGGGATTGGCGTCGCGGCTGCGGACCCGCTTTATGTTGTGAAGATCGATGTGCCGCGCAACCGGCTCATCGTCGGAAAGCGCGACGACCTGTACGGCAAAACACTTTTCGCTGCGGGAGTGAACTGGCTGTCGATCGGGCGCCCGGAGCGTTCAGTTCGAGCGAAGGTGCGGATACGCTATCGCGCGGCTGAGGCTGAGGCGGTAGTCGTGCCGATGGGAGCGTCGAAGGTCCGTGTGGAGTTTGATGAGCCTCAGGCCGCGATTACCCCTGGCCAGGCTGCGGTCTTCTACGACCATGATGTTGTGCTGGGCGGAGGATGGATCGAATGAAGAACGAAACGGCGAATCGGAGACGGGACGAGCCGGCGAAGGGTTTGACATTCGCCCTGTCGGCTAGTCGCAGCATCGTCCCGTCTCTTTGTCTCTTTTTGGTTTTCCTATTGACCGCTTCCTGTGGACCGAAACGAAACGCGCCCGTAGCTGAGACAGCGGCGTTCGGCTACTGCCCGGTGTGCGGAATGCAAGTAAACGCCAGCGATCCGTGGGCAGCCGAGATTCGTTACAATGACGGCACCAAGCTGATGTTCGAATCGCCCGGAGATATGCTTGCGTTCTACACAGCGCCCAAACGCTATCAGGTGAATGACTGGCTCAGCGAAAAAGAAAACATCAAGAAAGTGCAGCTCAAGGACTACAACACGAAAGAGCCGATCGACGCGGCAAACGCGGCACTGGTAGTGAAGAGCCGAGTGGACGGACCGATGGGACCGGACTTCTTTCCGTTCGGCACCCGAGAGGCTGCCGAAGTATTTGCAGGCACCAACGGCGGCACGCTGATCAGGCTTGCGGATGTCACCGTCGAGCTCGTCCGCGAGTTAAGGACAAATTAGGTAGGACTCGGCACGAAGGCACAAAGACACTAAGCCGCACCAAGGCGTATTTTTGTGATTCTTTCTGCCTTGGTGACTTTGTGGCGAAACCTTCGTTGCCCCCGAGAAGAGACGATAACAAGTCTATGATAAAGACAAGGTTCAAAGTGCGAGCTGGACTGCTGACGTTGTTCGCGATTCTGCTTTCTCCGCTTGTATTCGGACAGAGCAATAAGGTCGTCAGAGCCCGGGCATACACGTCGGCTGACGGCGTAAAGGCCGGTGACAAATTCAAAGTTGCCGTGGCTCTCGATATCGACGCGGGCTATCACATCAACGCTCACCAACCTTCGCTCGATTATCTTCAAGCGACGACCGTCCAGTTTGACGCGCCGGCGGGGATTCGAATCGGCGAGGCGCGATATCCGGCTCCCAAGCTCCGCAGATTTGAGTTCGCACCCGATACGGAGTTAGCCGTCCACGAAGGAACAGTGTTCGTCACCGCGGAAGCCGAAGCCGACAAGACCATGAAGCCGGGCGACGCGATCATCAGCGCGCGCGTGACCGTGCAGGCTTGCAACGACAATCTTTGCCTGGCGCCCGCCGATCTCGCAGTCGAGATCCCAATAAAGGTTGTTGCCTACGGGCAAACCGTCGGAGCTGCGAACGCCGAAATATTCGAAAAGGCCGCGGCGCAGCCGGAAGCTTCTGGCACAGCCGAATTGGTTCAGTATCAGGGCGGCTCGAATAACTCGGTTGCAGATAAGCTTGCGACGGGCGGCATCGTATCGGTCTTGCTCGGGGTATTTTTCGCGGGTCTGCTGCTCAACACGACTCCCTGCGTATATCCGATCATTCCGATCACAATCGGATTCTTCGTAAACCAAAGCGCGTCTCAGGAAGGGAAGCCAAGGATCAGCAAGACGTTCTTCATGGCTTCGATGTATGTGCTCGGGATGGCGCTGACGTATTCGTTGCTGGGGGTAATCGCGGCGAAGTCGGGCGGCCTGTTTGGCGCGCTATTGCAAAACCCAATCGTACTGATCGTGCTCGCCGGGTTGATGATCGCTCTGTCGCTGTCGATGTTCGGCGTCTACGAGTTCAAGCTTCCTGAGTCGTTGAATCGAATGGCGACCAGCGGCACGCAGTCGACGAACGGAATGCTGGGCGCCTTCGTGATGGGGCTGACCATGGGCATCGTGGCCGCGCCTTGCATCGGGCCTTTCGTATTGGGGCTGCTGGTCCACGTCGGCACGAAGGGAAGCGCCGCTTATGGATTCATGCTTTTCTTTGTGCTTGCTCTCGGGCTGGGGCTGCCTTATCTGGTGCTCGGGACTTTCTCAGGTGCGCTCAAGACCCTGCCGCGCTCGGGATTGTGGATGGTGACGGTTCGCAAGGTGTTCGGTCTTGTGCTGATCGGGATGGCGTTGTACTTTTTGATGCCGCTGATGGGCGGAGCTACGAAGTATGTCTTCGTCGGGTTCTTCGCTCTTTCGGCGCTGTACTTATTGTTCTGGGAGGCCGGGCGAACAAAACCGAAACAGTTCGGGTGGGTGCTGCGAGCGATCGGCGTCGGCGCGGCCGCGATTGCGGTCGTGATGGCTTTGCCGAAGAAGATCGAAGCGGAGATTCCGTGGCAGCCTTACAGCGAGCAGGCTC
The DNA here is from genome assembly GCA_035558335.1 of Blastocatellia bacterium. Classification (GTDB taxonomy): domain Bacteria; phylum Acidobacteriota; class Blastocatellia; order UBA7656; family UBA7656; genus Onstottus_B. The sequence goes on along the minus strand of DATMCM010000019.1, from coordinate 19,131 downwards.
TCCTTGATGCGCAGCTTGCGGGCAAAGGCGTGATCGTCGACACATTCGCCGACTGGTGCATACCATGCAAGGAGCTCGACCAGTCGACCTTCACAAACGCTGAGGTGAAGAGGGAAGCGGAGCGCTTCGTTACATTGAAGCTTGATCTGACTCGAAGCGATCGCGGTTCTGAAGCCGGGCGTGCGAAGGACCGCTTCGGAATTCGTGGTGTACCGACCGTAATCTTCCTGGACCCCGCCGGTAAGGAACGAGCGGAGCTGCGACTTGAAGGATTTGAGAAGCCGTCTGCCTTTCTATCGAGGATGAAGCAGCTCGATTCATCGGCGAAACCCGGCGAGCAACTCGCGCTTGCTCCCGCGAGCGAAACGAGCGCGCGCGCCGATGCGACTCCGGGGGCGTCCGCCGTGTCCCCCGAACCGCTTCCACCGGCGACGTTGACCCTGCTCGGAGGCGGGACTTTGGATCTTCAATCGAAGAAGGGCAAGGTTCTGGTAATCGATTTTTGGGCGACTTGGTGTCTGCCGTGCATCTCCGAGATTCCGATGTTCAATCAACTCGACAAGGACTACAAGGCCCGGGGTCTCGAGGTGATTGCGGTGTCGCTTGATGAGGAAGGCGCTGCGAAGGTGAAGCCTTTCTTGAAACAGCACCCTATGGATTACACACAAACGCTTGGCGACGCGGAAATTGCCGGTCGGCTCGGCGTTGGCGAGTCCTCGCTGCCGGTCGCCTTGCTTGTGGACAAGCAGGGGCGGATCAGATTCAGGCATGTTGGAAGAACTGAGAAGGACGTTTTCGAGACTGAGATCAAACAGCTTCTCGATGAATGAAGCCCTGCTCGCGTACGCTAGCCGTTGTTCCGGACTAAGAAAGAAAAAGAGAACCATCCAGTCGAATGCGCGTAATCCCAGCACACCCAGTGTTGGACCGTTCATACGCCGCTTAGAATCGAGCTATTCTTTCATAGGCGGGTCACAAGACCAGGTGTGGTTCCAGCGCTCGGAGGCTGGCAAGGTCATGCAATGGAGCAAACACGTCGATATGCGGAAGCGCCGCCTGCATGCCGCGCGTCAGCGGCTGGTACGTTGCGCTACCGAGTAGCGGGTTAAGCCATATCAACCTTCCGGCGCGCCTCTTCAGACTGCCAAGCGATGAAGCGAGCTCATCCGGCTCTCCCGTGTCCCATCCATCGCTGAGAATTACAACGATGGTCCGCCGGTCGACCAGCGTCGGCCACACGGAGTTGAAGGTCGCAATGCTCTGACCGATGAGGGTGCCGCCGGACCAGCCCCGCACGTTCGCCGATAATGAATCGAGAGCTTGCTCATAAGCTCTGTTTTTGAGGTGGCCTGTTATTCGCTGCAGCGACGTGGAGAAGACGAACGTCTCCACACGGGCGAAGCTGTTCTGCAGCCCGTAAACAAATTGAAGAAAGAGCCGGCTGTAAAGGTCCATCGACCCCGACACATCGCATATAACGACCAGCCTGGTCTTTTTCTGCTTGCGCCGCCTGAACGAGAGATCGATCAACTCACCTCCGGTCTTCAGCGAGTTGCGAAGTGATCGCCGCAGGTTGACTCTCGTTCCACGTCTTACGGGCTTCCAGCGGCGGCTGGGTCTTGAGGCAAGCTTCTTGACGATTCTCCTTGCCACGCGGGCGATTTCCTCAAGGTCATTGGAACCCAATCGGCGCAGGTCCTTCTCAGCGTTGGATTCGGCGCTGCTCGCTAAAGGTACATTGATTGGTTCCGCATCGTTGGACGAGGCTTCAGCCCAGTGTTCGAGAAAAAAGCCCAGCTCCTTCCGTTCTGAAGGTGGCGAGGAAGGCCGGACCCGTTGCTTTAAGCTGGACTCAGTTTCCCTCTCGACAACCTTCCAGGGTTGAGGCGTTCCGGCGAGCCGCACCCAAAAAACTTCGAAGAGTTCCTCAAAAACAGGGAACTCCTCGACACGCGAGGTGAGAACGCTTCTCAAACTCAAGAAGGTCTCCTCGCGGTCGTTCGCATCGATCAGCCCCACGGTTCTGATTGCGTCGACAGCCTCGGCGGGCGTCACGACAAGACCCTGCTCCCTCAACGCCCTACAGAATAGAACTGTGTTGGTCAGCAGGCCGACTTGGGTTGCAGGTCCGGTCATCGGGCGGGACTCAACATTTCTTTGAGGCGATCGGCGTCGACTTCAGCGTCAAACTTGCGCAGATCAGCCTCGTCCTTTAGAAAGCAGCCTCTGGTTTCCGAGACGACGTCCTGGCTAATTTGCGACACGTTCAAGGCTACGAGCGCGGCGGCCCAGTCGAGCGTCTCGGCAACGCCCGGCACCTTTGCCAGGCTAAGTGTCCTCACGGCTTGAATCACTCGGGTGAGCTCGGACGAAAGCGTTTCGCTGATCTGTGGAACCTTGTTGCGTACGATCTGCAGCTCCTTATCAAAAGATGGGTAGTCAATCCAGAGATAAAGACACCGCCGTCTCAATGCGTCGGACAGCTCGCGCGATCGATTGGAAGTAAGGACAACGTGCGGCCGGTGAGTCGCCCTGATGGAGCCGATCTCAGGAATCGTAACTTGAAACTCCGAGAGAACTTCGAGCAGGAAGGCCTCGAATTCTTCATCGCTGCGATCGACTTCATCGATCAACAGGACTGGCGAACGGGTGTGATCGGTTATGGCCTGGAGCAGCGGACGCTTCAAAAGGAACGACTCGCCGAAAATCGACTCCTCCTTTTCAGCCGCGCTGGCGGGCGAAGACTCCTGCAGCTTGATGTGAAGGAGCTGCTTCGGATAGTTCCATTCATAGAGCGCGGTGGTGGCGTCGAGGCCCTCGTAACACTGAAGTCGTATCAGATTCGTGTCCAATGCACGGGCCAGTACCTTCGCGATCTCGGTCTTGCCGACCCCCGCGGGGCCTTCGACCAACAGTGGCTTGCCGAGCGCCATCGCCAGATACAACGAAGTCGCTACTGCGACATCGGTGACATAGGCTTGTTGCTCAAGCAGCTCCTGGATCTTTCGAACCTCATCTCTCACGCCTTACCTCTCTCACGCCTTACCTCGCCTCGGATAAACGATCGAAGTCTTCCGTGGTGTTTATGTCGTCTGGAAATGGGAGGTCAAACGCTGCTTCGCTGACCAGACCCGGGTTTGCGTCGACTAATTTCCATGCCGCCTTGTCGCCGTGCAGTCCGACAAGCTTGTCGAACAGCGGCTTCGCGAAAATCATCGGATGACCCTTTCGGCCTCTGTAGGAAGCCAGAACAATCTGGGCGCCGCCTTGACGCCACTCTTCCGCCACTCGGTCTATTATCTGAGGATCAACGCCGGGCTGATCGCCGAGCAGGATCATGATTGCATCGCACCTCGCGTCGACCGCTCCGATACCGGCGCGGTACGAAGAAGCGCAACCGTCGTCGAAGATTGGGTTCTCGACCACCTTAGCACCGCCGAAGTCGAGTTGCTCGCGAATTTCATCAGCAGCTCGGCCAAGGACCACGACGACCTCGTCGAGCCCACGGGCTCGCTTGGCCTGGGCGACAACCCATCCGAGCAACGTAGTTCCTTTGTAAGGCAGAAGCTGCTTTGGCCGGCCGAGGCGGCTTGACTCTCCCGCGCCAAGCACCAATCCGGATATGAATCGCTTCATAGGCCCGCTCCGTGCGTCAGGTCTAAAGAAGTTACGGGCGACCGCTCAAAGGAATCCTTGCATTGAAGGGAGCAGAAGAAGTGCGTGGTGTCCTGAAGAACCGACTTGGACCTGGGGCTCGGCTCTTTGAGACGATGAATAGTTGAAGGAAGTTTCAAATATGCTTCCGTACCGATCACGCGATCTTCAAAATTTTGTTGGCGTAGTCCCTACCTGCGGTAGGGGATGGCAGAGGCTTTCCGTCCTTTTCGTAAAGGTCGATGGTTTCCTCAACGATTTGACATAACTCCGCGAAGACACGCATTTCATCGTCTCCGTGACACCCGCCATAAAACAAACCTGGACAGCTGCCAACGTAACATTGGTCTTCATCTGACCATTCGATGATTTTCACGTACCTTGCGCTCGGCTTCATTTCTTCAATTCCTCAATCGCGAGCTTAACGGCCTTTTCCTGATAACGCTTTGCATCATCACCAAGCTCACCAGAAATCGTCACAGGCCTCCTGACGTCCGGATGTACAAAGTTTCGATGTGAGCCTTTTCCTCCGCGGTTCACAAAACCCGCCGATTCGAGGTCCGCTATTAGCTCGTGAATTTTGCGGGGAATCCGTTATTGGCGGACTAGGGGCTCGCGCCGTACTTTTTATTCGGTCACTCCATTCTCCCTCAAGAGCTTCCACACCTTTGCCGGCGTTATCGGTATGTCAATGTGTCTCACACCTAAATGCCAGAGCGCATCAACCACCGCATTCACGATCGCGGCAGGAGCCCCGACGGTTGCGGATTCGCCTACACCTTTCGCTCCCAGCGGGTGATGGGGCGAAGGCGTGTACGTCTTATCCGTTTCCCACTTTGGCGTTTCGACCGCGGTCGGCACCAGATAATTCATGAAGCTGCCGTTCAGATTGTTTCCGCTCTCGTCGTACTGGATCTCCTCATACATCGCCGGGGCAAGGCCCATAGTCAATCCGCCGTGAACCTGGCCTTCGACGATCATTGGATTGATGATGTTGCCGCAATCGTCCACAGCGACGAACCGCCGGATCTTGACTTCACCGGTGCCGTTATCAATGTCCACAACGCAGATGTAGCTGCCAAATGGATAGGTGAGATTCGGCGGGTCGTAGTAGTCGACCGCTTCCAGGCCCGCCTCCATCCCCGGAGGATGGTTTGTGTAAGCGGCAAGCGAAATCTCCTGGATAGTTTTCGCGCGGTCGGGCGAGCCTTTGACAAAGAACTTACCGGGCTCCCAGTCGAGGTCCTCCTCATGAGCTTCGAGCAAATACGCTGCGATCTTCCTGGCTTTGTCCCTGATCTTTCGAGCAGCCATCGCGCATGCGGCACCGGCTACCGGCGTGCTCCGGCTGGCGTAGGTGCCAAGCCCGTACGGCGCGGTGTCGGTATCGCCTTCCTCAACTGCGATATCGGCGACCGGGAAGCCAAGCTCCTCGGCGATGATCTGAGCGTATGTAGTCTCATGTCCCTGGCCCTGCGACTTGGTGCCGAATCGCGCGATGACTTTGCCGGTCGGGTGCACGCGAATTTCGGCGCTGTCGAACATCTTCAAGCCGAGAATGTCGAAGTGCTTGGAAGGCCCGGCGCCAACTATCTCTGTGAAGCTCGATATGCCGATTCCCATCAACTCGCCACGCGCGCGTTTCTCGGCCTGCTCCTTTCGCAGCGCGTCGTACCCGATTCGGTCCATGGCCAGTTGAAGCGCGCCCGCGTAGTTGCCGCTGTCGTATTCCCATCCCAGCGCGGATTTGTAGGGAAACTGTTCCGGCTTGATGAAGTTCTTCATGCGAAACTCGGCCGGATCCATTCCGATCTCGTGAGCCATCACGTCGGCCATTCTCTCGATGGTGTGCACAGCTTCGGTAACGCGGAAGGAGCAGCGATAAGCGATACCGCCGGGCGGTTTATTGGTGTAGACCCCATCGACCTCGACGTGCGCGGCTTTGAGATCGTAAGAGCCGGTGCAGATGTGAAACAGGCCGGCTGGAAACTTCGAAGGGTTTGCCGCCGCGTCGGTGTAGCCGTGATCGGCGATGGTTTTGATGCGAAGCGCGGTCAGCGTGCCGTCCTTCTTTCCAGCTAACTCGGCCTCGATGTGATAATCGCGGGCGAAGGAATCGGCTTGCAGGTTCTCCATTCGGTCTTCGATCCACTTCACCGGCTTGCCGGTCAGCACGGAAGCCGCCACTGCGATGACATAGCCCGGATAGACCGGCACCTTGCCTCCAAATCCGCCACCGATATCCGGCGAGATGATCTGGATCTTGTGCTCGGCGAGCCCGACGTGACCGGCGACGAGAGCAAAAACGGTGCGGATGGCATGCGGCGCTTGCGTTGTCATCCATACCGTGAGTTTGCCGCTGACCTTGTTGAAGTGCGCAACGCAGCCGCAGGTCTCGATCGACGAGACGTGAATTCGCGGAATGTAAATGTCTTCCTTAACCGTGACTTCCGCGTCTTGAAATGTCTTGTCGGTTGCGGCTCTGTCGCCCCATTCCCAATGCCAGATGTGGTTGTCTTTCTTGCCTTCTTTGTCTGTTCGAAGAACAGGAGCATCGGGCAACAATGCCTTCTTGGGATCGACGACGACCGGGAGAGGGTCGTAATCGATCTCGACTGCGTCGACTCCGTCGGCGGCGATGTATCGCGTGGTTGCAAGCACCGCTGCGACTTCCTGGGCCTGATACATGACCTTGTCCACCGGCAGCACCATTTGCGTGTCCGACATCAGCGTCGGCATCCAGTGCAGATTGTATTTGGCCAGATCCTGACCGGTGATGACCGCAAGCACGCCGGGTATCGCAAGAGCTTTCGACGTGTCGATGTTCTTGATTGTTGCGTGTGCATATGGACTGCGCACGATGTCGAGATAGAGCATGTCCGGAAGCACAACATCGTCGACATAGTTTCCCTGTCCGCGAATAAAGCGCGGGTCTTCTTTTCGCTTGACCGAATGGCCCATACCGCCTATTTCCGGTGAAGTCCGTGGTTCCATTAAGCACCTCCCGCTCGCATCTTCTGCGCGGCGTGTTGATATGCCTTGACGATATTGACGTAGCCGGTGCAGCGGCACAGGTTCCCTGAAATCGCGTGACGAATTTCATCCTCGCTCGGGTCGGGATGATCATTCAGATAAGCATATCCGGTCATCAGCATGCCTGGCGTGCAGTAGCCGCATTGCAAGCCGTGCTCCTGGAAGAACCCTTCTTGAAGAGGATGGAGCTTACCATCCTGTTCGAGACCTTCGACTGTTAGTATCTCGCGTCCATCCGCTTGAACGGCAAAGACGGTACACGACTTGACGGCTCGTCCGTCCATCACCACCGTGCACGCGCCACAATGGCTCGTGTCGCAACCGATATGGGTGCCGGTCAAGCGAAGCACTTCTCGGAGGAAGTGGACGAGCAGCAATCTCGCCTCTACATCGGCGGTCTGATCGACTCCGTTTACTCTTACGTTGATCGCAGCCATCGCCTAGGCTCCTCCCTTCGCGCGAGCGAATGCCAGTTTGATCGCTCGCGCCGCGAGCACTCGAACAAGATCCTTTTTGTACTCGGCTGAACCTCTGATGTCGTCCACCGGTTGCGACTCGCCGGCCGCAAGCTCGGACGCCTGCTTGATCGTCGAAGCGTCGAGCGCCTTGCCGACCAGAAACGCTTCAGCTTTTCGTGCCTTTAGCGGAGTGAATCCCACATTCGTCAGACCAATTCCCGCGCGCGCGCACCCGCCCGAGTCGTTGAGCGAGATCTGCACGGCGACGCCCGCAGTTGCGTAGTCGCCTACTTTTCTCTCTAGCTTCAGATAGGCCCCTCCGCTTGAAGGCGGTGGAATCGGAATCCTGATTTCCTTGAGGATCTCGTCCGGTTCAAGAGCAGTCGTGAACAGTCCTGGGAAGAAACTGTCGACTGGGATCTCACGTTCGCCGCCCGGGCCCACAGCCACCAGCGATGCCCCGAGCGCCAGCATCGTGGCAGGGTGATCGTTCGCTGGATCGCCGTGCGCCAGATTGCCGCAGACCGTAGCCTGGTTTCGCACCAGCGGGTCGGCGATTACCGAAGTCGTATCCACAAGTATAGGGAAGCGTGTTTTCACCAGTGCGGAACTCTCGAGATCGCTCTCTCTCACCAATGCGCCGATCCGCACGCTGCCATCCACTTCACTGATGTAATCCAGCCCAGGGATGCGATTAATGTCGACAATATGAGGCGGCGACGCGAGCCTCAGCTTCATCATAGGTATCAAGCTCTGTCCGCCCGAAAGAACCTTTGCATCGGGTCCCAGTTTCTTGAGAAGCAAGACTGCCTCCTCCAGAGTGTTCGGGGCGGAGTACTCAAAGCTGCGGGGTATCATAGGTCTTTACCTCCGTGAGCGAGACCTTCAGTGTGGTTAACAATACCAATGCGAAGCCAATCTCCGCGGCGATTAGCGGTAGCATACTCACTGCATCGAAAAGCGTCAACACGGGGGTAGTATCCTAGCTCGAGTGTTTCTCCGCGTAACCTCGGCGCCTCAGCGTCTCCGCGGTTAGTAAGCGACGAAACAATGTTAGCCGCGGAGCGCGGAGACGCAGAGACTGCGCTGAGAAATTGAAATTAGGACACCACCAACACGAGGGACAAAGCTACTTTGGCTGTCCATCTATGCTATCAGGGCCATATTGTTGTAGTCTCCGTTTTTCACAGATCGCCCGCGAGGAGGTCGTCGTCGATGGCGTTCAAAGTTGAAGAGACGTTTGAGGTTCGGGCACCGGTTCAGCGGGTGTGGGAGTACTTGATAGACCCGGCGAGAGTTGCGGTGTGCCTGCCCGGAGCAGAGCTGCTCGAATCACGTGATGATCAGACTTATCTTGGTGCGGTGAAAGTCAAGGTTGGTCCGGTTACGATGTCGTATAAGGGTGTCGTCAAGTTCACCGAGTTGGACGAACAGGCCCGCGTCGTTCGGCTCGAGGGCGAAGCTCGAGAAGCGGGGGGAGGCGGCTCGGCAAAACTCTCGATGCGCAGCAAGATCAGTCCGCTCGCAGACGGAGGCTCGCAGATAATCGTGGAGGCCGAAGTGGACCTCGTGGGCAAGATCGTCCAATTCGGCCGGGGGATGATCGAGGAGGTCTCCAGACAACTTTTCCGTCAGTTCTCAACGTGCGTTAAGCAGCAGCTCGAGGTCGAGGAGTCCGCGCAAGTCCCAGAACCTCCGCCAGCCGAAACCGCCCCAGTAAGTGCTACCACGCTGGGGTCCCGCGCGCTTTGGGCAATAATCGTCCGCTTTTTTCAGCGCTTATTTGGCAAAGGAGAAAGTTGATTAGCGTTGCCGCTTTCTGAATCCATCCAGTCAGTCTAAAGGCGTCTGAGGGAAAATCATCTGAGAGGCGATCGTGCCGCTGAGCACAGCGCTTTCAATCGTTGCGGGAAGTCCGGTGTCCGTCCAATCTCCCGCCAGCACCAGGTTCGTCAAAGCGGTCTCCGGGCCTGGTCTCAGATGGTCCGACTCAACAGTATGCGCCATCGTGGCTTCGCGTTCCTTTACTATCGCGCTCTGAATGAGTTTCGCTTCTCGGCTTGAGGGGACCATCTCCTGAAGCTCCGACAGAGCCATCTCGACAAGTGCCTCTCTTGTCCACTCGACGAAGTCACGCGCGGCGCTGATGATCACCGCAATGTGATTTGTTTTCCTGGAGGGTGAGAGAATCAGGTCCTTGTTGAACACCCACTGACACCGTGTTCCAATAAGCCCGGTGAACTCGCGATCAATGACCGGGCGATCAAACCAAAGATTGATCGATACGATCGGCGAGGATTCAAGTTTGCCGATCGACTCAAACGTCTTTGCTGTTTCCGAGTCGAGGAGTTGAAGGAACGCAGACGGGGGAACCGCGGTTATGAAATGATCGGCTTCGATCGACTCGCCGCCCTTGAGTTCGGCGGCAACGATCGAACCTCGCCGGACGGTCAGTCTCAGGACCTCAGCTCCGGTTCTCACCTGACCACCGCGAGACTCGATGAACTCGCGAGCGCCGCCTGTGTAGAGATCGCTCAAACCGACGCGCGCAATTCCGATGCTGGTGTTGGCGCGGCCTCCGCCAAACGCCTCCTCGAGGACGCGCTTTAGCATTTTCGCGGAAGCTCTCCGAGGATCTTCGTTCAGTGTTGCGATTACCATCGGATACCAAAAGCGCTGTCTGATCCGTTCGGACTGGCCGAGCTTGTCCAGCCATTGATCGACGGTGAGCGACTCGGGCATCCCATTGCTTCGAATGGCGCGGCCAACGTTGAGCGCGCGGAGCTTGTCGCCCAGCGTTAGCCCTTTCATGCGTAACAGCCCGGCTACGGCGTGAAGCGGCGCGGGGAGCGGCGGGCATTCGAACTTGACGAAGCCGTCCGCGCGATCCAAAAAATCAACCCGCGGTTTGTCCTGAAACTTGAGTCGGTCGAGGCAGCCGATCTTTTGAAGGAAGTCGATGGTGTGATGGTAGCAGCCCATGAACAGGTGCTGCCCGTTATCGACCGCGCTGCCGGTCCTGGAATCGATAAAGGAATAGGCGCGACCGCCGAGGTGGTGGCGGCGTTCGAGAAGAAGCACTTCGGCGCCGCGTTCTGCCAGGGTCACGCCGGCCGCAAGCCCGCTGAACCCGCCTCCGATTATCACCACTCGCTTCGACACGCTACCTCTTCAGGCGACTCCTCAGCCAGATCTCCAGCGCCAGGCGCAGCCTTCGAGACTTCGGGACTGAGACGCGATTGCGAAACACGTCGAATTGAATGTCAGGCAATTGGTCGAGCATCTCACGGTAGATCGCGCTCATGATCTCGGCGGCGAACATCGACGAGCGGTCGACTTCGGGAAGGGAAGCGGCGGCTTTAATAAAGTACGAGCGAGCGCGTGAGTGCTCGAACTTCATCAGCTCGATAAAAGGCGCGTTGTATTGATTCGCTCTCAAGTCCTGTTCCCGGTAACCAAAGCGCTCCAGGTCCTCGAGGGGAAGATAGATCCGCTGACGTCCAATGTCTTCCTTCAAGTCGCGCAAGATGTTTGTGAGTTGCAATGCAAGCCCGAGGTTCACCGCGTACTCGCGGGTGCGGGCCGATTCATATCCGAAGATTTCGATGCAGATCAGCCCGACCGCGGACGCCGCGCGATAGCAGTATTCTCGCAGGTCTGCGAACGTCTGATAGCTGTGCCAGCGAAGGTCCATCTCCATCCCTTCAACCAGGTCTAGAAACGGTTGTTTGGGCAGCGTGAACTCCAGAATGGAACTCATGAGGCGCTCGCCAAAATCGCTCACCGGGCAACCCTGATAGCAGGCTTCAATTTCATCGCGCCAGTACTGAAGCTCCGCCGCCGGATCGCGACCGGCCGGGTCCTCGTCGACGATGTCGTCCAGCAGACGGCAAAACGCGTAAACGTCCTTGATCGCCTTTCGCTTCGCTGATGGCAACATCAGAAACGAGTAGTAGAAATTCGAGCCGGCCGCGCGCGCAAGCTGCCGCTGCGCGCCACGCACCCGGTTGATCGCGGTTGTGACGTTGGAGGCCATCAGTTGCGCTTGAAGGTTCCTTTCCGCGCAGCCCGCCAAAGAATCTTCAGCTTGTCGCCCGATGTGATTACCGGCCGTCGCGTGAAGATGTCGTAGCCGTTCTGCTCGATTCGATCCAGGATGAGGGTCCCTCCCAGCCATACCGCGCGCAGCTCCAGACCCAGCCGGCCGCCGATCCGGGTGCACAACGGCTTGCCGTGCGCGAATAACTCGCGAGTGCGATCGACTTCAAACTTCATCAAACGCCGAAGGCCTTCGCCGGCGCTCAGGCTTAGCAACTCATCTTCGCTGACCTCGAATCGCGTCAGGTCTTCGGCTGGAAGGTAGATGCGTTGCTTCTCGAGATCGACGCTAACATCCTGCCAGTGGTTGGCCAGTTGGAGCGCAGTGCAAATGTCATCAGACCACGCGTGAAGCTGCTGATCTTGATGGCCAAACAGCAGCAGGATCAACCGGCCGATCGGGTTCGCCGAGCGCCGGCAGTAATCGAGCAATTGATCGAAGCTTTGATAACTCCGAACAATCACGTCTTGGGCAAACGCCGTCAGCAAGTCTTCAAAAAGGTCGATCGGCAGCTCGAACTGCGTGATCGTATCAGCAAGTGCGATGAACACCGGATGAGTTGCGCGTCCGTCGAATGCTTCGCGAAGCATCGCGCGCCATTCTTCGATGAGACCGAGCCGTTCTTGCTCGCTGTGGTCTTCGTCGTAAGCTTCGTCGGCGAAGTCATCCGCGATGCGGGCGAATGAATAGATCGAATAGAAGTGCTTGCGCAATCGATCAGGCACAAGCACGGAACCAACTGGAAAGTTCTCGTAATGCGATCTCGCGAGCCGAGCGCAATAGTCATAGGCGCTGTCGAGAGTCCATGACTGCGAGTTGACTTGGGGACCGCGAATGGCTTCAGCAAACACAGTGGAGCTACTCCCGGCAGCCGTGTTGATCATTGATCCGATTTCAAGAGATGCGGGCAAGAAGCGATTATATCGGCTTTTCGATGAAGGACAAAGTTAGCGTGATAGGAGGTGGTGGCCTAACTTCAATTTCTCAGCGCAGTCTCAGCGTCTTCGCGCCTCCGCGGTTAGCATTGTTTCGGAGCTTACTAACCGCGGGGACGCTGAGACGCCGAGGTCACGCAGAGAAACCTTCGAAACTAGGACACCACCCGTCAGGAGCCGGCCGCCGACGCCGCGCGCCTGACCTCTGACCGGCGGTCTTCAGGTCGTCGTCCAACCGATGACGCGGCCATCCGAGGCAAGCCCCGGCTGTCTGAAGCCTGGTTGCGGGGCTTTCGCAGCACACACTTCCCCGAGCGACGCTAAGGGCGCGCCGCAGCGGTGTTTGTATGTTGTTACATCGAAAGCGGAAACGGGCCTAGTTTCCGCCCTTAAGAAGCCGTCAATGCGCTACCGCGACACTGGATCGCGTCAGCGTCCTGGATACCGTCGTAGTCCGATGCTTCGTACAGCATTTGCTGAGTGCTTCGTCGACAAGGGGCTCGACTATGCATTCGGATTTCCGGCACACGGTAGAGAGTTCGCTGATCACAAGGTATCGAGCGCGCTCGAGCATCCTCTTCTCGCGAAATGAGAGAGGTTTGTTCAGCGAAAGGTATGTAAGGTTCTTCAAAACCTCGGCGACGTGAAAGATGTCCCCCGTCCTCATTCTTTCAAGGAACTCTTTGTATCTGTCTTTCCAATCGATTGGGGGGTTGGTGAAGTCTGCCGAGAGAGCCTTCAGCAGGTTGTCGCACTGGGTGTTATTGATAGGCGACCTTAGACCGATTTCGCTTGCGTTCGCGATAGGAACCATTACTGTTGATTCCGTCGATTTTAGCCTGAGCAAGTAGAAGCTGTTTTGCGCGCCTGCGACGTCGGTGGTGGTTATCTTCTCGATTACGCCTATACCGTGGTTTGGATAGACAACTTTCTCGCCTATTTTGAAACTCACAGATTCCTCCTTATCGCCGTTTGAGCACAGTTAGGACCTCGGGGTTGAGGTCTTCACGGTGACTTACCCTTTACATCAAGCTTACTCGTTATTGACGACGAGCCGTGAACTGAACCCGTCGGAAGGTCTGATCGATCCTGGGCAAGAGCGGTTTTTGAATCGCAAGACTTGCCCTGCCACTCGTTCACTTCAATACAACGCCGAGTCTACATTAAGCGCGAACCAAGGGTCAAGCTGGATCGGGATAAGCCGCGGATCCGCCTGCCGGTCCCGATCCAATGATTCTCTCCGCGTAGGGCGAGATCTCCTTGTTCGCTATTTGTATGTATTATTCCTCACGGTTCATGGCATGGCGAATGAGATCAAATACGAACGCCGCAACGGCCCTCTGCCGCTGCGAAGAACTTTGATGAACACTTGGTCGCCACTCTTTACGTCTCGCGTCAGACGCTGAAGGTCTTCAAGCGAGGCGACCGGCTTGGTGTTTACCTCGACTATCAGATCGTCGGCGATGAGCCCGTTGTCGGCGGCGATGCTGCTGGGCTCTACGCTGATCACGTAAGCCCCGCGAGCGCCTTCGAGTCCATGAACCCTTGCGAGATCGGAAGTCAACGTCTTGGCGGTGATACCCAGAGAGGACCGCGATTTCGAGCTTCTCGATTTTCCGTCTTGCTTCTCTTGCGTTTCTGGTTCCATCGGCAGCGGCGTCGGCCGAATGCTGCGAGGGGTTTCCGGTTCGTCCTTTCTTTCTTCAAGCTTCACACTTGCGGTGCGCCGGGCACCATCGCGAATGTACGTGACGTTAGCCGTGCTTCCAACTCCCAGCGAGGCGACCCGCCGGATCAATTCACGTACGGTCTTGACCTTCTGACCGTTGACTTCGATGATGACATCGCCGCTTAGCAAACCCGCGCGAGCCGCGGGACTGGCTTCGCTCGCCAACTCCCGCACGACGACTCCAGCGCCGTCAAGGATTCCGTTCGAGCGGGCGACTTTGTTGGTCATTTCCTCGAGGAAGGCTCCCAGGAAGCCCCGTCGCACTTTGCCATCCGTGACCAGTTGGTTGTAGATATCGACGGCCGTCGACGAAGGCAGGGCGAAGCCGATCCCGCTATACACACCGGTGCTGGTCGCAATTTGAGTGTTGATTCCGATCACTTCTCCCGCAAGATTGACGAGCGGCCCCCCAGAGTTTCCGGGGTTGATCGCCGCGTCAGTTTGCAGGAACTGCTGGAACGGTGTTGAGCCGGTTCCGGCTACGCGATCTTTGGCGCTAATTATGCCCGCGGTAACGGTCTGCTCCAGCCCAAACGGCGATCCAATTGCCAGCACCCAGTCGCCCACGTTCAATTTGTCCGAATCGCCCATTCGAGCGACCGGCAGGGGACGCGGAAAGTCGATCTTTATGACCGCCAGATCAGTCGGCGAGTCGATACCCACAACTCGAGCGTCGATCTCGGTCCCGTCCGCGAGCTTCACCTTTAGCTTGATCGCCCGGCTGACCACGTGGGCGTTGGTAAGTATGAAACCCGTCGAGTTGACAATGACTCCCGAGCCCGCGCCTTCTCTCGTATAGAATTCTGTATCGTAGACTTTTATGTGAGCAACCGACGGCTCGACTTGTTCGGCCGCTCGCGCGAATGATGCCGACAGCGAATCAACTGTCACTCGCGCGCTGCTGATTGAGACTCGATTGTCATCCGGGCGAGCGCCCACGACCCCGCGGGCGATCGCTCCGATCCCGATCCCGATCGATAAACAGCAAAGGGCTACCAGCATAGTGATTGCCCGGCGGTTTAGTGAGATTCTAAGAGTGTAGGAATCGCTGGTCTTCGAAGGGTGATTTCGGTATAGCATAGCAAACTCCTCTGCGGCAGCGCCGCCGGCTTTAGCATGAAAAGGTCAAACAGGGCGTCAGAAGATTTCAGGAGGATTATAGCAGAGCGGAACAATCAGGATGTAGCGAGGGATCGTAGTCGATCTACTGGGCCAGGGCGTGGGACTCGGCTGCGCTCGATCAATCGACCGAGGTCCAATCAATCACGTCGTCACCGAGCGAAAACCTCACTCGCGCTCGCAGAATGTATTCTTCGAGCGCGACGCGGAGACCGGTTTCTTCGTGAGCCTCTCGAAGCGCACCTGCTTCAAAAGGCTCCCCTGGCGCAACGCCGCCTGAAGGCGCTCGATAGGCCCCGGGTGGGTACATTGGTTTCCTGATGACGACTATGCGAGAGCGGTCGATGATGAACAGAGTAACGTCGTGTGCGCGTTTGTTTTTCTGGCTCCGGCGGACCATCTCAAACTCGGGCTCATTCATCTCGTAAGTAAAGGCCAGCTCGGTGGGCTTTCCATAGTTCTGTTCCACTTCGCTGATCATCTCGCGAGTGATGTACATTAGTAGTTCAGCCAGTCAAGCCGGGCGGAAGTCAGGATCGGACTCTGGCGCGCCAAATGCTGTTAGGGTTCCAACCTGATCGCGAACCAACATTACGCTTCTCGGCGATCGCGCCTCAGTCTCAATATGGCAATCGAGACTCCTTTTCCGCCGCTTCCGCGTTCAGTTTCCTAGCCTCACTGGAATAGTTTTTTGCGGACTGTAGCTTACCAGCTGCTTTAAAAGCATCGGCGAGTAATCGATAGACTCGAGCTTTGTCCTTAACCTTATCCAGCTCGAAGAATGCAAGCACCCGATTCTGTTGCGCAGGCGTTGTAGCCCCGCTATTTGGTATCGTAAGCTCTGGATCATCTATCATTGGTAAGACCGCTCGACAAAGCGCGATTGCCTCAATGTAGCGCCCTTGTAGTAAATAGATCCGCACAGCCTGTTCGCACCACACTGCTCTTGATGGCGTTGGAAGCGCCCGATGTTCATACAGCCCACCAACCAACTGCTGCAACTCGTCACTAAAATAGTGAGCATGCTGGTTATCAGTCCGGACATATTCCTTTCCACTCCAACTGTAGATTCTGCGGTTAACCCCATATTTCAGCGGTCGGAATATGATTTCACTCACCCCATCACCGTTCAAATCCTTAATCTCCAAGTCTGATTGGCAAGTGTGAACCCAGTCGCCTGTGATCTTTTCAATTTTACCGTTTGCGTATTGGAAAATATCAAGCACACCCGGGCAGCTCGCGCCCACTATCCTGTATGCCACAATCTGGGGTCTGGCGTTCTTATTCAAGTCATACACCCCGCTAGGATCAGCGAAACCCGATCCCAGGTCATGGACGTCCTCCCAAAGCCGCTCGTAACCGGCAGTAGTTGGTTTGAGCACCAAGATATTTGCTTGATGCTTGTCTCCATCCAGTATTCTGTAAAAGATGACTACCTCTTGCTTACCATCGCCAATAAGATCAGCGAAGACCACATTTTTCTCTGGATTGCTGAGACTTGCTCCAGCAGGAAGGTACTTCAATGGATCAAACTTGTTGGCGGCCTTATGAGTCCCAGATTGGCTCATATAACGGCCTTCAAGGTCTTGATAAGTCTGCCGGGCAATTCCGGTGTGATGATCAGTCGGACCCGAACCTACCGCCAGCAAGCTAAAGACTAGAATGAACCGTGAAACAGCCATCGGAAGCCCTACCCAATTAGTCGATACGGCTTAGCAAGGGAGCGCCCAGCCGGGTTCTAACGAATCTACGCACGCGCCCGATCTGGTAATTGTATTCGTCTTGGTCTGCCAACCCAGCCTTGGAGAAAGCTTTCCGCGCCTCTTGCTTCTTGCCTGCTATCTCTTGAATCGCACCAACAAGTAAGTGTACATCCGCCTTGGCTCTCGCCTTATCCCTTTCGAGCTTGGCTGCAGACTGCTGCTTTGCGGAGTCAGGAGCAGCATCAGTTATTTGAGGAGCAGGGGTCGATTCGGTCTCGATACGAGGGAGCGTTTCTCTGCAGACCTTGACCGCCTCGTCATACGCTTTCCGATATACATCACCTTCTACGACTCGACTCAGTACTTGAACGAACGAATCCGGCCACCATTCCGAGTGCTTCCGCAGGTTGCTCATCTCTCTATCGACAAGCGCCCTATAATAGTCGGGGTGTTCTTCGTTAACTTCTGCGAATTTGCCATCATGCGCCATTCCGTTCCAGCCATAGATCGTCGGCATAGTCAACTGGCCGTTCTCACGAACGTGAAGTGCCAAACCGACTACTGCTCTATCCTGGGCCCGCAACGCTTCGACACGATATACCTGGCGAGCTGAGTTTCCGCCCCAGTGTCCAACGCGTGAAAAGGTAGAACCGTTCCAGGCAAATACCTCAACTATCTTGCCCGCGCTCCCGCCAAGGCCGAAGACCGAAACCACAGCTTGCCTTTCCACGGAAACTACTGGATAGAGACCGGATGCGGGATCAAACGAGGCAGATAAAAACGACTTGCTGTAGTCGTACTCTTTGGTCCACTCGACGGCGGAATCCTTATCCTCAGTTTTCATAACTACGATGCGTCCTAACCCGTTTCGTTCGTCCGAGAACACAACGCGCTGCCTAACGCCGGATCCTTTTAGGTCTCCCAAAAAGACTTTTTGTCCCTGGACCGTCGCTTCGCTATGCTCCAAGCGAGCTGGCTCTGCCCGTGTACGAAGAGGCACAGGCGGGGAAAACATCAAGCAAAGCCCGACAAGAAAACCCATCATTGAAACCTCCACAGTACCGTTGGATTCTGTGCCGTACCCGCACAAACATTGAAAGTGAAGCCGAAGAGTTGGTACCCGCCCTCAGTTAGGCACAAGAAGGTCGGCGCATTGCCCGTTTGCCAGTAGGCGTCTGAGTTACCCGTATGATCTTCCACATTTACGGCTTGTATGCTTCCGTTCCCTCGTACCAGTAGTATGGACCCACAGGGTGCGGGATTGGCCATTGCCGCAAACGTAGCATAGTTCGGGGTACCTCCGGCGCAAGCATCCGTATAGGTGCTTGTTGGAAACTGGCAGGCATTCGCGAACCTGTAACCAGCCCCATGCCCGCAGTCTGCGCACTCAAGAAAAGCTTGAGTCTGGAACCAAACCTTAACCAGCCCAGCCCCAGGCGTGGCTCCTGACGCGCTTAGCGTGTAGGACCTGCAACAACTATTCGCTGGGATACTATCGACGATCTTCAACACAATGCTTGCGTGCCCCACCCCCTGGCTCATCGGCACTGGGTTCGGGGAGATGCTCTCTCCGGAGATAAGAGAGGGAGACGGAAAGGTAACTGTAACGGGTTGATTGAAACTGGTTACCACCAAAGGTGGATTACTGTCCGGCTTACGCGCTTCGATTTGGAGAGCGAATGCCTGACCGGAGATCGTAGCACTGTCGTCGCCTGATACCAGCGACGTGAATACTCCCACCAGCTGTGGCACGTAGACTTGTACGGGGCCGCCAGGTCTTTGAGTGATGGAGATTGGGGCACACCATTGGCCGTAAACCGTCGCCTGAAACTGAGCCGTCACCGTGCCACTGCCCGGCTGCAAACAAGAAACCAGCCCGGCGCTCACCGTAAACACGCTCGTGTTGCTGGAACTCCAGGTGCTGTTTGATGTCCGATTGTACGGGCCAAAGACAGTGCCGCGGCAGTCCTGGCGCTGCTCCATTGAACTGAACTGCGCCGTGCCGCCCACCGGCCCCACCGATGAACCGGGCGTCAAGTACGCATTGCTGCTGGCGGGCGGACACGGACAAGAGTCCCCGCAACTGAAGCTGCTGGCCACTCCCTCAGCGACACTGCGCATCTCGGCCCTCCCGATTAGCGAACCAACCGTCTCTTCAAACCAGACGACCTGGCCGCCTTCAACCTCGCTCGGCATCACACTGTCGCGAATGTCCTTCTGCTGGCCGTCGCGCAAGGCACGAATGTCCGCGGCGATGCTTTGATAGGGTAGTAACGGCAAGCGCTCGAGATTGTAGGAGCCGCCGTTGTAGCGCACCTGCACGAGAGCAAAGACCGGCTGGTTGATGGTGTTCTTCAGGTGGAGCACGGTGGTGAAGCCGCCATCGAGTCGCCAGGGATAG
>DATMCM010000018.1:0-7840 GCA_035558335.1 Blastocatellia bacterium | reverse complement strand
AAAAACGCAAGAACATCCCGAAGCGGCTCGCCAGGGTAGTAATGTCCGGCCTGGCCAAAGACACCGGGGAGCGGCCCGCTACCGCCGCGGGTTTTGCGAGCGCGCTTCGCGCTCAGTCCGAGGGAACGGGCGCGCTATTGCGACGAGCCTTCGCGCTTTACAGCGAACACTTTCCGAAGTTCTTCCGGGTGTCGCTGCTTGTCATGCTTCCAATAATCACTCTTAGCTTTTTGGATATTGTAAATGTGATCTTGAAAAGAAAGGGTATTTTGCCGGAAGGCGCAAGCAAAGGGATCAGCCTGTCGATTCAGATATTGAATGGCTTCGGCACTTTTATCGCCTCCTCGATCATCGTTGGTGTGACTATACGATTGGTGAATCAACTCTTCCTGGCCCCGTTGAGGCCGATAGAGTTGCGTTTGGCGTTTGCAGCCTTAAAAAAACGAATCCGCAGCTTGATGGTTACGCAGCTAATGGTAGCGATCGGCTCCCTGATTGGTCTGTGTTTGTTTATTGTTCCCGGCGTCATCTTCTACATCAACTCATCGCTAAGCGGGCCGGTGGTGATGATGGAGAATCTAAAGGGTCGAGCTGCGTTGCGCCGCTCCAAGGCTCTGGTTAGCCGAGCGCGGAGGACCGTGGTCGGAATCATCGCGATGCAATATCTGATACCACTCTTTTTCAGCTCGATAGCCGCCACACTCATAGTCTCGAGCGTCGCACTCAGCGGCGACGCCGGATTGAAGGCATTTGCGCCCAAGCTAACCAGCATTATGAGCCAGACCCTGAACGTGCTCATCGTGCCGCTGATATCGACCTTCACTGCGCTGCTCTACCTCAAGACCCGAGCGGCCGGCGGCGAGAGCTTGAACGAGGCATTTATCCAGCTTCAAGAAGAGGAGCAACCGAGCAGGAAGTGGGAGATCAGGATTCGCGAGCGGATGCATTCATCCACCAGCGGAAGCAGGTGAGGCTTCTGGTTGCTGGTTGCTGGTTGCAACCAGAAACCTAAATTCCCATGCTCGAAACCACCAACGACCTCAAGACCACCGAGACCGGTGCGCCTTCGAACGAAGCGCCCGAGCTTGCGCGAAGGCTTGGTCTGTTTGACGCGACGATGATCGTGATGGGCGGGATCGTCGGCGCCGGCATCTTCATCAATCCATACGTAGTCGCGCAGCGAGTGCACACGCCAACGCTTGTTCTGGGTGCGTGGGCGACGGGCGGCTTGATCGCGCTTGTGGGAGCGTTTATCTGGGCGGAGCTAGCGGCCCTCAAGCCGAAAGTGGGGGGTCAGTACGCCTATATGCGCGAGGCGTTTCATCCGTCGATCGCTTTCATCTACGGCTGGACGTTGCTGCTTGTCACGCAGACCGGGGGGATGGCCGCGGTAGCAGTAACCTTTGCAAAATACTTTGTAGCTCTGACTCACGCGCCCCTTTCCGACTGGACGGTCGCCGCAGTAGCCCTCGCAGCGTTGACGCTCATCAACTGTCTCGGCGTGCGCGCCGGCGGCACGGTGCAGAATGCGCTGATGGTGATGAAGATCGTGGCGATCGCCGCACTAGTCGGGTGCGGGCTTCTGTTGATCAGCGGCCGCTGGCCCGCGGCAACAGGTCAAGTAATCGAAATAGATGAGGCCTGGAGAGCATCGTCACCCGAGGGCGGCTGGCGGCTGTTCACTGCGTTTGGAGCGACGATGGTGCCGGTGCTGTTCGCCTATGGCGGCTGGCAAACCGCCAACTTCATTGCGGGCGAGGTCCGAAATCCGCGCCGCAATCTGCCGCTAGGCCTGCTGATCGGCGTAGTCGGCGTGATCGTGCTTTACCTCGCGGTCAACGTTGTCTATGTGGGTGTGCTTGGAGTCGATGGGCTCGCGACGACCAAAACGCCGGCATCTGAAGTCATGCGATTGGCGATGGGTGAGAAAGGCAAGACTCTGATCGCGATCGGAATCGCCGTCTCTACGCTTGGGTTCTTAAGCCAGTCGATGCTAACCGCGCCGCGCGTGTACTTCGCGATGGCAGATGATGGGTTGTTCTTCAAGAGCGTCGCGAGGCTTGACCCGCGAACTCGTGTGCCGGTGGTAGCCATTGCGCTGCAAGGCGTCCTGGCCATTGTGATAGCGCTGTCGGGCACTTACGAACAGATACTGAACTACGTGGTTGCTGTCGACTCGATCTTCTTTGCCATTACCGCCGCCGCGCTGCTGGTGTTTCATAGTCGAGCAAAGCTTGCAGGCGCGAGCGCTGCTTTGCCGTTCCGGTTGTGGAGCAAGCGAACGATGATAGTGGTGTTCATCATCGTCGAATCGTTCGTCGCGATTAACACGGCTTACAATTATCCGGCCAACAGCGCCATCGGACTGGCCATACTGGTCTCGGGCATCCCGGTTTACTTCTTCTGGCGAGCGAGGCAGCCGCGATGACCCGCGCTTTCAACTCCGAATACATCGAGTGGGCCAAGACTCGAGCCGCCGCCCGCTTCGACCTCGCGACAAGCGGCGTCGTGAACTTTCCCATCAGCGAGCTTGGCGTGACGATCGAAGACATCGAGCTGAGCGGCCCAAGCTTGTACGGCTATGAGCCGCTTCAGCGCGCGCTCGCGTCGAAGTGCGGCGTCGCGCCCGAAAACGTCGTGGCCGCCATCGGCACTTCGATGGCCAACCACCTCGCGATGGCTGCGATCGTCAATCCCGGCGATGAAGTTCTGATCGAGCAGCCGGCATACGACCCGCTCCTGGGTATAGCCCGATATCTTGGAGCTGCGGTGAAGCGATTCGAGCGCCGGTTTGAAGACGGGTTTAAGGTTCATCCCCGCGAAATCGCAAGCGCGGTGAGTCGCCGCACGCGGCTGATCGTGCTGACTAATCTTCACAACCCGACCAGCGTGCTGATCGATAACAACACCCTCGAAGATATCAGAGACGTAGCTCGATCGATAAAGGCCCGCGTGCTGATCGACGAGGTCTATCTCGAAGCCTTGTTCGATCGAATGCCCAAGTCGGCGTTTCATCTGGGACCGGAGTTCGTCGCAACAAGCAGTCTGACCAAAGCTTACGGGTTGAGCGGGCTTCGCTGCGGTTGGGTGTTGGCCGAACCTGAGCTAGCGCGAAGGATGTGGCGCCTCAACGATTTGTTCGGCAACATCCCCGCGCATCCGGCGGAGCGTCTCAGCGTGGTCGCGCTCGCAAACCTCGATCGCATCGCCAACCGCGCGCGCTCCTTGATAGAACAGAACCGCGTCGTTCTTGATCGCTTTCTTGATCACCGCGACGACATCGAAGCGATAAGACCAGGAGCCGGCACTACGGTTGCGCCTCGCTTGAAACGCGGCAACGTCGATCAACTTTGCGAGTTGCTTCAACACAAGTATGAAACCAGCGTCGTACCCGGACGCTTCTTCGAACTGCCCGAGCATTTTCGAATCGGACTCGGGTGCGATCATGACACACTCGATGAGGGATTAAAGCGTCTAGCGGCGGCACTCGATGAAATGAGCGACACGAGCTAAACGCCCTCTTAGCTAAGCATCAAGACTGAGTCACGACATGGAAGCTGCCGCAGGTGAACATTTGAATTCGCAGCACTGGCGCATTCAGAGAGGTCTATTCTGGCTGGCCGTTGCGCTGGGCCTTCTCCATATCGCAGCCTTGTACGCGACGAATCAACTGCTGGTTTATTTCACCAAGCCCGGCACCATGCTGGTCATCTTGAGCGTGGCCGCTCTGAGAAGCAGCCGCGCGCAGTCTCGCTATTCGGTCCCCATTGTCGCCGGGCTGGTTTGCTCGCTGGTAGGAGACGTCTTCTTGATGCTGCCCTCCGATCGGTTCGTGCCCGGCCTGGAGAGCTTCTTCATCGCGCACCTGGTTTACATCGCGGCATTCCGGTCGGGAGTTGCGGGGCTTGGGCCGGCGTGGCTTCCGCTCCCGTTCCTTGCTTATGGTCTGACAGCGTTCTGGATACTGCTCCCGGGTCTGGGAGAGATGAAGCTGCCGGTCATTGCTTATCTGCTGGTGATTCTGACGATGGCGTGGCAGGCTGCAGTTAGATGGAATGCCAAGCGAGATCGAAACTGTTTGTTCGCCCTTTCAGGAGCGCTTCTCTTCGTAGTTTCGGATTCGGTGCTCGCGTTCGACCGATTTCACACGCGTTTCTATTTAGCCGGGGGGCTGATCATGAGCACGTACTTCGCCGCGCAGCTTCTCATCGCACTTTCCGTGTCCGGGCAAGATCGAAGTACTCAGGCCGAGCTGTCTACTTCGAAGTAAGGACAACCGATACCTGGTTGCCGTCGGCGGTGCTAGCTACGTTGATAAATGCTGTGCGCCTCGCCGCCGTGTCTTCACCACTAGCCAATCCGGCAGTCACCTTCGCGTCCTGCTTTGAAAGGCTCGTGGTCATTCGGAAACCAGCTTGCCTCAAATTGTCTTCATAGAACTTGATCACTTGTTCGACCGAATCTTGAGTCGTGAATTGGAAACCGCCCGCATAGCCGTCCTTTCCATGCGAGGAATAGTTCCCGTGAACGTTTGCTCCCGGATAAGGCGGGAACCATTCGGGTAGGCCCTCTTCGGCTGCCGCGCTTCCGAACTTTGCTACGCCCTCTTTCGTCTTTACTTCGAGCGAACCGGCGGTTTCGTTAGCCTTACCTTCGACGGTTACGTCGTCCTCGCCGTCTTTCTTGAAAACCACCTTTCCCTTTTGAGCATCCGCCAGGTTGATGGTGACGGTCTCTCCTGTCTTCTTGTCTTTAACCGTTATGAGCCCCTTCGCTTCATCGACGGAAACGAGCTCGATGTCCGGGTTCATAGCCACCATCATCTTAGCCGCCGCGAGCGCAGGCTGCTTTTGCATCAACTCGGGATCGAGTCCGGCCTCCTTAGCCTTGTTCCAAACGAAGTAACCGCCCGCGACAACTGCAATGACTCCAAGGATGACGAATGTCCCGCAACCTACCAGGATGTAGGTCAGCACGTTGGACTTCTTCTGCGGAGGCGGCTGCGGAAACTGTTGCTGAGGGGGCATTCCTATCGGGGTAGTTGGAGGAACATAGTTTGACATAACGACGGTCCTTTCTATTCATTAACCTGAAGGCGGCATTCCAAACGTTCATTCTCGCTTGAGCGGCCGGCCCATCAACTCATTCGCTGCTTCGGCCGCGGGCTTGTCTTCATAAAGCAGCGAGTGGATGCTCGCGGTGATGGGCATATCTATTTTGAAACGCCGGGCCAGCTCATGGATTGATTGCGTAGTCTTCACTCCCTCAGCGACTTCGCGCATCTCGCCCAGTATGTCGGCGAGCTTGCGGCCTTTGCCGAGTTCAACTCCCACGTGCCGATTCCGCGAAAGCTCGCCGGTACAAGTCAGCACCAGATCGCCAAGCCCCGCAAGTCCTGCCATCGTTTCGACGCGAGCGCCCTGTGACATCGCAAGCCTGGTTATCTCCGCGAGTCCGCGAGTTATGATAGCAGCCACCGCGTTCGTCCCCAGACCCAGACCGCGCACGACTCCCGCCGCGATCGCGACCACGTTCTTCACTGCTGCGCCGATTTCCACTCCGACGACGTCGGTGTTCGTGTAAACGCGGAAGTGATTCGAACTCAGCTCGCGTTGAATCATCTCACTCGACTCGAGATTCAGGCTAGCCGCAACGATCGCAGTCGGGTCCCCCTTTGCGACTTCGCGGGCGAAGCTTGGTCCCGACAACGCGACGAATCGAGGCTCGAAGCCCAGCACATCCGCAATCACTTCGTCCATTCGCATCAACGAGCTGTTCTCGACGCCTTTGGTCGCGCTCACCAACACAAGCGAAGCATTCAAGTGCGATTGCATTCCGCGAACGACCTCACGCATTGCGTGGGAAGGCACGACTAGAATCACAAAGTCGCATCCGGCCAGTGCCTCTTCGATCGAGGTCGTGGCTCGGATGTTGTCAGGAAGCTCGAACTCGGAAAGATAGAATGGGTTTCGACGTGCGCTGGAAATCCCGCGAGCGACCTCGGGTTCGCGCGCCCACAGAGTGACTTGATGACGATTGCGGGCTGCTACCAGAGCTAGCGCAGTTCCCCAACTTCCAGCTCCGATGACCGCGACTCTCTTACTCTGAGACGCGGTCATCAACTCTGGCCTCCACTTATTGCGGCGCGATCGCTGCCAGCGACGACCCGCTGCCCGACTTTGTTCTCAGTTCCGTGAATCAAGCGGTTGATGTTTTCGTGATGCTTAGCCACGATCAGCGCGCAACCGGCGATCGCGATCACCACAAGAGCTTTCAGATGGGGGTTAGGCCACACGAGGCCATAAAAGAGCAGCGTCCATAGTGGAACTGCTGCGGTCCCGATGATCGACGCGAGCGACACATATCGCGTCAGATAAACGATTAGCGCCCACAACACCAGCGTCGAAAGAACCGAAACCGGCGCAAGCGCCAGGTACACGCCAACGCCCGTTGCTACTCCTTTGCCCCCGCGGAATCCGAGGAAGATCGGGAAGATGTGTCCGAGGATGGCGGCAATCGCGGCCGCGCCGATCCAAACGTAGTCGTCTCCGGCTACAAGCCGCATCAGCAGAACGGCCGCTGCGCCTTTCGCCACATCGAAAACATAAGTTAGCAATCCAGCTTTAAGCCCTGCCCGGCGTGTCACGTTAGTCGCGCCGATCCCTCCCGAGCCGACGCTTCTGACGTCTTCCCCGCTCGTGAATACATACTTGACCAGGAGGTACCCGAACGGGATTGAGCCAAGAAGATACGCGATCGCAACGAAGCTAATTCTGGAGAGCATTCTTTCTCCGCCGCCCGGCTGAACCAGAGCCCGACAATGCTCACGACTGCAGCAGGCTTCAAATGCGCGGAGAATATATCAGAGGGGAATTAGTGAGACAACGCCGGACGCCTTGCACCAAGTCGCCAAGACTCAAAGGAACACCAACACGAGAATTCCCACTTGGTGAGCCTTCGAGTCTTCGCGTCTCTGGGGAGAAAGCTATCCGTCTCTAGACTTCGGGGTCCAAGGCGGTGGCCTCTCCGCCTTTCTTGTCCGCGCCATGTACTACGTTCTGCTCATCGACGTAAAAGGACCGGGTTCCGGTGACGCCGGGCTTCTCAGGAACCGCCGTCGCCTCGAAGCCGCCCGCTCTAACCCTTACATTGAATCGATAACCGGTCAGCTTGCCTCGCGCCGGATCGTTCAAATGGCCCTTTTGGATGAGCTGATCCAGCGTGCCATATTCACCGCCCGAATCAACTTGATAACGGCGCTCGGCCTCCACGACCGCCCGAAGCCTGGCGAGCGCGGCGGTCTCGTTCGCAGCGGTCACGATCACCGACTGTTGGGCGGGCTTGTCCGACGTCGCTCCGCATCCGGTCATTGCGAAAAGGCTCATCGCCAGTGATGATACAACCAATAACGATTTCATTTGAGAATCCTCTTGTGTCGTCCGAATAAGGGAGCTTGTGGGCCTGGTGTAGGCGGTCCCATCCTACTTTCAAAGCAGCACCTGGACAAGAGTAAGCATTTATTCTTGATGGCTCCACAAGGCGTGGGTGCGCATCAGTATTTCGCGCACGCAGCCAGCAGCGGATGCATCTCATTTCCAGCCGCGTTCACGCGGTTTTCCGAAGGTAAATAGGGCAGTCGGCCGCAGCCTGAGGCCTCAACCTCGAGTTTATCTTTGTAGCCGGTCATCGAGGTGCTCCAGGTCGCGCACCAGTGCCCAGCCTATCCGATCGATAAGCGGTCGGTATTTCGCGGATTCGGCGCCGCCCACCCACACTCGGGTTGAGTTGAGCAGGAGTCCGGAGAGGGCCTCCAGCTCCTCTTCGATCTGCGGAGAGTGAG
>DATMCM010000017.1:0-8981 GCA_035558335.1 Blastocatellia bacterium | reverse complement strand
TATGAAAGCGATCACGCCGAAAGCAGCGGCGTTGAAGGTCTCAAAGTCGCCCTCTTGAAATACCGATTGAGAAGTGACCCGTAGTAGGTGTGCGTACTCGGTTCGGAGCAGCTCGTCGGGCGGCTCGTCCGTCAGAGGTTTAATTCGTTGCACGGGGAGCTTCTCCCGCTTTCCTTCAATCTGGCCTTCGTGAATCAGGACTGAACCGGGCAGCGCAAGTATCAGGGCCGCCGAGGCAAGATTTGCCGCTGTGCTGAACAGCGACGCCGCTCGTGGCTCATCGTGGTTCTCTATGAAATAGAGAGAACCGCGCATCGATTTTTCGTCGAGCAAGAGACGCTCACCAACTCGCCCCGCGTCGCGAGCCACGAGACCGTCGTACAACTTCTTTTCGTAAGTCACGTCGAAGCCGAGCTCGCGCAGCTCCCGTTCTTTGTCCCAGTAAACTTCAGCAATAAACTTGAACCCAGGCTTTACCGCTTTTACCGCCGTGATTGCCTTGCCCCAAAACTCTTCGGGCATCTTGGCGTTAAACACTTCGTCGGAAGCAAGCGGATACCATTGCTGCCTGATATAGTCGCGCAATACCAGCATAGCCATGTCGCAGCGAACGCCATCGGCGAAGCGGCTAATCCACTTCAGAACATCGATCATCTGATCGCGGAGTGTTTCACAGGTGTAGTCGAGCTGCGCGGTGTCGTGCCACGGAGGAAAGTAGGGGTCGCGACCGAACGCGATTACCTCACCGGACCTATGGAGGAAGTAATCACTCGTCGCCTGGTTGCGGGCGTGGGTGTCGCTACGAATGAAGAACTCAGGGTGCTTGTCGATCCACCGCGAGTCCAGCGCGAGGTGATTGGAAACGAAGTCGACGATGACCGCTAGCCCTGCGCTATGCGCTCGTTCGACCAGAGATTGGAAGCGTGGCTTCCCTCCCAACTCACGACTGAACTTGTAAGCTGGCACAGCATATGGGGAGCCCTCGAAGTCGTCAGAGACGAGTCTTGAAATCCTTCGAGCCCCATCGCTGATCTGCCAAACTCCCATTAGCCATACGGCGTCAAACCCGAGCTTCGCCGCGCTCCTCAACTCCGACTCGGTCACGTCGTCAAACGTGCTGCAATGAAAACGGGTGTTAATCTCGTAAATTCGCAATCTTAATCCGTGACTTTCGGTCTGCTGGAGTTACGTCCTCGTGTAGATTTGACACAGTCTTTACGGCTGGCCCCCAAACTCGATTGAACTTGCCCGCGAAAAATAAGTATGAATGCTTGTACTACTTAGCCTCTGAGGCCAGAGGAGCGTCCCGAACTATGCCCTTTGCATCTAGATACTTCGCACATTTTGTTGTATTATGTGAAGTTACAAGCCTAATGCTATGAGATTGCAGTCCTAGGTGTCAATTCAGTGGGGAACCGCTTCGGGTGTAACGAGCACGGTTGAGGTGACGTCTAATAGTTAGCACTGATAACGCGGATCGCGAAAGGCGGAATGAAAAGCAGGATGGACAAGGACATTCTAATTACCTCGCCCGACGAGGCGCAGGAGGACTTCGGTCCGGCTGGCGGCATTGAGCGTATCGTCGCCGAGATAGACGAAGACGAATCAGGATCATTGTGGGAGTCCGTTGTTGTAGAAGAAGAGGAAGCTCCCGAAACCCCCGAAGAGCCTGCCGACGTCGATGACGTGGATCTCGAGCCGGGGAAGGATGAGTCGCTCGATCCGATGCGATTGTACCTTCGTGAGATGAGCTCCGTACCTTTGCTGACTCGGGAGGACGAGATACGCATTGCCAAGCGAATTGAGCGGGGAAACAAGCGAATCTACAAGGCGCTTTCGAGATCGTTCATCACAATCGAGGAAGTGGATGAACTGTACCATCAGCTCCTCGACGGCGAGATCAATCCTCAAGACGTGGTGGATGTAGCAACCGATCCCGAGGCGGAAGAGGCGCTGGAAGAGCAACGCGAGGAAATCCGCCAGCACGTGATGGCCGAGTTTGAAGAAATCGTTAAGGCTCACGACAAGATCATCAAACTGTCCGGCAAAATAGAAGCGGAACCCAAGACCTCGAAGAAGTTGAAGAGGTATCGACGACAGTACGCTCATCAATTGATCGAGATGTCCAAGCGCGTGCGTGGGTTTACGTTCAGCGCAGAAATGCGCAGGCGCTTTATTGAGGCTATCGGTGTTGTAGTGAAGCTGGTTCGCTCGACCGAGACCGAGCTGAACAAGGTTGACCGCGCGCTCGAGTCGAAGCGGAAGAAGGACGTCACCGAACTCAAGCGTCAGCAGCGCGCATTGCGCAAGACGATTCGCGAGATCGAGCGGCGATATGCCGCTTCGGCGGTTGACATCAAGCGCACACAGCAAACGATCATCGCCGCCGAAGCCGAGGTCGAGCAGGCCAAACGCGAGATGATCGAGGCAAACCTGCGGCTGGTAATCTCTATCGCCAAAAACTACATCAACCGCGGTCTGCATTTCCTGGACTTGATTCAGGAAGGCAACATCGGGTTAATGCGCGCGGTCGAGAAGTTCGATTGGAGGCGGGGCTACAAATTCTCGACGTACGCTACGTGGTGGATAAGGCAGGCAGTTACGCGTGCGATCGCCGACCAGGGACGCACGATAAGAGTCCCGGTACACATGGTCGAAGTGATCAACAAGATCCTTCGGACGCAACGATTGATGGTTCAGGAACTGGGCCGCGAGCCTACTCACGAGGAACTGGCGCGCCGCGTCGATATGCCGGCTTGGAAGGTGCGAAAAGCGCTGAAGATCGCGCAGCAGCCGATCTCGCTCGAGACGCCAATTGGCGACGACGGCGAGACGACCATCGCGAGCTTCATCGAGGACCGGCGTTCGGCGAATCCAGCGGAGACCGCGATAACCAACAATCTCCGCGAGCTCACCGAGGACGTGCTGTCGACGCTGACGCAGCGCGAGAAGGAAATCATCAAGATGCGCTTTGGCCTTGATCAATCCGGCGAGGAACGGACGCTCGAGGAAGTCGGTAAGCACTTCAACGTTACTCGCGAACGGATACGTCAGATCGAGGCAAAAGCTCTGGCGAAGCTGCGTCACCCGTCTCGCTCGCGAAGGCTGCGAGCGTTCCTCGACGGAACCGCGATCGCTTCCTGACCACCGGACTAGCCGAAACAGAGTAGGGGCCGAGAGTTCGGCCCCTTTTCATTCCAAGATCCCAAATCATAATGCCGCCTCCCGACGCCTAACCTTTCGGGATCGCTTTGTCCAGGGCTGACTTGATCGCACGCAGGCTACGAACCGGGGTGTCGGTTGGTACCGAGCAGCCGGGGGTGACGATCAAGCCTCGTGGGCCTAGCTCGCTGACTGCGTCCCCGATTTGTAGTTCTACTTCCTTAGCGGACAGATGAGCTGTCGCCGTTTCATCAAGTCCTCCAAGGACTGTCTTGGCCGATCGCAGGCGGCCTTCCTTGAGCGATGGAGCCGTCGCGAAGTGCGACCAATTCATCGCAGCTACTGGATAGTCCAATAGACTATCGAAATGTATGCGTTTGCCGTGAATGTGTAAGACATTGAAGACCGCTTCGCTAACTTCCCCGAGCACCTTGAGATCGAATGGCCGACCCCACGTCTGATACTCCTCGACTGTCATCACGTCGTCGGTCGCGCCTCCCAGTGATAAGAATATTCCGGCGGCTCCTCGATCAATCGCTGAGCGTGCATAAGAGGCTAGCGAAGTGGCGATAGCATCCATCGCCGCAAGCAGCGCTTCCGGATGGCGCTCTTTCGCTCCATCGAGCCGGCCAGCCGGCGTGAGACGGCGCGCCGTCGTCCAGGGGCTAAAGATCGTCTCGATGAACATCGCCTCTTCGCCAATGGCCTCGCTGATCAGCGACAGTGCTTCAAGTTGTTCATACCAGCACCGGTGGCTTCCCGGGATCGGCTCCAGGCGATTCCAGTCTTGCGCGGTCACTAATGCGTCGAGTCCGAGCGGCAAGGGATACGGATAGTCGTTCATCACTTTGAGGAAGTCCAAGTCATAAGCTCGATAGAAATCTATCTCGGCTTCGGCGTGCTTGCCGCCGGGCATGTGCTGAAGTCCAAAGTGATACCAGAAGCTGAAGGGGGGACGGTCGACTACTTCGCCTTTCAGCGCGCGGGTTACCCGTTCGATCTTGGTCAAGACACTCTCCTCGTTGCCGCGGAATGAACCGGAGTTTATTGCGAAAGCACCGCAGAAGCAACTAGCGCAGCATAGTCCGTCGGAGGCAAGCAAAGCTTTTTAAATGTTCTCCTAAATTGACCGAAGTCGACCTGGAAAGCGAGCCGAAGTACGTTGCCTCCAGTCATAAGCATCAATCGAAACAGCCAATTGACGTCTGGGCACAGGTTGACAGTGCTCGAATCGCTCTGTTAGTTTTGAGGCTTGAATTTTGTAGGCGCGTAGCTCAGGGGTAGAGCACTACCTTGACACGGTAGGGGTCTGCGGTTCAAATCCGCACGCGCCTACCATCGCATGCCATCGGCTCTCGGCAGTAAAGAGGGTCGAGAATCGTTATTTCGCGTCAGCTCGATAAGACCTTTGGGTAAGTACGGAACGCGGCCCGAATTAGCCGCGCGATGACCGAAGGCGCTGACGTGAGATCCGACCAGAGTGGTAGAACGTTAAACGCTGACGATAACGGTTCCAGCGGATAGCCATCAGCTATCGAGCGTGGCTGCATCTATCGACTCCCTCGGAGTTCGCTAGATAGGCTTCGCTGGAGATCCTGGGCGCGCTGGGCAGGAGGATCAACATTAGCAGCTTTCAGTCACGAAGAGGCTTTCGAGATAGGCGAGATCGCGTTCCTTCCGTTCGTGTGAATGAGCGCATACGAGTGCGTGAGATTCGCGTCATCGATGATGAGGGCACACAACTCGGAATAATGACCCCCCAGCAGGCGATCGAGATAGCCCGCGGCAAGGGTCTGGATCTCGTAGAGATCGCGCCACAAGCTCAGCCCCCGGTTTGCCGAATCATCAATTTCGGCAAATGGCAGTATGAGCAGAAAAAGAAACAGAAAGAAGCCAAGCAAAAGCAGACGTTTATCACCGTCAAGGAAATCAAGTTCCGTCCTGGCACCGACGAACATGACTATGAGTTCAAGAAGAATAACGCGGTGCGGATACTTCACGACGGTGACAAGGTTAAGGCAACGGTACACTTTCGAGGACGTGAGATTACTCATAAGGAACTCGGCTTCGCGCTGCTTCAGCGGCTCGAGCAGGATCTTGCCGAGGCGGGAATCGTTGAAGTCAGGCCGAAACTCGAGGGTATGAATATGTTCATTATGCTTTCGCCGAAGAAGAAATAGCATTCATAGAATATGTAGGAGGGAATAATGCCGAAACTAAAAACGCACAAAGGCGCAGCGAAGCGGTTTCGTCTGACTGCAACCGGTAAAGTCAAACGCGGACACGCCTTCGCCAGGCACATCTTGACTAAGAAAAGCACCAAGCGAAAACGCCAGCTGGACATCGACGCTTTGGTCGCGGAAGCCGATCAGAAACCGACGAAGAGAATGCTTCCATACGGTCGCAAATAACAACGCAATCATAAAATCAGTGTCGGCAGCCAGTCGCTTGTGCTCACTTGTTTGAGTGCCGATTCAGTCACTGGCTGCGGATTAAAGGAGGAAACTATGCCTCGCGCTAAACGTGGAAATAAACGTCTTCACAAAAGAAAAGGAATTCTGAAGCTCGCTCGCGGCTATCGCGGCACAAAGAGCAAGCTCTATCGCCACGCGAAGGAGCAGGTTGAGCGTTCGCTGAACTTCGCATTCACTGGCCGCAAGCTCAAGAAGCGAGACTTTCGCTCAACGTGGATCGTTCGAATTGGGGCCGCCGCGCGGACAAACGGACTCAGCTATAGCCAGTTCATGCACGGCCTGAAGCTTGCCGAAATTACCCTGGATCGAAAGGTATTGGCGGACCTCGCGGTGAATGAGCCGGCGGCATTTACTGAAATCTCGGGCAAGGTGAAGCAGGCGCTCGAGTCTCGCCGCGCGGCTACGGCAGCGTGAGTCTCCTGCCAGTCGAACGAATCAACGCTGTTGTTGACTTGCGTTGTGTTGATCGCTGGCTAGTGAAGGGCCTTCTCGTATGGACGGAAAGCTGGCAGAGCTTCGAGCGCGATTCGCGCTAGACCTCACCAACATTTCGACCGCTGACGATCTCAATTTACTGCGAGATAGATACCTCGGCAGAAAGTCCGGTCTGATCGTCGCGGAAAAGAAGCGTGTTGGGTCGCTATCGGCCGAGGAGCGGGCTAGCTTCGGACGTGATGTAAATGAACTGAGTGCGTATGTGGAAGGCGAAGTCGCGTGGCTCGGCGAACGATTTGCCGCAGAGATGGAGAGGAGCGCGCTCGAGCGTGAGCAGACAGACATAACTCTCCCCGGAACTCGGCCGGCTTCCGGTCATCTGCATCCGCTGACCCTGGTTCGCCAGCGACTCGAAGACGTGTTCGTCTCGATGGGTTACACAGTAGAGGACGGTCCCGAGATCGAAACCAGCTTCTACAACTTCGACGCGCTTAACATACCGCCGGCTCATCCCGCTCGCGACTCGGCGGACACGTTCTATGTTTCGGATGATCTCGCTCTTCGCTCGCAGACTTCGACGGTGCAGATTCACGCAATGCAGCGTAAGAAACCGCCGCTTCGAGTGATCGCACCGGGAAGAGTCTTTCGCCGCGACACGCCGGACCCGACCCACAACCCGATGTTCTTTCAATTGGAAGGGCTCAACGTCGATCGCAACATCAGCCTTGCCGATCTGAAGGGCACCTTGCAGAAGTTCGTCGAGCTGATGTTCGGACCGCGCTTACGTACGCGATTTCGCCCGTCCTACTTTCCGTTCACCGAGCCTTCCGCCGAGGTCGATTTCAGTTGCTATGTATGCAATGGATCGGGATGCCGAGTCTGCAAGTTCTCGGGCTGGATTGAGCTTGGGGGAAGCGGGATGGTTCATCCCAACGTGCTGGAAACCGTCGGAATAGATCCGCAAGAGTTTACAGGATTTGCTTTTGGGTTGGGCATCGATCGAATGGCGGGATTGATGTATGACATCGATGATATTCGACTGCTTTTCGAGAACGACGTACGCTTCCTGGAACAGTTCGCTTGATCGAGTCGGCAAATCGCGCGGATTCCCGCCCTGGATTAATAGATAAAGGTTATCTAACAAGATGAAGATCAGCTACAACTGGCTGAGCGAACACGTCCTGTTGACGCTGGGGCCGAAAGAACTTGCAGAACGGCTTACGATGATCGGTCTGGCGGTTGATTCGATCGAGCCAGCCGGTGACGATCACGTGCTCGAGTTCGATCTCACCTCGAACAGACCCGACTGTCTTTCTCATCTTGGAATCGCTCGCGAAGCGGCACTGGTGTGCGGCACACCAGTAAAGCGTCTGGATATTTCGCTCGAAGAAAGCGACTCGCCGATCGAAACAGTTACGTCGGTCGAGCTTCTCGCGCCAGATTTATGTCCTCGGTTCACCGCTCGCGTCGTTAGCGGTGTAAGGGTCGGCCCTTCGCCAAAGTGGCTGGTCGATCGGCTGGAAGCAATCGGCCAGCGTTCGGTAAATAACGTTGCTGACATAACCAATTACGTTATGTTCGAAATGGGCCAACCGACCCACGCCTTCGATTTGAACCTCCTGCGCGGCCGTCGCATCGTGGTGCGCCGCCCCCTTTCGGGCGAAACCTTGAAGACGCTCGATGGATTCACCCGGAAGCTTTCAAGCGATCATCTTGTTATTTGTGACGCAGATCGTGCGGTTGCGGTAGCAGGAGTGATGGGCGGTGAAGAAACCGAGATCAACGAGCACACTACTGACGTCCTGATTGAAAGCGCGTACTTCAATCCCGCGTCCATTCGTCAGACGGCTCGCACGCTGGGTCTGGATACCGAAGCCTCGTACCGGTTCGCACGCGGCGTTGACTTCAACGCTCAGCTTCGCGCCTCTGAGCGCGTTGCCGAATTAATCGTGGAGCTAGCGGGCGGTCGAGTGCTAAAGGGTGCAATAGACGTTTACCCATCGCAAATAACTCGCGATCCGGTCCCGCTTCGTGAGGCGCGAGTAGGGCGGCTCACGGGCCTTAGCGTCACCATCGAGAGAGCGGCTGAGATCCTGCAATCGCTCGACTTCCAGGTCGATTTGGTTGTCGGCGAGAAGCGATTGATGGCCGTGCCGCCGTCGTTTCGAGTAGACGTGTCGCGTGAGGAAGACCTTGTTGAAGAAGTGTCGCGTCATACCGGATACGAAAAAGTCGCAATTACACTGCCGGTGTGGAGTGGTGAGGGGAGGTATCTTCCGGATGAGCGCCGTCGCCGCAGCGTTCGTGCAGCGCTTACCGGGCTCGGTTTTGACGAAGCCTACTCGTTCAGCTTCGTCAACGGCGAACGGGACCGACTATTCCGACTAAGCGGCAGGCCAACCGCAACGCTTGCGAACCCAATCGACTCGAACCAGACCGAGATGCGAGGTTCGCTCATCACCGGCTTGCTCGAAGCCGTGCAGCACAACTTTAATCAGGGCTGCCGCGACGTGAAGCTTTTCGAGGTAGGCCGGGTCTTCGAAGCCGGGCAGGAAGGCGCGCGGCCCGACGAGCGCGAGATGCTTGCTGTTGCGGTCTCGGGTTCCGCAGTTCGCGATGATTGGCGTGGCTCGCGAAGCGTCGACTTCTACGACCTAAAGGGCGCCGTTGAGGCTGTGTTCTCGGCTGTAAACGTCTCAGGCTTTACAATTGAGAGAGCCCGTGTAGAATACCTGCATCCTGGACAGTCGGCGGCACTCAGTCGTGAAGGAAAAGAGTTGGCGCGATTCGGTCGCCTGCATCCGCACGTGACCGCTCTTTATAAGCTGCGCCAGCCCGTATATGTTGGCGAAGTCGAGTTTCAAGAGCTTCTCGCACTTGAACCCGATAGGGTTCGCTACAGTGCCCTGC
>DATMCM010000016.1:0-11404 GCA_035558335.1 Blastocatellia bacterium | reverse complement strand
ACTCGGACTACTTCGGGCGTCTCGCCCTCGATGGGAATTTGACGTAGCCACGTCAGCGTTGGACGACGATCTTCCCCTGCATTGGCAAATGGAGCGCGATAGGCAGCCATCTCATCCTCGCTCAACCTGCGCAATATCGCTCCCGGCAAGACGTTTTCAACGATCAGATTCTTCTCCAGCACCAATGTCTCGCCGTCCTTACTCCGACATCCCTGGACGAGGGATCGCACATCTTCAGGGAAATCCGCCAAGGTAATGGGCTGAACAAGCGCCTCCATGTAGGCGATACCCTGGACGCGCTCGGGGTGCTGGCGCGTCCAATCGAAGCCTAAGAGGGAACCCGAATCGTGCAGCACAAACACAACATCCTTATCGACCCCCAGCTTTTTCCAGAGTGCGAACAGAAAGTTGCGCTGCTCGGCGTAGGTGTAGCGGTCGGGGCCAGAGTCGGGAAGTTTCTCGGAATCGCCCATCCCGATCATGTCGCAGGCAATCAGCCGGCCCAGGCCACGACAGGCTGGCATGACGTTGCGCCACAGATAGGATGAGGTCGGGTTTCCATGCGCGAAAACGATGGGAGCGCCTTCGCCCTCGTCGATATAGGCCATTCTCCGGCCCTTGATTTCCAAGAACTTCTTAGCAGCGAACGGTTGTGCGCTATCGGTCATTGCTTTTCTCCTTTGGAGCATTCGGAATCAGTTTGATGTCACTCATTTGTAACAATGCGCCCGTCGGACCCGACAACACTGCACCCTTCGGAGTGCGGCTGACCGCCCGGCGGAGGGTCGGAATGACGATGCCACCGAACGGGGTATGATCGAAGCAGTAGTGAGCGGTAGCACCGGCGGCCATGTTTCCGACCACATCCACGGAGTAGTCCATACGCTCGAGTAATCCTTGCGCGTTGAAATACAAGACCTGCTCGGCGCAGTGGGTCGGGATGGTTGGGGGGTACTTTACGAGGAGGCGGTGCCACGTCTCGCCGTTTTCCTCGTGTGGCCCGATCTCACGGGTCTCGAAGCCGGGTTCGGTGAACACGAACGGAGTCGCAAGGTAGTTCCACAGTGCGTAGCTCACGAAGTAGAGTTCGTGCAATTTATCCCAGGGTGTGGTTAGGACGTGCCCGGCGAACGAAGCCCGTGGCGTGGCACGCTCCTCAACGACGCCACCATTGGCATCCTCGACCCATACGCGGTCTGGCGTGAAGTGCCCGGTTCGCGCCTCGCCATCGAACGGCGTGATCGTGACAATCGGCCGGTGAGCCTGGATACGCAGTGTCACGTCGCGCAGGCCGTCTGGAAGCCCCTTGAGCCGCCACAGCCCGCCCCCAATGGACACCTTGAGCTGGAAGGCTTCAATCTCCCGCCAGCGCGATAGGCCGCCGTGCGCGTCAAGGGCGCGGGTTAACAAGTCTTTCATGAGTTCTCCTAGCGTTTGGTCATTCTTCCAATGCACAGTCAGCGGGCGTAGTCGCATCGAAACTCAAATCGTCGATGGTCAAGGGTCCGCCACTTTGCTGATGCTCATAGTGATGCTCGTACACTACCCGCGATCCATTCCATTTCCGGAGTGCGCGCCAACTCAGAGTGCAAGCCCTTCCAGACACCCCGACCAACTCGAGTGTCCACTCAGAATAGGCGTGGTCTGCAACGTCTCCAGGGATCGCGGTCTGTCGAATAGATACCTGCAGACCGCCGATTTCGGCCATTACGTGAAGCGGAACCAGGAAGTTGTAGAGAAGTGCGCGCACGCTCGGCTTTCCGCGAATCACTTCCTCCTGGGTTTCGCTGCTTACCTCGATATCATCGGCGTAAAAGGCCTCGAAGATCGCAAGATGCTCTTCGAAGCTTTCGCTGATGTTGGCCTGGACGATGGCCGCGTTTAAGGCGCGTTCGCGAGCCTCGGAACTTGTATATAGATCGCGAAGAATGTCATCGACCGTGACGAAGCTTTGTCCCTTGTCGCTATTGCCACAGGTCATGAGTGCATTTGTCTTTTCAACCGTGCCCATATATCTCTCCTTAGTTGGCGAACTTCTTCGACATTGCGCGGCGCGCCTCCTCGAAACGGGTCCACTCGTCTCCATCTCGGAGGGAGAGAATCGTAACCAGTTCTCCATGGTCGAGCCCCACCAGCGCTGCATCGACCATGTCTTCGATTGACGTCACGATCGAAGCGGGTAAGTTCTGGTATGGGAGGCCGGCCTTTTCCCAGATGTCGTTCGTGGCCGCGCCCAGGAGCACCGCCTGGGTGCGGATGCCTCTATCGGCGAGTTCCTGCCTCAGCGAGTGGCTGAGCGCAACGACAAACGCCTTGATGGCGTCGTACACCACGTTGAACGTCTCGGGAGGGATGCCCACGATCGATCCGATGTTGATGATCGTGCCTGCGCCACGCGCGACGAACTCAGTCGCCGCGGCATAGGTCAGCCGGGTCAGCGCAGCAACGTTGAGGACGATTATCTCCTCGATCTTCTCAGCGTCCGCATCCAGCAGCGGCGCGACGGAGGCGGCACCAGCATTATTGACGATCATGGTGATGCTAGGATCGCCCCACAGAACCGCCTCCACCTTCGCCAGATCTGTCTTGTCGTGGAGGTCCGCCGCCAGCGGAGTGACGGAGCGTCCGGTCTCGCTCGCCAGGCGCGCGGAGAGCGCCTCGAGTCGCGCCCCGTTGCGAGCTGCAAGAATGAGGTCGTAGCCGCGCTTTGCCAGACGGTCGGCATAGATGACGCCGATGCCCGTCAAGGCGCCGGTGACTAGAGCAGCACCCTTCGAGAGCGAATTACTGGTACTCTTCTGCCTTGTTGAATTCATAGTCTTCTCCATTCTCTTTCGGTTCATTCTCAGATTGGAGGTAGCGAGAGCCTGTCTTGCTCCTCGGAGCTGTACTCGATTTTCAGTTTCTCCTATTCGGATCAGATCGCCCGGCCGAAGCGGAATCGGGCGGTCAACCGCTCACCATTCACAAATGTCCCGTTTGCGCTGCCGGCATCGACCAGCAAGTCCTGATCGCCTTCCTGTTTGAGCTCGGCGTGAAATCGCGAGGCAAAGGGTCGCTGATACAAATGCCGTTCGTGGACGACCTGCCGATGGTCATCTTCTTCTTGTCGAACTTGACCGTTAACGGTGGGCAATCCTTTGGGCGAACCGTAAAAGTAGGCATTTCTATTTCGAAAATCGCACTGCATTTCTTGAACTCGTTCTGGTCATTATAAGATGATCCATATCATCCCATAACGGCAAAAAAAGGGACAATGTTCACTCAAGGAATGCATTGAGGTAAAACTCCTTTGCTGCCTCTAAAATAGTCTTGCGCAATTCCGGGTCGGCCGTAGTCCGAGCCACGGTAAGGGCACCGCTCATTCCGGACACCAGCACAAAGCAGTTACGTTCTCGTTCTTCCTCCGTCGCACCGGGCATGAACTTGGCAAGCGTTTCAATGTGCTCTTGCATGGCTCGCCCCATCTTGACGCGCAGCGTTCGCGGATAGCGTGCGACTTCCGATGCCAGGGCGGCTATCGGGCAACCGTCGGCAGGGTTCGCGCAGTGATCCAGACTGAGATACTGTTCAATGAAGGCCTTGAGCTGATCCGCCGGCGGCGCTTCCTTCACGGCGGCCAGGAAGTTAGCCCTGACATCTTCAAACCCTTTAGCGACAGCTTCGACCATTAGCTGTTCCTTATTATCGAAGTGCCTATAGAACCCTCCGTGGGTCAAATCCAGATTGCTCATGAGGTCGGCGATCGCGACTCCCTTTCCGCCTCGACGGCGAAAATGTCGCGACGCGGCTCTCACGATCCGTTCTCGCGTTTCTTGTTTGTGCTGAGGCGTGTACCGCATTTTCAATCAGATATAGATGATATACATCATCTATATCGTGTCCGTCAACGTCAACTGCGACAAAGCGCGTTTGCGAGCTCTGAACCCGCGATCAACGACGAGACCGTCGGACGAAAGTATTGGCAGCAAGTTTGGGCGGTGGATTGAGGCGCATCGACGCGCGCGGCGCGTGCCGCCAAAGTCATTTGTTATGATTGGAAAGAAAACATGTGCACGATCGTGGAGGGTAAAAGCGAACGAAGACGAAGGAATCTTCCGTCGCATTGCTCTCCTCCCTATTCGTGTCCTGAAATGCATTCCCTTCTCCGTCCGCGCTCAGACTAAGACTGTAATCTTCACCATCCGCCGCCTAGAGCTTTGTAAAGAGCGACCAGATTGACGACCACGCTGGTTTCGCTGTGCGCCAATTCGTCTTCCAGTTCGTAGCGAGACTTCTGTGCTTCCAACACCGAAAGAAAATCTCCCAGCCCGCGCAGGTAGAGTTCGTTTGCCAATTCGACTGCGCGCCTGCTCTCATCCACCGCTTGCTGAAGCTTCGCTCGCCGGTCCTGCTCGCGCGAGTAAGACACAAGCGCGTTCTCGACATCTTCGAGAGATTTCAGTACGACGCTTTCATATTGCGTAGCGGCTTGCTGGAGCCGCGCATCTTGCACTGCAATGTTGGAGCGGATTCTCCCGCCGGTGAAGATCGGCAAGCGCACACCGGGCCCGAATGAGAAGAAGTTGCCTGCGCCCAGCGTCAGGCCGCTCACGCTCGTGCCTTGCCTTCCCATCAATCCCGTCAGCGTGAACTTGGGAAAGCGTTCGGAACGCGCCACACCCAGGCGCGCGGTTGCGGCTGCGATCTCTGCGTCGGCCTGGCGCACATCGGGCCTGCGAAGCAATAGGTCAGATGGCAGCCCAATCGGGATAGACGAAGGAACCGAAGGCAGTGGTCCTTCCTTTTCCAGTTCCGCTCGCAGCGCTCCCGGCTCCTCGCCAAGCAGCACGCCTAGGCGATGAGCGCCGCGCGCCACACTCTCTTCTAGCGAGGGAATCGCTGCTTGCGTCGTGGCTAGTTGCGCCGCAGCACGCGCAACATCGAGGTCGGTGGCTAACCCTGCCCGGTAGCGAACGCGCGTGAGATCGAGCGTCTGCTGCTGAATTCCGATGTTGTTCCGAGCTATCTCCAGGCGCTTCTGAATACCGCGCAGCTCAAGATAATTGCGTCCGATCTCAGCTAAGATCGTGACCAACACGTCGCGCTCGCTTTCTTCCGACGCTCGCAAGTCAGCGGTCGCAGCATCCACCCCGTGACGAAGGCCGCCAAAGAAATCAAGCTCCCAGGAAGCGTCAAAACCGAGCTGAAAGATATTTGTCTCAAACGGCGCGAGTAAGCTTGATCTTGACGCGGGAGAGCCGGAGGCAATGCCCGCGCGGTTGAGTCCTTGAGCGATGCCGCCGCGGACGCGAGTGTAGCTGCCAGACGTCGCTACCGAAGGCAGCAGGGCAGACTTTGAAATGCCGCGAGCAGCTCGCGCTTCGGTTACACGTTCGGCTGCTAACCTCAGATCGAGATTCGCGCGGACAGCTCTGCCCACGAGCGCGTCGAGCGTCGGATCCCGGAAAGTCTTCCACCACTCACTCACCGCGGGAGAGGCAACGACTACTCCGTGAGCGACCGGTTCGTTCCAGCCGGCGCGCACTCCCGCCTTCGGCGTTTGGACTCTCGATTTAGTTCCGCAGCCAGTCAGAAGAAGTAAAATCGCGCCGGTAGCAATAGCTCTTTTCATGGCTCGGCTCCTTGGGTGTCTGCTGCTATGAAGACATCCATCTGTTGGCCGACGCGGAAGGGAATGTTGGTGTCCTTGAAGCGGTAAAGCACCTGCAACACCCGTGTGTCCACCCGCTCAGTGCTGTCACCAGTAAGCGATTTCTTCGGGACGACGTAGGGCTCAAAGCGAACGAATTCCAATTGAACTTTAAGACTGCTGTTGCCGCGCTCGGCAGCTTGCGCAGGGGCGTTCGGGCTAACGCGCCACGCTTCATTCTCATCCACATCAGTCCGCACGTGCAGCACGCTTGTGTCACCCATAACGATCAACGGCTTGGCCAGCGGACCGCTCTGCGCGTACTCACCAGTGCGCACGTTGAGCTGTAAGATTTCTCCCGTAATCGGAGCGCACACTGTCAATCGTTCTATGTCGGTCTCCAGGCGCTGGACATTCGCCTTCTCGAGTTCAATCTCAGCACGAGCGATCTGTTTTTCCGGTTCCCAGGAACCTGACTTCAACAGGGACAGGGCAGCATTGGCTTCATCGAGTTTCGCGGTCGCCGCTTTCGCAGCGAGCCGCCGTCGTTGCAGGTCCTCCTCACGAATCGCCCTTCTGTCAGTGACACTTTCAATCAGCTTTTGTTGAACTGCGGCGTCGGCCATCGCCGCTTCGGCTTCACGCACCCGCGCCTCGGCCGGCGGAATCTCCTCAGCGCGCGGGGACTGTTCGAGCTTCGCGAGCTTGCGATTGGCGACTTCCAGCGCAGTGCGGCGCACTTCCAGTTCCGCTCGAAGATCCCGATCATCGAGCGAGAACAATTTCTGTCCCGCTTTCACGTGCTCGCCGGCTTTGACATGGACATGCATCACTAGACCGGGCACCGGGGTGCTGATCGCGATGTTCTCCGAGCTGGGTTCTACAAGGCCAACCGCGCCGACCGTGTGTTGGAAGGCGGCAACTGGAGGAGCCGACGGCGGGGTTGTAGCTGTCTTCACTGAACGCCATTTCCATACCGACACTCCGCCAAAAATCAATGCAACGAGTGCAACAAGCGGTAAGCCAAATTTCTTCATGGGCATCTCCTTCCCTTGATTCTCTCAGTCGGCAGCGAGCGCGGCGTGATTGCCATTTCTCAGGTCTGATTCGACATTCACAATGCGTCCGTCATCCATTCGGGCGATGGTGTCGGCGAAGCCGAAGATGCGGTTGTCGTGAGTCACAACAAGAACCGCGCGCTCCGGGCGCACGGCTTCTGCGGCCAACAACTCCATCACGACGTGACCTGTATCAGCATCCAATGCCGCAGTGGGCTCGTCGCATACGAGCAAACTCGGCTTATGAATGAGCGCGCGCGCCAGAGCAACTCGCTGCTGTTGTCCACCGGACAATTGTTTGGGCAGGGCATCCGCGCGGTCGCCCATCCCAAGCGAGTCCAGCAGGCGTTTCGCTTCTTTAATCGCGTTACGTCTGGAGACTCCGGCCGCAAGCAAAGGCAAGGCGCCATTCTCGGCTGCAGTCAACGCCGGCAGAAGGTTGTATTCCTGGAAAAGGAAACCTAGATTCTTTCTCCGAAATAGGATCTGCTGACTTCCGGGCAATCGTTCAATCTGTTCTCCTAGTACCGTCACCTCGCCGCCAGTAGTGTTGAGCAACCCGGCGATCACCGAAAGCAGCGTAGTTTTCCCGCAACCGCTCGGCCCTACAAGCAAAGTCA
Source organism: Blastocatellia bacterium (assembly GCA_035558335.1). GTDB lineage: Bacteria > Acidobacteriota > Blastocatellia > UBA7656 > UBA7656 > Onstottus_B. The sequence goes on along the minus strand of DATMCM010000016.1, from coordinate 4,094 downwards.
TCGCGCCATAGCTCACGTCCAAATCCACGCCTCGCAGCGCCAGGACTTTCCCGCCGCCGTTGCCGAAGGCCTTTTGTACCCCACGGCATTGAACCGCGATATCTGACAACATCTTTCTTACCCCCGAAAGACCGCCGCTGGCTCCAAAACCAGAACGCGGCGGATGCTGAGCAGGCTGGCTATGGCGACCACGAACAAGATGGCGACACCAGTGCCGATAACGTTCTCCCACATCAAGACCAGCCCGCGCGTCGGCAGGTTGTTCAGCGTTATTGCAAAGAAGGTGGCGCATAGTCCGGAGCCGAGCGAAAAGCCAATCACGCCGACTGTCAACGCTTGCAACAGGATCATCCCGGTGATCCGCCAGTTGGTAACGCCGATCGCCTTGAGCGCGCCGAACTGCTTCAGGTTTTCAATAGTGAAGATATAGAACGTCTGGCCTGCGACAACCACCCCCACGATCAGTGCGATGGTAATCGTGATCCCGAAGTTCACGGGAATACCAGTGTTCTTCAGATAGTAACGGATACAATCCCAGCGAAACTGATCACTTGTCCGCGCGCGCAATCCTGTTTGCGCCTCGATTCGGCGACAAACTTCCTCCGCGTCGGCGCCGGGCTGAGGTTGCACCAACACATAGGAAAGCTGCGTGCGCTCGCGCCCGACGAAGCTCACCGCTTGGCTATACCGAGTGTGGATAACGGGGAAGCTCACAAACGGCGCAGACGCGTCGGAGATGCCGACGATGATGGCCTTGTGATCGTTGAGTTCGACTATGCGGTCAAGTTGGAGCGGCTCGCCGGGAAAGAGTAGCACATAGCCCGCTTGGTCGATTACCACCGCATCCGGTTCGCGCAGGCGTTCCCACGATCCGAGCAGCATCTTTCGGGGCGCGCCTGTCAAGGTTGCGTCGTCGAGACCAAGGCAAATCGACACCGCAAACTTGCCGTCGAGCGTCCGCGCGACTGGACTGCCTTTGAAGAGCTTCACCGCCCATTGAACGCCCTCCACACCGCGCACCCGATTCAAGTCGGTGTCTTTCATCGCCTTGGTCTGCTCAAAATATTCGGTCTTGGCGTCCATCACCCAAATCTCGGCGTCGGTGACATCTGCAATCTGGCTCCCTGTGCGCTTGAGAACTCCCGCGAAAATTGAGGTTTGGTTCTCAAGCAGGAACGTGCAAAAGGCGATGGTGAAAACCAGGCCAAGATATTTGGCCCGATCACCGGTCAGCATCTTGAGTGCAACGAAGTTCATTTTGTCCCCACAGACTTATCTATCATCGTCTTGTCCTATGCCGTTCTGGAAATCGTGTTCATAGGCTTCCAACCTCACGACGAATGAGAACCGCCAAGTCGACAACTCAAGTCGTGATCAATGCCTCGCTTCTCGGAGGAAGGGTTCAGCTCCCACCTCCCGGTTGAGTAGTCAAGCTTCGGAATCCAAACCGATCATTATAAGATGATCCTCATCATCCCATAACGGCAAAAAAAGGGAGAATGTTCACTCACAGAATTTCTTGAGGTAAAACTCCTTTGCTGCCTCCAAAATAGTCTTGCGCAATTCCGGGTCGGCCGTAGTCCGAGCCACGGTGAGGGCACCGCTCATTCCGGACACCAACACCAAGCAGTTACGTTGTCGTTCTTCCTCCGTCTCACCAGGCAAGAACTTGGCAAGGGTTTCAATGTGCTCGCGCATGGCTCGATCTATCTTGACGCGCAGCGTTCGCGGATAGCGCGCGATTTCCGATGCCAGGGCGGCTATCGGGCAGCCGTCGGCAGGGTTCGCGCAGTGATCCAGACTGAGATACCGTTCAATGAAGACCTGGAGTTGCTCGGCTGGCGGCGCTTTCTTCGTAGCGGCCGAGAACTTGTCCCTGACGTCTTCAAACCCCTCAGCGACAGCTTCGGCCATTAGCTGTTCCTTATTATCGAAGTGCCGATAGAATCCTCCGTGGGTCAAATCGAGATTGCGCATGAGGTCGGCGATCGCGACTCCCTTTCCGCCTCGACGGCGAAAGTGTCGTGACGCGGCTCTCACGATCCGTTCTCGCGTTTCTTGTTTGTGTTGAGGTGTGTATCGCATTTTTCGCTAGATAGATGATATACATCATCTATCTCTGTCTGTCAACGTTGTGTCTCCGGAGTGCGCGCCAACTCAGAGTGCACGTCCTACCGGACACCCCGACCCAAGTCGAGTGTCCACTCAGAATGCGTCTCGCCTGCAGCGTCTAAAGCCATCGCGATCTGTCGAATGGATTTATGTGAAGCGGAATCAGGAAGTTGCAGAGAAGCGCGCGCACTCTTGCCTTTCCGCGAATCACTTCTTCCTGGGTTTCGCCGCTCACCTCGATATCATCGGCGTAAAAGGCGTCGAAGATCGCAAGATGCTCTTCGAAGCTTTCGCTGATGTTGGCCTGGACGATAGCCGCGTTTAAGGCGCGTTCGCGAGTCTGGGAACTTGTATGCAGATCGCGATCAAAGTGATCGGCGGGGACAAAGCTTTGTTCGTTGTCGCTATTCCCATCGGTAATGAGTGCAATCTTTCTTTCAACCGTGCCCATATATTTCTCCTAAGGTTGTAATTTCTTGGCTGGCTACCAACGTCATTACGGGCGCGACTGATTGCTTTAAGGTCCAGGCTTAGTAAGCATCGCCTGGCCGAAGTGAAAAGCCATATGGGTATTTCTGCTAACGACGACCGTAAATCGGTTGCGATGAGGCTCACGGACGAAGTCTTCGTCAGAAACGCTGGTGTGCTTTTCCAGCCACTCGGCGGTAGTCCAGCGAGTGAACGCGGTCCACAGCGCGCGGTTGATTTCACCGAATGCCCGGCCCACTTCATGGCCGGAATAGATCTCTTGAACCGCCCGATCTGGATTTGCCAGAAACATCGGGTCGAGTTCGGGGTACATTTTTGGTCCGAGCCCAAGCAGTGGAAAGAGTGCGTCGTTAACCGCGGCGATGTGACCCCAGAGATAGATCAGGCGATTCCGCCCCGGCATAATCTCGTGCTGAAGCTCCTCTTCCGAAAGCGCGCGGAGGAACTTGTCAATGCGATCCTCGTTGAACTTCCACGCTTGCAGTCCCCCCTGTATTAACAGCTGTTCATTCGTCATCAGATGATCTCCTTGTGTTTCTTCCTAAACACCCCTCGGGAATCACAATGGCACAAGCCAACAACGAGGCTCAGACGCCCACGTCCGAAATTGCCGTCACCCCGCCGTCGATCAGGAAGTCTGCCCCGACAACGTACGCAGAATCGTCCGACGCGAGGTAAACTGCCAGCTTCGCGATTTCCAACGGATCGGCCATCCGCTTGCTTGGATTGTTGATTCGGAGGACGTCCTTAACCGCCTCGCCCTGCTCTTCGCCTGGGACGCGACCGAACATAGCCGTGTCCGTCGGGCCTGGGCTTAGGGTATTCACGCGAATCCCGCGGCCCAAGAGTTCGGCGCTGAGGATTCGAGCGAGATGGACGACCGCGGCCTTGCAGGTCGAGACGATCGAGGTTGTCGGCCACCCTTTGCGCGCGCCAACAGACGCATTGATGATTACAGACGAGCCTTGTCTGAGTAGCGGCAAGGCTTTTTGAATCGTGAAGTAAACCCCTTTGAAATCGACGGCTATCACCTTGTCGAAGCTTTGCTCCGTCACCTCCTCGAACAACCGGAAATCGCTGTGACCTGCATTTACGAAAAGGCCGTCCAGGTGCCCGAACTCCCGCTTGATCGTGGCGAACATCGTGTCGAGGTCGGCGAGATTGCTGACGTCGGCGCGAATGGCGAGACTTCCGGGTCCAAGCGTCTCCTTGGCCGCCTGCAGCGACCCTTCATTCAAGCCGCAGATGGCGACTCGCGCGCCCTCTCTGTCGAATTCCTGCGCTGCAGCCAGCCCGATCCCGCTGTTACCGCCGGTGATAAGGATATTCTTGTCCGCTAGTCTACCCATTGTCGTCACTCCTTAGATTAAACATATCCGTATCGGTTACAGTTTTGGACAAAATGTAGCCGACGCCACTAAAGTCGGCGGGCTCCGATGATGAACGCAACCATGGTGGCCGGCGCGTCCCCAACCACGCGCCAACGGTGACGA
>DATMCM010000015.1:0-4973 GCA_035558335.1 Blastocatellia bacterium | reverse complement strand
TCGCCAAGCTCAGAGATCGGAAAGACGCTGCCGGCTATAGTTAATCCTTTGATGACAACTGGTGGCGGTGATTGGGGTTGGTCGGGCACCGGAATAAGCCGCGACACACCGAAACGACTGCAGAACCACAATGCGCCGTGGTGGTCTTGGAACGCGCTGGTAATATCACCCCTGACCAATCCGTCGGCTGTCGTGTAATGCTTAATGAGTCGAGTCGCAGGATCAAGCCTGTCCACGCCCTTGCCCGTCCCCGCAAAGATATGTCCAAAATCGTCTTCCGCGACGCTCCAAACCTCGTTGCTTGAAAGCCCATCTGATGTTCTATACGAGAGGAAGTGGGGATGTTCGGCGCTTGGGTCCTCGATGCAGACCAGTCCTCCACGAGACGAAGCAATCCACAGCCGTCCTCGCCGGTCTGCGTAGAAAGCGCGGACACCGCCGAACGAAAGTTCGTCGGCATCGGTAAACATCTCTAAGCGGCCGTTCGCGTGTCGAGCCAGCCCGGTCCATACTCCAATCCAAACGTGGCCGGCGGTGTCGTCGAAGAAAGCCATTGGCGCGCCCATCTTCGATTTCTCATAGCCGTCTGATTCGGTATAGCTGTGGATTTTTCCGGTCTTCCGATCCAAACGGCTTATTCCGGCCCGAACTGGGGAAGCCGTGCTAATCCAGATGTCGCCATGCGAGTCCTCAAAAACGCGAAAGGAATTATTATCGGGTAATCCGTCGCGAGTCGTGTAAATAGCCTTCGGACTTCTGAGCGCGAGCTCCGCCACGTTTGCCGTCCTGGCGAAGCGACACACACCGTCGCCAGTTGCCAGCCACCATTCGCCTTCGTGGTCCTGAAGCGCAATTTGGTTCCAGCCCCAGCCGAGGTTCTTAATGCTCGGCGGAATGGCCGGCCGAATGGTAATGAATCGCTTCCCGTCAAACTGTGCAACAAACCTGTCTCTAGAACTTGCTGTAACGCAAAGCTCGCCTAGCTGATCTTCGAAGATGGAATTCACTCCGGCCTGGTCGAGTCCATCAGCCGTGGCGTACGTTATGAACCCGTTTCGAACTAACTTTATCGCTCCGCCGCTTCCAGTTCCGATCCACAGATTGCCCTCGCGGTCCTCCCCGAGCGTTGAAACGTGGTTATCGCTCAGCCCCTGTTGTGTCGTATAGGTGCGAAAGGCTGCGTTCCCACCTGCAGACGAAACAAATTCACTCAGTCCGCTAGTCGCGCCCACCCAAAAGCGTCCATCAGAGGCGCGATAGATCGTAACGATCCAGCCTTCGGCGAGCCCGTCTTTCGACGTGTATTTGCGAGCTACGATCGAATGGTTCGGTACTGGGTCGCGTACAAGCTGGCAAAGCCCTTTAACTGTACCGACCCACAATGTGCCGTCCCGATCCTCCAGCAGGGACTTTACTCCGTTGTCGAGTAATCCGTTTCGCACGGTATAGTGTTCGCTATGGCCATCGGGCCAGCGCCGGTACAGTCCGCTGCCTCGCGTGGCAACCCATAACGAACCGAGTCGGTCTTCGATGATTGCCTGGACGAACTTATCGTCCATCGATTCATTCGTCATGCCGATGTCCACCGCGTGGATGGTGGGATGCGACCCAGTCTGTTCTAACCGGTACAAACCAACACCGGTGCCACACCAGATCGTTCCCGCCTGGTCTTCCAACAGTCCGGTAATCTGGCGACCACTCTCTGCTTCCGCAAGATAGGTCGTGAACATCGGCTCGGGCGCAGCCGCATTGTTAGCGCTCGGCGAGTGAGATTTTGTCGACCCAGAGCGGCCTCTGGGGTTGAACTTGCACAGCCCATTCGCTGTCGCTACCCAGTAAATACCCCCTCGGGTCTCGAGCAGATCGTAGACTGTGCGGCTTGGTAAGCCGTGGTCGGTTGTGTAGTTCGTGAACTCGTAACCATCGAAACGCGACAAACCTTCTTCTGTGCAAAACCATAGATAGCCATTCGAGTCGCGCACAATCCGGTTAATTTGATCGCGAGCGAGACCATCGGCGGTCGTGTAGTTCTTGACCGGCAGCCACTCGGCGCGAGCTATCAGGGTTGCCATCGCAAACACGAGGCAGAGGTTCGCCACGCGATGGAGTCGTATCGAGTCGATCGGACACAAAAATCTGAACGCTTGCCCGCCGGTATTCATGGCCAAGCTCGCGCGAGTTAGCATCGAGTGTACGTGGTGAGGTCTGTACACTTGCCGCTTACTCTAACCGCGCTGCTATTTCGTGTCAAAGCTGAGGAGAGGATGGAGAGGATGTGAGGAGAGGATGCGGACGTTTCCAGGTGCGCGGGACTCGCTACGAAGCTGCGGCACCGGTCACACAAATCGAGGCAGCCAGTTAGCGGCTGCCCCGAAGTGTTTGGATAACTTGGCTCCTGAGGTAGGACTCGAACCTACAACCCTCCGGTTAACAGCCGGATGCTCTACCATTGAGCTACTCAGGAATGTTTTACCCCTTTTGGGGAAAGCCTTAAACTAACAAACGGCTTGAGAGGGTGTCAACCTGAACCGCCTGAACGTCGCCTCACGACGATAGTTTCTCTGTGAAAAACCTTATCAGCCGGTCGCTGTACTCACTCTTGGCGAAACGAACCGAGCGGGCGTGACGCGCTCCTTCAACGAACCAAATCTGCTTGTTGCCGCTAAGCGCTTCGTAAATCTGCTCGGAGTGGGCAGTCGCTATTACCTGGTCCTTCGTGCCGTGGACTAACGTCACCGGGCACGTGATCTTCTTCGCAAGCTCGAGGGGATTAACGGTCTCGATGTCAAAGTTTCCCCGATAGTTGGCGACTCGCATCGTCGTCCACATGACTGGATTCAACACCGCAACGGGCAACCGAGTCACTCGCCGCACGAATTCTTCAGCCACCCTTCTTAGTGAGGCGAACGGACTATCGGCCCACACCGCCCCTATCCATGAGTTGTGCGCGGCTACTTGAAGCGCGATCGCGGCGCCCATTGACTCGCCGGCAAGTCCAACTCTATTTCGCTCGATGCCCTTCTCTGCTATCAACCACTCAATCGCCGTCTCCACATCGCGCCTTTCGAAGAAGCCATAGGTCACGAACCGCCCCTCGCTGTCGCCGTGCGCTCGGCCGTCGAACAACAACACATTGAAGCCCGCCCGCCTGAGCACCAGCGCCGTACGCAACACATCGGTGCGGTTTTTCTTCACCCCGTGAAGAACTACGATAGTCGGCGCAGGCTTTGAAGCGGCCATCCACCAGCCATACAACCGCGTGCCGTCGAACGACGAGATTGTTACGTCTTCGAACGCGAATCCGCTTCGACGAATCAGGCCTCTAAGATGAGGGCTCTTTAGCTGAGAGAGGCGCTTGAGCCGTGGGCGAATCAGCAGTCCCGAAAGCGGGAGACTGGCCGCGCCGATCGCAAGCACCAACGAACCCGCCGTGCTGAGCGCAATCCAGCCGCCAACGCGCAGCCATCGCGCGACCTGTGCGCTGGTTACGGTAGCCGAAGCTTGTGGGGTTAAGACCGACATCTCTTCCTTATCAATACGCCTGTTCATTTAGTGCCTCACCTGGAGGGCTGATTCAATTATAGGATGACGCGCAAGGGGCGCGAGATGTCGGCGTCCCTCGCGCCGCTTGCTGAGCCAGTACCCCTTTCTGATATGACGTGTGGGCGTGCTAGAATTCCTTGAGTTGGGAGTAGCGCCTTCAGGTGGAAATGTTCCACTTAGACGACCCTTCTGGGTGAAGGCTGGCGCCCAAATGCCCTAAAGAGGTGCGCTCAATGTCGTGCAATAACTGCGGTAAGCCGCTCCCCGAGGGAAGCCGCTTTTGCAATTACTGCGGTGCGCAGGCGGTAGGACCTGCGGTCGGGACGGTGGAGAAAAGCGCGGATCCGGTCGCCGCAAACCACTTAGTCGCAGACGACGAGCGAGTGATCTTCACCTTGAGACCGACGATGATCTTCGTGTTGATCCGATACATCGTTGCGGCGGTCATCGTTGTGGCGGCTGCTGCGGTAATGGGCATCTTGAGCAACCGGAATCCACACCTGGTAAGCGGTCAGACCGCATTTCTGGTCTTGCTTGGGGTTGGATTGGTTGCGTTCGCTTTTCCGGTTTACCACCACATTCAGAGACTGCGCGAAGTCTACACGCTCACGGATTCCAAGCTGGAGATGCGCTACGGTCTAATCGCCAAAACGGTCCGAAACATCCCGCTTCGCAACATTCAGGATGTGACGGTGACCGCGTCGGTGTGGCAGCGGTTGTTGAATCTTGGTGATATCGAGATAGACAGCGCCTCTGAAACCGGCAAGATAATTCTGGATGACATTCACCATCCCGAGCGTTACGCGAACATGATCCTGGGGGAGCTGCGACGCCGGAACTGAATGGGCGCGGCCGGGGTCTAAACAGAAACACTTATGAAGCATCGAACTCACTACCGCCGGTTAGCAGTTTTCTTGATGCTGCTGACACCTCTTATCGTGAAGGGCCAGCAACCATCGGCGTCGTCGGAAGTCACGGCTATGGCGCCTGCGCACGCGCTCGCTGGGCTGCTGCCGGACAGACTCGCGGGTTTCACCGCTGCGAGCGAGGTCACACAGGTAGGAGGCGACAGGCTTGCCGACATCGTTCCGGACAGAGCGAGAGCCTTTCAGGAGTATCGAGTCTCGGCAGCCGCCTCCAGGTATTACGGCAGCATCCGCGTCGACCTGTTCCAAACTCAGAACCAGTTCACTGCCTTCGGGCTATTCACTTACAGTTCGGGTAAAGACAAGGGAGTCGACCAGGAAGTAGGGTCGGGCGGCGCGCTGGTGGATGGCGCAACAATATTTTGGAAAGAGAATTATTTCGTCAGGGTCGTCCCGAGCGAGCCGGCTCGCGCGAGGCCTTCAGCCACTGTCGCACTGGCTCGCGCCGTAGCCAACGTGATCGGTCCGCAAGGCGTGGCTGTGCTGCGCCCTCCGTTGCTCGAG
>DATMCM010000014.1:0-15757 GCA_035558335.1 Blastocatellia bacterium | reverse complement strand
GGCGCTGTGGCTTTACTGGCCGGGCCTTGACCGGTCTCACATTCGGAAGACTCGAGTAGAGCCGCCTGTCTCGATTCTGCTTATGTACCCAGAGCCAACCTTTGAGCGAGACCCCAGCGACGAGTTTTGGTTGTGGATGATGAGAAGAGCGATCGAGGTCATGGCCCGGATCCAGGCCGGCGAGGATTCCGAGGGTGAGCCTCAAGCTGGGTCACGCCACTTCCGGAGACCGAGGCGAGCTTTTTCGGATGCGTTCAGAGCGAAGCTGGCGGCCGACCCTACCGAATGGGCCACTGGCCTGAATGAGCGTCAGCTCTGGACGCTGTTGTGGCAAGTAGGCCAGTACGGAGTTCGCGTCAATTCAATCAGCGGTCCGAACGGCGGCGAGTTTCCGCCGCCGGGCTTCAATGTCTCACCGACGAATCAGGGATTGATGCAGAGGGCATTGGGCAAACCCGGAGTATATTGTCAACGTGTTTCGCTACTGTTTTACGAGCGTTAAATCTCGGTAAAACTCCCACGGGCTTATTAGACTCAGGCCCCTCCGTCGACGCAAAGGAGGGTAGTGTCCTGAATCTGTGTTGCCACGTGAATTGACCACGGATTGGGCGGGTTAGACGGATTCTCACAGATCCAGATCCGCGCAAATCCGTCCAAACCGCCCAATCCGTGGTCCATCGAACCAAAGCGGCCGAAGGGAGTCTCCGCCAATGAGGGTCGCAGTATCAGGAACGCATTGCTGCGGTAAGAGCATGCTGATAGATGAGTTCTTGCTTACTCATCCGGACTTTGCCCACGAGCCTGAACCTTACACTGTGCTCGAGGAGGATTACGGAGAAGTCTTCGCAGCAGAGCCTTCCGCCGAAGACTTCTATCGGCAGCTCGAATTCTACGTCGATCGTTTGCGCAGTTACAGTTCCGCCCAGCGAGTCATTTATGAGAGAAGTCCCGTCGATTTTCTTGCCTACCTTCTCGCACTCAACGATCTTCGGAGAGGGGAGCATTCTAAACGACTCGTTGAGGAATCGCTCGGAATGGTAATGGACGCAGTCCAGTTTTTGGACTTGATAGTGTTCTTACCCCTCAATGATGAGGATGGTATCCTCATGCCCGATGCGGAAGATCCGGAATTAAGAAGCGCAGTTAATTCTCTACTGATAGGCATTTTCGCCGATGACGACTTCGACCTTTTCGCCTCCCATCGTCCTGCGATTGTGGAGGTAACAGGTTCCACAGCGCAGCGTCGACGAATGCTCGAAATCGCCTTGGGCAGACTACAGGCAAAGGCGAAGACGGGCGAAGATGCGTCTCAGGTCAACAACCTCCAGGGCCTTTGAGTCGGCCGCTCGCGAAGTTCGGCTTACGAACCTGTGCAGGCGAGGCATCACGGTTAGGTCCGGCAAATCCAAATTGAGAGGTGGATTATGATCCGCGGTATGCATGCATTGTTCTATTCGTCGCAAGCCGAAGCGTTGCGGACATTTCTTAAAGACAAGATCGGTCTCCCCGGAACAGACATCGGCGGTGGCTGGCTGATCTTTGACGCCCCGGAGGCTGATCTCGGAGTGCACCCGACGGAAGGCGACAATCCTCCCTCGGGAACTTCCGACGTCTCCTTCTACTGCGATGACATCGAGAAGACCGTCGGCGAATTGCGCGCGCGGGGCGTTGAGTTCACGCAAGAGGTTGAAGACCATGGCTATGGGCTGGTTACCTTCTTCAAGGTTCCGGGTGACTTCAAGATTCAGCTCTACCAGCCCAAGTACACGAAGTAGGCAAGCTCGGGTTCAGAGTTCAAACTTTAGTCCAATTCTCACTCTCGTGCGGTCGAGCAAGCCGAAGCATATCTTCTGAACTCAACTAGCTCGCTCGCCACGATGCCGAGGGATTTATTGATTCCGAGCTTATCCCCTTGTAGCATCCGGCTGCTCGTCTTTGAAACATGCAGCGTCGGCGATCTCACAGATTCACTTTTCCCCGGAGGGCTCCCTGGTTGCTTACATCGATTTCAGTATTGGTCGCGCAGTCAAGATTCTGCTCTGTATCGCCCTAATCGCAACTCTGGCTGGAGGTCTCTCGCTACCGCAACAACCGGGCGACTTCTCACCTAGACTGACGACGCCGCGGATCGCGCCGGTCGCGGAGCAGGGGCGGACCGAAGCGCAACGTGAGATGCTTGCGTCCCGGCCCGACTTCAATATCTACAAGACGCTGGCTCACCACCCGGAGCTCTACTCTCGATGGTCCGGACTCGGCGGCTTCCTGCTGAACGGCTCGAGCCTGCCGCCGCGCCATCGCGAGATGGTGATGTTGCGCATGGGCTGGCTATGCCAATCTGAATACGAGTGGGCGCAACATGCCCGCATAGCGACGTCCAGCGCCGGAATGACCGACCAGGAGGTACACCGGATCGCCGAGGGGCCTAAGGCCCCGGCGTGGACCGATTTCGAGCGTACCTTGCTGCGCATGGTTGATGAGCTGCGCTATGAAGCGATGGTAGACGACCTGACGTGGCGGGCGTTGCGAGCCCAGTACAGCGATCAGCAGATGATGGAGGCGGTTTTCACCGCAGCGCAGTACCAACTGGTTTCAATGGCGTTGAACAGCCTGGGTGTGCAGTTGGATCCAGGGCTCCAGCATCGGCTACCGCGAGATCTGCCCTTGCCGAAGCTCGCCGGATCAACAAACAGGGTACGGCTATCGACGCCTCGCATTGCGCCGCTGACTCGCGAGCAGTGGACCGCACAACAACGCGAGCTGATAACTCCGCAGGTCCGAGCAGACGGGACAGTGCCGAATCTTTACGCCACGATGATTCAGCACCCGCGCCTGTACGCGCCGCGCCAGTCGTTTGGCTCGTACCTGCGGACTGAAACGAGTCTGCCGCCCAAGACGCGTGAAGTGCTCATCATGCGCACGGCTTTTCTCATCGGCGCCGAATACGAATGGGCGCATCACGCCGAGTACGCGCGTGCGGCAGGCTTGACCGACGGAGAGATCACCCGAATCGCCGCGGGACCAGACGCCGCGGGCTGGAGCGAGGAACAACGGAGCGTGTTGCAGGCCGCGGACGAATTACGCCGAGAGGCATTCATCACCGATCGCACCTGGGGCGTGCTTGCGAAGCATTACAACAACAAACAGTTGCTGGAGATAGTCTTCACGGTTGGCGGCTACACGATGACCGGGCTTGCCATCAACAGCTTCGGGATTCAGGTCGAGCCCGGTTATCCGGGTTTTCCTCGATCCTCGCAGGAGCGCGGGAAGTCTCAAGCTGCTTCGCGAGGGGAGCGGTCAACCTGGTGAGGTGACGCCGGCGTCACACGCTATTCTCATCTCCTAGTCGGCGCACGTTTTTGCCAAAGATCGCCTCTGAGTTTCGTCTATTAGTTATGAGACGGGTTGCGTTTGTAAGAAAGGAGCCTGCTCAATGCGAAGAAGATGCTATCTAACCTTCATCCTTATCCTATTCTGGTCGTCAACTGGATTCGGCCAGTCCAATGGACGCGACTTGGAGAAAGAGCAGCTGATATGGGAAAAGCTTCAATCTATCGCTCCACGCTCAGTCGAAGCATTCAAGGCAGCCACCGCGGCGTTAGATGTAGGTGATTACGAGAAAGCAGCGACTTTGTATGAAGAGGTATTCAAGAAGGCACCTGACTTTGATCCGGTTATGCGCCGGCTGGGGCTTTCGCTTGTAGAGATAGGACGAAGGCAGGAAGGCATGGTCCTGCTTGAAAGGGCCGTCGATAAGAACCGCTCACCCGAGAATCTCATAAGCCTGGCTCAACACCTGACGTTTCTCGGCGAAGACAAGAGAGGCTCCAAGCAGGATATGGAGCGCGCGTTTACGCTCGCAAAAGAGGCCGCCAGCGCAAACACCTGGAATGATCCGAGCTATTGGGCGATCGTGGCAGAGCTGTCGCTCGAACTGGAGAGCGAGCAAGACTTCCGCGATGCTACCAGAATGCTCGTCAGGCAGTATCCTGATGTGATCGCAACTCACTATTACAGCGCGGTTGTCGCCGCCAGTGACGAAGATTGGATCAAGGCTGAAGCTGAGATCAAAAAGGCTCAAAGCCTGGGCCTTCCAGACGAAGTGGCGAATGAGTTTCTCGCTTCAGGCATACACACCAGGGCTACAGTCTGGCGTTACGCATACTATTCGCTGTACCTGGTGTCGGCATGGGCTGTTGGGTTAGTGCTGCTGTGGGTGCTGGGCAAGGTGTTCTCGAAAATGACTCTGCGATGGATTGAGACCGTTGATCCGAATGCTGAGGTTGGCGGCAATGATCTTCCGATACGAAAGTACTACAGATGGTTGATGAACGCTGCGGGCGTTTACTACTACATCTCAATTCCGGTCGTGGCCTTTCTCGTTCTGGCGACTGCTGCTTCGATAACATATGGTTTCTTGATGGCTGGCCGCATTCCCATCAAACTCGTACTCATCCTGGCTATCGGCGCCTTGGTGACAGTCTACAAAATGATCCGCTCGCTCTTCATCAGGATCGAATCTGAAGACCCAGGCCGCCGACTGCAAGAAGACGAAGCGCCTGAGCTTTGCGCTTTAGTGCGCGACGTTGCTCAGACTGTAAACACGCGGCCTGTTGACGAGATTCGTGTTACTCCCGGCACAGAAATGGCTGTGTACGAGCGAGGAAGTTTCAAGGAACGAATGCAGGATCGAGCGCACCGGATATTGATTCTGGGAGTAGGCACGCTAAATGGATTCAATCAGAACGCATTTCGCGCGGTACTTGCGCACGAGTATGGACACTTCCGCCATCGCGATACAGCGGGCGGGGATGTGGCGATACGTGTCAACAATGACATGATGAAGTTTGCTGTCGCGATGATCGAAAGCGGCCAGGCGGTATGGTGGAACATCGCGTTCCAGTTCTTACGTGTTTACCACTTCCTCTTTCGCCGCATCAGTCACGGAGCGACGCGACTTCAAGAGGTGCTCGCCGACCGAGTCGCAGCGGCCAAATATAGCCCGCAGGCTTTTGAGGAAGGGCTCGCTCATGTCATACGCAGGCAAGTCGAGTTCGAGGACATTGCATACCGGGAGATCGCGAACGCAAACACGGCCCGACGCGATCTTCAGAATCTCTATGAACTGAAAGCATCGGAAGAACAGCAGGTTGAAGAAAAAATCAAGGAAGCGATAAATCGCCCGACGAGCGAAGACGACACTCATCCAAGCCCCGTCGAGCGATTTCGCTTCGCCCGTCGCGTCACCTGCAACCACGAATTAGCTCCTGCAGGCATGGTCTGGGACCTCTTCACAAACAGAGTGGCTATTACTGACGAGATGAGTTCGTTGATCAATGCGCAGGCAAAAGCCGTCAGCGGGGGTTAGGAAACCGTCCTCCGCAATCACTTGGCGATGTCCACCATTCTGAGCGTACCGATGCTGCGGTCATGGACCGCACCGGATGTGTCGGGACCCCGGCATACGAACGACCCGCAAGCAGGCTCTCACGCTTCATCACCACGCTGTGAGACGCGACGTGCGTTCGCTCGCCGATGTCCGCGCCGTACAGCAGCACGGCTGAGCTCCCCACCGTCGCGCTACGCCGAATAGTTACGCGATCGATCTTGAGCACTCGATCTTCAAAGGTATGAGCCTGAAACTGACAACTCACGGTCGCTCCGTCCTCGAAGCAAAGCATGTCGGGATCGACGACCTGAGCGAACCCGCCTCCCAGAACGACTCCTCGCCCTATCCGCGCCCCCATCGCTCTCAGATACCAAGAGAGCAACAGCGTTCCTTCGAGAAAGGCGAGCGCGCCGCTTGCAAAGACCGCCCACGCCACATAAAGAAAATCCCAGCGACTGCACCAACAGGACCACAGCGGGTGAACGCCGGGGCGCACGCGTCCCAAAAGTCCCCACTTGAGAGCGAGCACCAGCACGCAAAAAAACGCTAGAACCCCAAGGCTAAGCAAAGGAGCACTGATGCCCAGCAGCACCGGCCACGAATCGCTGGTCTCCCGCGCCGTCAGCAGCTTGTACCACACCGGCAGTACCAGCACCGGAATAACCGGAAGCCCAAAACGCAGAAGCTCCCAGAACATTCGATCCAGGTAGCGAATCCAGGATGGCTCATGAGTGAGACGGCGATCACATTCGACGATTTCGCGTCGAGGAAGCTCGAAAGGCGGATGCCCAAACCATGCGGTGCCGTTGCGAATAACCGAATCGTCTGCAGTCGTGCAAACACCGAGCAATGAGTTATCCGGCAGTCGTTGACCCGCGGCTATGACAACACAGTTGCCAAGGAAGGTGTTATCCCCGAGCCTTGTCGAACCAAGCGTCACAGTACCTCGGTGAACACGAGCACCGCCAAGATAAATCCCATCGGCAAGAAAGCTCTGGTTGCCGATTTCAATCAGCTCCGGTACGACGTCGATGATCGTGCTGATCTCGCATCCGCGTCCCACCCTCATTCCCGCGAATCTGAGCCAGACCGGCCAGAAGAGCGTGCCGCTGAGCCGCTGACCCGCCGATTTAAGAATTCCTGCTTTCAACCAGACCCGAATGTAGGAAAGGCTCCAGCGGCTGATGACACCGGCCGGCACGCGGCCAAGCGCTCTTACTATCGCTATCTGGAGAAGCAGTCCAAGGGGCGCCGCCACAATCACGATCACCGTCAAAGCGACGAGAAGGGGGAGATCAAGCGATGGCGAACGGAGCCAATTCAAAGCGACCTCGGTGTCGACTCCGCAGATCATCGCAACCGTGATGGCCGGCACCTGCAGCGAGAGGAGGAGAATGCCGCCGACCGCCGCTCGGGCCAGAATCAGCGCAATCCCGTGCAAAAAAGGTGAGGCGATTTGCTCTCTCTCGGGCAACAAGGGCTGATGCGGCGCCTGACCGGCGGGCCTCGCGGGAACGCCATCCCAGCGCTCGCCTCGAGGTATGCGCCCGCCATCCGGCAGAGATGACAATGCTGTGAGGTACGCTCCCGGTTCAAGACAGGTATTGCCGCTAACACCGGCTCTTATGTCTAATGTGCTCCCGTCGCCGAGCGAAACGGCGCCGACAACGATCTGACCGTCGTCAAAATCCACAAGCCTTATAGAAGCGTCCTGGCTGATCGTCACGTCATCGCCAATATCGAGAAGGTCCCATCCACCTCGTAGCAAACCCACGCCGCGGTGAATGTGCACACCGCGTCCGATGCGCGCTCCCAAAGCTCGAAGACCGGCGAGTTGAAACACGGTGCCTTGCATCAGCGCCCACGGCACGAACCGAACGGTCTGTTGGACCATCCAGTTTCGCACGTAAAAGCTGCCCCATACCGGCGCTCTGAGCGGACTGTAGCGCCCGATCAAGATTCGCTTGACCAGTGCAACCGACAGAACTGCCAAAGGGGTATAGATCACCAAGCCGGCGAACAGCAGCACCGGCGCCAGGAGGAGGAACGAGACCAGCCCGATGCTTCGAATCAAAAACGGCAGGACCTTGAAGACCGTCAGGCACACCGCTGATGAACTCAGCACAAGCCCGGCCAGGAGCCAGATGATTTGAATGCCCGTCGCAAGTACCGGCTTCCCTCGCGGGGGCGCAAGTTCCGTATCGCGGACGATCTCGGTACGCGTGTCGGCCTTCGCTCGTTTTGCCAGACCCTCGATTGTTCGAGCTTCGTAAAGATCGCGCACCGCTATGGACGCAGTTGACGAGTCATAGCGCAGCAGCGAGATCAGTTCCGCCGCGTTCAGTGAATCGCCACCGAGGTCGTTGAAGAAATCGTCATCGACGGAAACTCCGTCCCGCAGGCGCAGAACTTCCAGGAACGCTAAAGCTATTTTCTCCTCAAAGCTGTCTCGCGGGGCGACCGCGTGTTTCGTTCCATTTCGCTTTTGAGCTTCGATGATTGGAAGCTTGTTTCTGTTGAGCTTTCCTCCAACCGTCGTCGGCAAGCCGGAAATAACGGCGAATCGGCTCGGGATCATGTAGGCTGGAAGCGTCGTCCCCAGAGATGCTTTCAGATCATCGAAGGACGGAGTCTCTCGGTCATCTTCAGGCACGACGAAGGCAACAAGCGTCTGTTGTCCTCCGTTCCCCTGAACCCGGCAAGCAGCTTCGCGCACACCGTCGCACTCGGCGAGCCGCCGCTCGATGGCTTCGAGCTCGACGCGATAGCCGCGCAGCTTGACCTGCGAATCTATCCGGCCGTGATAAAAGAAGCGGCCAGCCGAATCCCGATGTACCAGATCGCCAGTCCGGTAGATGCGTCCCAATCGGGGATGCTCGGGAAACTTTTCAGCAGTCAGCTCGGCCCGGTTACGATACCCGCGCGCCAAACCTATTCCGCCGAGACAGAGTTCACCTTGCCGGCCGTTGCGTACTTCTTGTAACGACTCGTCCAAAACCCAGGCTTGAAGACCGCGAACCGGCCGTCCGATCGTGACCGGCTCGCCTGCCAGAATTGTCTCCCGAAACGAAGTAACCGAGCACTCGGTCGGACCGTAGCCGTTTACCAACCGACGGCCCTTCGCCCACCGGTCGGCTATATCAGCCGGCAGCGCCTCGCCCCCAACATATAACAGCGACAAATCCGGCAAGGCCGTCTCGGGATCGCCGCAGCCGGTTGTGCGAAGCAAGGTCGGAGGCGGGCAGAGAACCGTGATTCGTTCTCGCTGAAGCCAGGGCACCAAATCCGGACCGAGTCGCGCGGTCTCGTCGTCCATCACAACTACGGTCGCGCCTGAGGCGAATGCGAGCCAGATTTCCTCAACTGATGAATCATAAGAAGCCGACGAACTCTGGCCGATTCGCGCGTCGGACGAAAGACCGAACTCTTCGAGATCCGAAGCTACCAGGTTAGCTATGCTGCCGTGCTCGATCATCACGCCCTTGGGCCGGCCTGACGTTCCTGACGTATAGATGATGTAAGCAAGGCTGCGCGCCGTGAGCCACGACGGCGGCGCAAGCATCGACGTTTGGGTCTCGGCCATCGGCTCTGCGACATTGAATATTCGGGTGTCTGCGAAGCCAACCCGCTTGGCGTGAGCGCGGCCGGCTTCGTCGGTCAAAAGCGCGATCGAGTCTGAGTCTTCAAGGACGCTGCGCACTTGCTCGTCGGGGAACGACGGGTCGATGCAAGTGTAAGCGGCGCCCGCCTTCATCACCGCCAACTGGCTTATGTAAAGATGCTCGGAATGTCTCGGGAGAAGGATCGCTACCACGCATTCATCGGCGACGAGGGTTCGCAAGAAGCAGGCGAGCGTTTCGGATCGGCTTTCGAGTTCGCCGTAGGTAAGCAACCTTCGTTCGCGGCGTTCGTTGCCCGGTGGAATATCCAGAGCTGTTCGTTCCGGCCACTGTCGAGCGGTTCTCTCGAAGAATTCGTGTAAGAGAAACGGTTCACCGTTGAGCCGCTCAGCGTTCTGTGATTCCAATTCGAGTAACGAGCTCATGAGTATTCAGTCACCTGACTGCAGCGGGATTTGATTCTTGCAACACCACGAAACACAACCGATGTTGCCGCGCCGGACCAGAAAGCGTTTGCGTGCTCTGATCTGCCAGGCCAAGAACAAAACTCAAGCTGCAAGCCGAATCAAATGCACCGGCACGTTTGAATCGCAAACTCGGAGGGTTCTGCGTGAGACTGCTAGCGCAACTGAATCACTGAATCTTCAACGGAGCCCATCGTTCAGTTGCATCTGCATCGGTGAGCATTATGTTCTATTGAGTCGAACAGCTCAAGCGGTAAGAGTAAGTTTTCGTTTATGCTCGTGCTCAGTAAGCCAACAGCTTTCGCGCTGCGTCGGCGATCTTATCGACCGAAGGGAGCATCGCCATCTCGAGCGGAGGGCTGAAGGGGACCGGCACATCAAGTGAAGTAACTCGCATCACTGGTGCGTCCAGGTAGTCAAAAGCCTCTTGTGCTATCAATGCTACAATCTCCGCGCCAAAGCCAGCGGTCATATTGGCTTCGTGAACCACAAGCGCCCGACCGGTCTGCTTTACGCTTTCCAAAACGGTTTGTTTGTCCAAGGGAACCAACGATCGCAAATCCACGACTTCAACGGAAGCGCCTTCGCCTTCGAGAACACGAGCTACTTCGACGCAGTGATGAACCGAGGCTCCGTAGCTGATGATCGACAGATCGCGCCCTCGCGTTCGCAGCGCCGCCAAGCCGAGCGGAACCACGTAATCGCCGTCGGGCACTTCCTCGCGGTAATGTCGATACAGGAACTTGTTCTCGAGGTAGACAACCGGGTTGTTGTCGCGAATCGCGGCGGTGAGCAGTCCCTTCGCATCTCGAGCAGTAGACGGCAAAACGACTTTTAGCCCCGGGGTGTGCGCGAACCAGGCTTCCGGGTTCTGTGAGTGGTAAGGGCCCGCGTGAATGCCTCCACCGGTGGGCCCGCGAAAGACCACCGGCATCGAGATGCCCCAACGATATTGGCACTTCGCCGCATAGTTCACGATTTGATCAAACGCGCAGGCGATAAAATCGATGAACTGAAACTCGACTACCGGGCGAAATCCAACTGTCGCCGCCGCGCAAGCCGCTCCGACAAAACCGGACTCGGAGATCGGCGTGTCGATCACTCGGTCGGGGCCGAACTCTTCTAGAAAGCCCTGAGTGATCTTGAACGCGCCGCCGAAGACAGCAATGTCTTCGCCCAGGACGAACACGCTCGGGTCGCGTCGCATCTCATCGCGCAGCGCGGTGCTGATTGCTTGAAGGTAAGTTATTTCGGCCATCGCGGTTGTGAGCTTGAAGCAAGTTAGGCCACGCATGACACAGATTTGACCGATCAGCACAGATCAGATCCGTGCTGATCCGTCGAATCAGTGTCATCCGTGGTCTAGTTTCGTCGGCTGAAATCAGAAGTGTTCTCCGCTTGATCTCTGTTGTGCTCGTGTAAGCGCTGGGATCGCAGGGTTCTCGATTGGTTCAAAGCGTTTCTCTCGATCTTCCGGTTTCGGGTCGTGCGGCGAAGGTGCAAACAGTCGCTCGGTGACCGTCTCGGGTTTTGGATAAGGTAGGGACTCGGCGTACTCCACCGCGGCCTCAACCTGGCGCGCCGCTACCTCGTCGATTCGAGTGATGATCCCGGCTTTGAACTTGCCCCGTTCGATCAGCCACTTTCGGTACATCGTTATCGGATCACGCTTTTCCCAGAACTCTCGAAGCTCCGCCGGCACGTAAGCCATATCGTCGTGCTCGCCGTGCCCACGCTGGCGAAACGTCTTGAACTCTATCAACGCCGGACCGTTTCCATTTCGAGCGTGCTGGATGCCGCGCCGCGCCGCCGCGATCACTGTAAAGATGTCGTTGCCGTAGGCCGTCTCAGCGTAGATATTGAACGCGGGCGCGCGATCCGCGACGTTCTGGACCGGCATCTGTTTATCGCAAGCCGTTGAGTAAGCGAACTGGTTGACTTCGCAAATTATCACCAACGGCAGCTTATGAATCGCAGCGAAGTTCAAGCCTTCATAGAAGTCTCCCGGGCTCGTCGCGCCATCGCCAGTGAAGCAGAGCATCACGTTGGGCTGGCGGCGCATCTTGAACGCCAGCGCGTAGCCCGCGCCCGCCGGGATCCACGACGCCATTGATCCGTTGTGATAAGGGATGATTCCATAGTTTTCGAGGTCGGCGAGGAACAAACCAAGCTCCCGGCCATGCGAGGGCGGCTGATCCTTGCCGAACCACCGGGCCATCACGTGGCGCGGCTCGACCCCGCGATAGAAGTACGCCGACAGATTGCGCGCGACCATCGACAGGAAATCTCCTTTTTCGAGCTGGCTCGCGCAGCCGACCGAAGTCGCCTCCTGTCCCATTCCCAGATACACCGCGCCGAAGATCTTCCCTTGCCGGTAGAGCGCCGCGAGCTTCTCTTCAAACGTTCGCGCGAGCCGCATCGAAGAATAGAACCGCAACAGTTCTTCGTCCTTAAACGGCAGTTCACGTCGGGCGGCGGTGATCTCTTCCGGATAGTCTGGCAGCGGGACTTGAGGCGAACTATGCGCCATTGATGGCTCTCCTCTTACTGAATCGTAGGCCCCGCGTCGGGTCCTCGACGTAGACCCCGAGTTGCAGGCTTGCCAGCACCTCGGCCCACACCGGCGCGAAACGCGCTCGGTCATCTTCCCAGAATTCCATAGTGATCAGCGGCTGGATGTTTGAGCCGTGTCCGATGCATTATCCCAAGTTGGCATGAAGATGTTAGATCCGCCGGCGATGATCGATGGCTATTCCACGCTGGAGAGACGGTCTCGTGCCACTATGGGAAGTATCTGTAGATTTCTTTTCGGTCCAGGCAGCGCACAAAAGTGACTTCGTCACCTTCCACCGTTAGTCCTTTAGTCGATACTCGCCGACCCTTATTCGATAGTAGGTACTGGCGCCCTTCAGCTTCTTGATGTTCGTGATGTCTTGAAGGTTTTGAGCTTGCTCCGTTTGTTCAATCGTTGCTTTGATTCGATTTAACAGATCCTTGTTATCGATGTTGCGAAGGTCCTTTGTGAATCTGCCTTTGAATCTGACTTTCACGGTCTGCCTTCAAGCAGTTTGAATACCTCGTCTCTGTCTACGAGGTCGCTATTCAAACCGTCATGGATCGCTCGAACCAGACCAATGTCTTCCAGAGCTGTCTCGACAGCGTCGTGGAGCAAGTCTCGCCGTTCTTCAAAGACCTCGATCAAAGCGGCCTTGATTAAGTTCTTAAACTGATCCTGACTGACTGATTCTTCCATATGAACCTCTTTCTTTGTTCAAGAATACCATCTTCGAGTTGAACTCACATCGGCGGACTTCGGGTGTTTTGCGGGCCACTTGAGTTTGGCGTAAACCCAGAGTTGACTGGGCTAGGCGCGCTGTTGTTACTTCGCCTCGTTCTTCCCGAACGAGCTGACCACGCTGGTCGAGGTCAGCACGCGGCGCATCTCGTCCGGGATGATTGCTGATTTCAGAGTCCCGTCTTCGTTGATGCGAGCATAAACCCGAGTTGCGCGGCCTTCGGTGACGGGCTCGCCGGTCAGGGTGCGCTTGGCGGTGCAATGCCAGTGCAGAGTTCGCTCACGGAGTTCGGTTAGCTCGAGCTTCAGAGTCACACGGTCTCCGTAGGCTGCGGGGCCGATAAAGCGAAACTCGATCTCTCCCATTACGAAAGTAGTGCGGTCGTGCTGAATCATCTTATCGATGGGGTAGCCAAGCGTTCGAAATAGCTCGTGCTCGGTGTCGTTGAACCACGCCAGCATTCGCGGGTAGTAGACCAGACCGAAAGGGTCCGACTCACCCCAGTTCACCGTGATTTCACGCCAGTACATCATAATCCGCAGATTACCTTAATCGGATATCAGCGAACGATCCCATCGTGGCGGAACCAACCGCCTTCGCCCGTCCGCGCTCATCGAGATTCCCGGCTCATCAAGCCCAACTCGATCCCAAAGCTTGCACGTCACCTTCTTGTGCATCTGATCCAACCCTTCGCAATAATTAGTGAACACGCATCGGCGAATCTCATCGCCTTTGCCAAGCCGAAGCTTGAGGAACCAGTCCGGGTCGGCAAGCGATTGCCGCGCCGCGCCGATGATATCCGCTTCGCCGTTTCGAAGGATATCTTCAGCCTGCTCAAAAGTCGAGATTCCACCCGAGGTAACAACCGGCGTCGCAAAACCAGCATCGTTGACCGCGCGCTTGATCGCCGCGGCCAGCGGGACATTGCGGCCAAACGGCCCCAGCTCGTCCGAGATAACCGTAGGCATGCATTCGTATCCGCTTCTGCCGGTGTATGGGTAGACGGCGTGACCTACCTTGGGCTGTTTCGCGTCGTCGAACTTCCCGCCCTTCGAGACCGAAAGGTAGTCGAAGCCCGCCCGCGCGAACTCGACGCCGAAGTAAACTGCATCTTCAAGATGGCTCCCCTTCTCGATAGCTTCATCGCCAAGAAATCGCACGCCCACCGTGTAATCAGTGCCGACTCGCCGGCGCACCTCGCGATAGACCTCGATCGGCAGGCGCACCCGGTTGTCGCGCGAGCCGCCGTAACCGTCCGGGCGATCGTTCTTCGCGCTCAAGAACGAAGCCATCGTGTAGGCGTGCGCGTAATGCAATTCGACTCCATCAAAGCCCGCTTCGCGCGCGCGCTCGGCCGCCGACGCGAAGATGCCGGGCAGCACCCTAGGCAGCTCGCTTACGTGAGGCAGGTCCATATCAGTGACGCGTTCACGATAACCGAAACGCAACGACTCGAGCTCGCGTTCGTCCAGCACTCGGTCGAGCAAGTCATCGGACGACGTGATCAGAAAATCTCGCACGCGCGAGTCGTCGGCTTCGATCCATCGGGCATCGCCGGTTGCCCTGGCCAACGCGGCCCGATGCCGGGCTTGAACTTCAAGAAAGCGCGCGAAGAATTTCTCCTTCTCCGGTCGGCGCTTGACTGCGAGGAAGTCGATGATCTGAATAAACAGCCGCGTATGACCCTGACTCTCGCGGCGAACCGTCTCGACCAGGTTGCGCAAGCCTGGGATAAATCGGTCGTGTCCGATCCGAAGCAGCGGGCCGCTTGCGATGTCGCGCACTCCGGTCGCTTCGACTACGATCGCACCGGGCCGTCCCGAGGCGAAGCGGCCGTACCATTCGATGATGTTGTCGGTTACAAAGCCGTCTTCGGTCGCGCGCCAGGGAACCATGGCCGGCACCCAGGTTCGACTTTCGAGTGGGACGCCGCCGATTTTGATTGGAGCAAACAGAAGTGACTGCGCCGCCTCGTCAGCCGCGGGCCATCGAGCGGGTAGAATTGAATGTCGGACAGGATGCTCTGGATGCCACATAAATTTGAACCGAGAAATCTATCTCGCGAGTAAGGCGAGTTTCACGCAAAGACGCCAAGCACCGCTAAGACGCAAAGTTTTTGGCGCCTTTGCGCTCCTTGTCGTCTTTGCGTGAAACTGACCTTCAAATTTCTGAACGCTTAATCCACTCATCATAAGCCGCGATGAACTCCGGAGCGCGCTGCTTCAACTTCTCGTAATCGATCTTCTTGCTGCGAGTCATCAACTTGTAAGCCAATGGAATCGGATCAAGGTGCATCTCCTCGCGGGCGTTCTCAAACAACTGAAGGCTCGAGTAGGCCGCTTCCTGATAGGCGTCGATGATCGGCTTTCGCACTCGTTGAAACTCGGTGAGGGTTGATTGGACATCGCTACTCCCTTCGAAGCACCTGGCGAGCGCGATGGAATCTTCCAGCGCCAGCTTCGTCCCTGAGCCGATCGAGAAATGCGCGGTGTGAAGCGCATCACCCAACAGAACGACTTTTTGGTGATGCCACTGTTTGTTCTTCACCAGCGGAAAATTCAACCACTTTACAAAGTTGTTCGAGAGCAACGCATGTCCGCCGAGATCATCTTGAAACACGCGAGCCAGGTAGTCACACGTTTCTTCGTCAGTCTTGCCTTCGAAATCCGCGTTTCTCCACGCAGTTTCGTCGCACTCTACGATGAACGTGCTGGTAGTAGGGCTGAACTTGTACGAGTGAGCGATGAACAAACCAGCTTCGGCCTCGCGGAATGTGAGCGTCAATCCGTGAAACAACTGGTGAGTCCCGAGCCAGATGAACTTGTTTCGACGAAGATCGACTGACGGTTCGAAGAACTCGGCGAAGCTCCTGCGGACCAGGCTGTTCGCGCCGTCCGCCCCGATCACCAAGTCGCAATGGCCTGCCTGATCGACATCCGAGATGTTGGCGTTGAATCGAAGGTCGATGCCCAGATCAAGACAGCGCTGGTG
>DATMCM010000013.1:0-7846 GCA_035558335.1 Blastocatellia bacterium | reverse complement strand
GTTCAGCCAGACTACTTTGTCCTGGGCTCGCTGGCTCTTCGAGATAACCAGAATCGGAATCTCGATGCAGCTTCGGGTGGATCTTATCTCCTCGCAAAATCTCAGCGCCGCGGAAGCCCAATCTACCCTTCGTTCTCTTGTACCTTGCTCACCTTCGCCATATTGAGAGATGGAGGTGAGAATGCGAGAAGCGGCCGGCTCGATTATGACCAGGGAGATCTCGTGAGTGCGCAGGTGAGCGCGAGCGAGCTCGAAGGAGTTGAATTCGCTGGCCGCGTAGCCTGCAGTGATCAGCAGCCGTTCTATTGCGCGGGTAGATTTGGCTTCGTCACCGAGGATGAGGATGCGGTCAGGCAACCCATTCGGGTTAGGCATACAGAGGTCCTGCTCTGGATTCGGGGCCGGCGTCCAACCTTGGGGGCAGAGGAACCAGTGAATCAGGGATTGCGGCACTCTAAGTCATTTTGACGGAAGTGTCAACAATATAGTATAGGAATAAGAGGTGCTCTGGAAGGCGTTCGGCGGCGCCTCTCAGCTATCCACGTCGTTGTCTTGAGTAGTTGCCGGGCAGGTCAATCTGGCCGATCAGCCGAGGTCGGATCCAGAGAAGCCAAGGCGGGCTCGAAAAATCTTTGTTTTGGCGCGGTCGAACTAACCAGCATTCGAACTCAGATCCAAGTTCGTCTCACCGTTCACCTAACTGCTGTCGCGCGAGCGTGGCTTCGGTGCTCCTGGGATAGAGTCTTATCAACGCTGTGAATTCCGCTCTTGCTGCGTCCGTCTGGCCAAGCTCCATCAAAGCCATGCCCTTCTTGAATCGAGCTCCCGGGACCTTATCACCCTTGGGGAACATCGCGGCAACCTTGTCGAATTCGACGATGGCCTCGCTGAACTGCTTCTTTGAGGACAAGCATTCACCGATCCAGTACTGCGCGTTGTCCGCCATCTCGCTTGTAGGATAGGTCTCGACATACTGACGGAACTCACTGATTGCCAGATCGTAGTTGCCGCGGCTGTAGTCCCCGTACGCTGCCGCGAAGAGCTGATCCGGGTTGCCTGGCGTGATCGTCGTAAACGTCGGTAGCTTCGGCATGTTCTCTACGAGTTTCTTGAGTTCGGCAAGCTGACCAGAGAGGCGGTCAAGCCGCTCGTTGGTAGCGCTCAGCCGCTCGCCCAATCCGTTCACCGAAGACAATGCGCTCGTGCTTCCTTCGGCGACTCGACTCTGCGCCTGACGTATCGCGCTGACGTTGTCAACGATCTGAGTGATTAGAGCGTTGACCTGTCCGCTGTTCCGGTCGAGGCTCTCTTGCATCGTTCGCACCTGGCGTTCGAGTACTATAACCTCTGCCTTCAGCTCATCGAGAGCCAACTTCTGAGCGTCCTTGTCCTTCTGATCCGCAAAGGATCGAGCATCAACAACCGGCAAGATCATCAGAGCAAAGGCAATCAATGTTCCGAACCTCTTTGACATACAACCTCCATTTGATCGGGCCCTTCCTGTATCAGTCTTATTGCGTGACCTTGATCTCCGGAGCAACAAGCATAGTTGCGGCTCGTTGAGTCAGCTTGTCTGGTGAAGAGGCGGAGACAGCGACTGCCTCTTCAATAAGCCATTATTGCCGCGGCGGTGTTCCGCCGCTCACGTAGACGAAATCGTCACGGCGATCATTCGCCCACGAGGGACGCTGGCCGGGCGCCCCTTCGCTGGTGCCGGCTGCTCGTTCCTTGCCGTAGCTAACCGTCTGAATTCGCGATTGTTCGACACCGGTGGAAACAAGGAACTCGCGGGCCGCCTGTGCACGCCGCTCGCCTAGTCCGATGTTGTACTCTTCGGTGCCGCGCGGGTCGCAGTTACCTTCAATACGAAACACGATCGAGCGGTTGGGCGCCTGTGTCAGCCATCCGGCAGCGCGGCGCAGGGTGTCCTTGGACTCCGGACGTAGCTCGGATTGATCCAGCTCGAAATAGATCGGCTGGACCCATTGAGTGAACAACGCAGCGATCGTCGGACTCGGACCGCTGGTTCTGGGACGTGTCGGCTCGGCCGTAGCCTCCTCGGTAACCGTTACACGAGTCGAAGCAGTATCTGTACCGCCTGGCCCCAGGGCGCTTGCCGTGTAGGTCGTCGATTGGGAAGGACTTACGGATCTAGAACCGGAGCTTGGCACAGTGCCCAGATCAGTGATCGTCACACGGTCCGCGTTCGAAGACGTCCAACGCAGCGTGCTGCTTTGTCCACGTTGGATGGCTTCCTGATCGGCAGAGATGCGAATTGTAGGCTTCGCCGGCTTCGCCGAGACTGCGACCGCCTTGCTGTCGCGAGCTATCTTGTCGCCCCGAGTTGCCTCAGCCATATAAGTAGTAGTGGTATCCGGGGTGAAGACCTTCGCTCCGGTCTTCTCGACAGTCTCACCGTTGATCGTGACCTTCTTGGCGTCCTTCGAGGTCCAGGTGACTCGCACGTCTTCGCCCTGTTGAATCCTGTCTCGGGAGACCTGCAGCTGGACCTTCGGCTTTGCACATCCGATCGCGCCGGCTAATAACGCGGCCACAAACATTACTGACGCAAATCGCGAAATCCTGAGTGCCATCTCTAAGCTCCTTTCCCACTAAGTGCCGATTCGAGGGCAAGCACAACCGGCACGCGGTTCATCAAGCCTGCATTCTACATTTTGCTCTTATGATAATCACTTACCCCAGGTCGGCAAGCGTCCGCCGCCCCGCGTTATCTGGCGCTGGCCGGTGCCGTCGATATGGGTTTGCCAAATCTCCCACCTGCCTGTCCGATTCGACTGAAAGACGATGTGCCGGCTATCGGGCGCCCACGCAGGGCTCTCGTTGCGTCCCTGTGATGTTAGCTGAAGCAGTTGTCCTGAGGCCACGTCCGCTACGAAGACTTGAAAGCTCCCCGCGCCTCCATAAGCGAACGCGATGTAGCGCCCGTCGGGCGACCACGACGGCGAATCGGCCTGCCCGCCGCGCGCAATTAGTGGCCGCTGGTTGGCTCCGCTCGCGTCCATTACGTATACCTGCGGCGTTCCTGCCCGGCTGGATATGAATGCGATCTCACGCCCCGTTTTTGGATTCCATCTGGGCGATATGTTGATGGCTTTTGTTGTCCGCGTGAGTCTGCGAACGTTGGAGCCGTCGAGGTTTGAAACGTAAATCTCCATCGAGCCGTCGTTGCTAATCGCGGAGCTGAAAGCCAGCTCTCCATTCGGACCAATCGAGGGCGATGAAGTCGTGGCGTTGAAACTCGTGCCTCCAAGCAAGCCTCCATCAGACGAGCGCACGACGATGTTGGGAACGCCGCTCTTGAAGCTCACATATGCGAGATAGCGGCCGTCGGGCGAGAACTGTGGGAAGCGCAGCATAGGGCCGTCACTCGCAAAGCCGCGCTGGTTGAATCCGTCGTAGTCCGCCATGCGGATCGAGTCGCCCAGAACATAGGCAACTCTTGAAGTGGAGATTCCGTCCCGTCCGGTCAGAAGCTTTACGATCTCGTCCGCGAACTCGTGAGCCATTCGGCGCGCGTCGCCGGTATGGCGCGACGCGATGAGCTGCTGCTTGGTCTTCACGTCAAACAAATAAGTGTCTGCTGCCAGGCCCCCCGCGTCTTGAAGATTTCCGAATGCGACATAGTCCGCTTTGACCGGGTCCGCGCTCCATTGGTCGAACTTCAGTGAAGCCGGATCGGGAACAAGCGTCTTTGGATAGAGACTCTTTCCAACAAGTCCTGACACAGCTGCAAAGTCCAGATCGGCCCAAAGGACCTGATTAAAGGTAGCAGTTGCGGCCTCCAGACCCGCGGACCGAGCAACGAAATCGGAGACCGCCAGGTTGGGCCCGTTGCCCGGCGTGACTATGATCGTCCCGATTTGCTTTCGCAGGCCTTCCTGCGGCGCGGTCGCCGGCTCTTGAAAAGCCGCCCGCGTCTGAGTTGCAAATAATGCCAACGCAAGGAGACTTGCAAGCGTGAGTGATGCTCTGGTTTTCATAAGCTACGAATGTCCGGGTTCGCCAATGATTAACTCTTACCTTATCATTTCGGATATCGGAACCAAACCTCGGCAGTAGCCTCCTGGACACCGCTTAAGAAGCCCGACGGAAAAGCAGGTAGCGGGTCCGACGCCAGCACTGCTCGCTCTGCGGCGTAGTTTACTTGGGCGTTTGACGAGCGGCGCTTAATGTAGGCCTGCCCGACGCGGCCACCAGAGAGCGAGAGGATCCTTCCATCTCGCGAAATGCGCACCAGAATCACGACGTATTCAATGCCTCCAGAGTCGATTTGCGGCGCCGAATAGTAGCGGCTGAGAATCGCTTGGATTCGGCGGCCGTACTCCGAGCCGCCGGGAAGGCCGGTGCCGCCCCCCAACCCGCCCCCGGAGCCAAGACCGACGCCACCTACCACGGCGGGCGTCGGGCTCCCGAAGGTTCGACCCACTTGCGCCGTTTGCGCCGCGGAGCGGCCGCGTTCTTCCTTGCCTGTAAAGATCTTCTCCTGCTGGTTAACGACCGGCCGTTCAGTCTTCAAGGCCTTTGGGTCGGGGATGTCGCGCTCAGTGGGAGGCAGCAAAGCCTCCTCGTTTTCATTGACCTTGTTCTCTCGCTCGACGCGTGCGTTGTTAATTGCGTCTTCTGTATCACCGACATATGACACGGGCTGCGGCTTTGCGAATCCGAGAATCGCCGACTTGTCGGCGACACCAACTTCTATCGAGCCGCCTCCGCCTTCACCACCCTCGCCTGGGCCGGCGGCCACGATCTCAGAAGTGAGCGCACGGCCAAATGAGAAGAGGAGAGCGCACAGGACTAACGTGTGAAGTCCCACGGACAAAGCTACACCAACCCGCGAGGAAGCCTCACGGTTCGCGAGATCACCCTTGAATGTGACGAATTCCATCACTCCTTTTTGAGAGTCGGTTCGGTTACCAGACTAACATCGGCGCCGGCCTGCTTAGCTACGTCCAGCACATAAGCGATAATGCGATAAGGAGTCTCCCCGTCCCCGCGGACGTAGACCTTTCGTTCACCCGCCTGTCCCAGCGTGTCGGCGAGGAGCGCGGGAAGGTCATTGACATTCACTTGCTTTGCCTGGGTGTGCGTACTCAGGTAGATGTTGCCATCCTTGTCGATGCTGACTACGACCGACCTGGGCTTTGGTTGTTCGGCTCGACTCTCCCGGGTCTTTGGCAGGTTGACATCGATGCCGGTCTGCAAGATGGGTGCGGTGACCATGAAAATAACAAGCAGCACGAGCATTACATCGACAAGCGGAGTCACGTTGATCTCCGACAATGACGATTGAGTCCGGCCCTGCTGATTGGTAAACGCCATGGGTTTGCTCAGTGAACTGTGCTTCGCGATGCTTGATTCAGTTAGTCACCAATCACGCACTACAAGACACTCTTATACATCCGCTTTGATGTAATGCCGCTCGACAAGGTTTAACAACTCGAGACAAAACCGGTCGATGGTAGCCGTCAGTGCCTTAATGCGGTTCAGGAAATAGTTGTAGAAGATCGCGGCGGGCACCGCCGCGGCGATTCCCGCTGCAGTTGCAATGAGCGCTTCGGCGATTCCCGGCGCGACTGCTTGAATCGAAGACCCAGACGCCGAACTCAATCCTTGAAAGGCAATGATAATGCCGACGACAGTGCCAAACAGCCCGATGAACGGCGAGGCGTTTGCTGTTGTTGCAAGCCAGCTTAATCGCTGCTCCATCTGCGATACTTCGGAGATAGTTGCCGATTGAAGCACCCGGCCGAGCGCTTCCAGGTTGCGGACGCGGCCTCCTGCCTCGCTGATTTGATTGCTGATCTCGTCGTAACCGGCGACAAAAACGCGCACCAGCGGGCTGCCGGTGTCAGCGTCCGCCGCTTGATAGAAGTCGGAGAGTTTGCCGCCTCGCGAGAATCGGGAAAGAAAGGCATTCGTTTCTCGTTCGGCCTTCTTCAACCAAAACCACTTGGAGATGATGATCGACCAGGAGTATATCGAAAAAATCAGCAAGACAATCAATACGGCTTTTGCGATTGGGCTGGCTCGCAAGAGCAGATCGATGAGAGTGGCGCTTCGAGTTTCGGCGGTTTGGATCAAAGAAAGCGTGAGGCCTACAGGTATGCTCAATACGGGTTCTCCTGTGGTTGTTCCCCTGCGAGTTGAATTCTAGAGTCTCCATCTTGACAGTGTCAAACAGAGCCATCTCCAAACACGCGGCGATTTGAGTAGGTGTTAATTGAGGATCATTGAAAAACGACCAGACGAGTCAAAGCAATGGCGCCGACTCTTGTCCGCCCGGCCAGCTGAGGCTTGCGATCGCTCTGATCAGATGGTCTGCCTCGATTGGCTTTCCCATATGCATCTGATAACCCGCCGACAAGGCACGCTCGCTCTCCTCAACAGCCGCGTATCCGGTCAGTGCTATCGCAGGCACATATCCTCCGTCGCCGGCTTCGCGAGCCCTCACCTTTCGGATCAAATCGTACCCATCCTCATCGGGCATCCCTATGTCGGAGATCAGAACATGAGGCTGCCAGTCCGCCAGGACGTCGAGAGCCTCGCGAACCGTCGCAACGGATCTGACTTCTGCTGCCCGCAACACAAGCAGAGCGGAGAGCGCGTCTCGCGAATCGGGATCGTCGTCGACGATCAGTATTCTCAAACCAGTCAGCGTCGAGGCAGCGTCAGCACAGCTCTTTCCATCGTCGGATGCCTGCATTGCGACCGAGGCTTCCATAGATTTAGCCACACAAGGAAGGACCACAGAGAATACTGACCCCTGATCCTCGCCTGGGCTGTACGCGCTAACCGTACCGCCGTGCAAGTCAACCAGTTGCTGCACGATTGCGAGACCTAAGCCTAGGCCCCCGTACTTTCTCGTGGTAGAGCTGTCAGCCTGACTAAACCGATCAAAGATGCGAGGCAGGAAATCCGCAGGTATCCCGTCGCCGTTGTCGCTGACGGTGATTTGAGCGCCGGCCCCAAGCTGACCGAGTTTAATTTCTACGTCTCCTCCGCGGTGGCTGAAT
Source organism: Blastocatellia bacterium (assembly GCA_035558335.1). GTDB lineage: Bacteria > Acidobacteriota > Blastocatellia > UBA7656 > UBA7656 > Onstottus_B. Next base: position 812 of record DATMCM010000013.1, on the reverse strand, counting down.
TTGATTGCATTGGATAACAGATTACAGACGATTTGCTGCAGGCGCTGCGGATCGCCGGAAACTGGAAGGACCGGTTGATCGAGCTCAACATGAACCTTAACTTGTCTTGCGTCAGCGGCCGGTTGGACAACGTTGACAGCCGATTGAATGATCGCGGATAGCTCAACCGGGCGCATGTCGAGCCGCAGTTTTCCCGTTACGATTCGTGAAACATCCAGGATGTCCTCGACAATGCGCGTCTGGAGACCCGCATTTCGCTTTATGACTTCAAGCGCGCGAGCGGTGAGCCCTTCATCCTTCTCCGGTTTGGCCAGGAGTATATCGACCCAGCCGGCTATCGCGTTCAACGGCGTGCGGAGTTCGTGCGAAACCAGGGCGAGGAACTCGTCCTTGGCGCGATTCGCTGCTTCAGCCTCCGTGCGCGCCTCGCGCTCGCGAGCTAGCAATTGCTCGCGGTCGGTTTCAGCCTCCTTGCGCGCAGTGACATCCATGCAGACGCCCGTCAGCCGGACCGCCTTGCCGCTAGAATCATGAATTACTTCGCCCTTTCCGTGAACCCAGCGGACCGTGCCGTCGGGACGAATAATTCTGTATTCGATGTCGTGGTCAGCGCCGCGCTCAAGCGTGCGCGCAAGCGACGTCAGGACATGCTGCCGATCGTCGGGGTGCGTGTCCGCCAGGTAGTCATCGAACGTTCCACCAAAGCTTCCAGGCGGAATACCATGGATTCTCTCGAGGCTGCTCGACCACTTGACTGCGCCGCTCTGAACGTCATAGTCCCAAGCACCCATGTCTGCCGCTTCGAGCGCCAG
>DATMCM010000012.1:0-6171 GCA_035558335.1 Blastocatellia bacterium | reverse complement strand
GAGGCCGGAGGTGAGCGACTGAACTGCCTGACTGCAGGCTTCGGAAACGAGTTGGTCCTTGGAGGCGAAATGGCGGTAGAAACCGCCGTGGGTGAGCCCGGCAGCCCGCATCAGCCGGGCGAGACCAGCCTCCGTGATTCCCTGGCTCAGAAACTGGGCGCTCGCCGCCTTGAGTATGCGCTCGCGTGTTTTGGCGGTTTCTGCTTTTGACTTACGCATGGATCGATTCTCCGGCCTCGAAAACTTTTGGGCTTGAACATCGTAACGTTTAGATGATATCAGACATCTATTTAGATGACGACAGACAGCTAAAGGTGGCGATGGTTATAGAAGTGGAGAGAAAAATGGAAAGACTGAAAAATAAGAACATCCTAATTACCGGGGGGACGCGAGGAATTGGTCTGGCTTCTGCTCAGGAATTCGAACGTGAAGGTGCTCGGGTCGTAATCTGCGGCACAGATGAGAAGACGTTGAAAGAGGCCAGAAGCACCCTCGGGCCTAAGGCTCTGGCATTCTGTGCTGACGTCAGCAAGCTATCGGATCTCGATAGTCTTTACTCAAAAATTAAAGCTGAATTTGGCCACCTCGATGTGGTCTTTGCGAACGCTGGCTACAGTCAATTTGGGCCTTTCGAAGTCGTCGAGGAAGATACATTTGACAACCTAGTCGCCGTGAACTTGAAGGGAGTATTTTTCACGATTCAAAAAGCAGTTCCCCTTTTGAAAAACGGCTCTTCGGTGATCGTCACTTCGTCAGTAACAGTGAAAACAGCCTGGCCCACTACGAGCATGATGTCGGCGATCAAGGCGGGACTTTCCAGTTTCGCTAGAACCATGAGTGCGGAGCTCGCGGATAGGAAGATTCGAGTGAATGCTCTGAGTCCTGGCCCCACCGACACTGAAATGTTCGGCCGTGTTCCCGGTGGGAAAGAGGGCGAAGCCATTAAAGATGTCCTTCGCACTTACAATCCCAGCAAGAGAATCGCGGAGCCGCTGGAGATCGCGAAGCTGGCCGTATACTTAGCATCAGATGATTCGGCCTACGTCGTTGGGGCAGACTTCGCCATCGACGGCGGAGCTGGGGCCTTTTCTCAACTCGGCGGGTGATAGCCCGCAGGTCTAACGGTTCCCTACACCGTTGCCCCGACAAATCCGCAAGCTGCAACCAATTGAATATAAAGGATGGGAACATAGATCTTAAGGTCCCTCAAAAAAGCTTGTACCCCAATTGTGCTGATAAACATCACATAGGCCGAGGAGATTTGATGTCGGCGACTAGCGTCCAATTCACGGTCGCAGCTCACATCATGGCCGCTCTCGGTTTCCGTCACGGCGAGGAACTGCCTTCGGCGATGCTTGCGGAAAGTGTCAATGCCGATCCCACCTTTGTCAGGAAATCTCTCTCGAAACTCTCAAAGGCAGGCCTGGTCGTCACCACGCGCGGTAAGAACGGCGCGAGTAGGCTCACGCGTTCCCCTAAGCAGATAACGCTTTTGGACGTCTATCGTGCCAGCGAGGCTCCTCCGACATTCGCGATTCACAGCTATCCAGTGGAGAAGAGATGCCCGATCAGCTGCAACATCAAGGGATGCATGTCGTCGGTCCTAAAGAAAGCGCAGGAGAGCTTCGAGAATAGTCTTGCTGGAATAACGCTCGCCGATGTAGTTGGGGAAATCCGTCGCGCGAGCCAGTGACTTTTTTTGCGTGTATATGTGCAGATTATCACCACATATAAACACGCGGACCTGGATTGCAAACCGAGCCCTACGAAAAGGAGAGACGAATATGAACAGCCCTAAAGACACGGTCGCTGTCGTAAGGGACGGCATGTATGTGATTTTGGGAGCAAGCGGGAACACCGGCTCGATCATCGCCAATTTCCTGCTATCGAAGGGCGAGAAAGTGCGCGTCGTGGGGCGCGAGGTCGGGCGATTGCAACGCTTTGCGCGCAAAGGCGCGGAAGCGTTCACGGCCGACTTGAGTGATGCGGCTGCGCTCACCAAAGCCTTCAGCGGTGCCCGCGCGGCATACTTGATGTTGCCGCCGCTGAACTCCCGGGAGGAGCAAGAGCGACAGAGCGACGCAATCTCGAAAGCAGTGAAGGAGTCCGGCCTGCGCTACGCGGTGCACTTGAGCAGCTACGGCGCGCATGTCTCGGAAGGCACCGGACCCGTCACCGGGCTGCATTCGTCGGAGCAAAAACTCAACACTATCGGCGGTTTGAACGTTCTGCACCTGCGAGCTGCGTATTTCATGGAGAACAATCTGGCGGCGATCGACATGATCCATGGGATCGGACTGTTCGGGCATGCCCTGCTACCCGACCTGAAGCTGCCCATGATCGCGACGCGAGACGTGGGAGACTACGCCGCGCAGCGCCTCCTGGACCTGGATTTTTCCGGCAAACAAACCCGCGAACTGCTTGGCGAGCGCGACCTATCGATGACGGAAGCTACCGCGGTGATTGCTCGCGGTATTGGCAAGCCGGATCTGCGTTACGAGCAGTTTCCGTATCACCAGGTGCAACAGGCGTTGACGCAAACGGGTTTTTCGCCGAGGAAAGCCGAGGTGTACATCGAGATGTTCCAAGCCATCAATGCGGGAGTCCTCGCTGCGCAGGAGCCGCGTTCGCCGCAGAACAGCACGCCGACTTCGTTCGAAAAATTTGTGCAGGATGTCTTTGCGGCCGCGTATCACGGAAAGGCTCTCACCGCTTAGGCCAGCGCCCAGGTGCCACGGGTTGCGCCTGTTTCTAGACCAGAATTTCACGAAGCAGCTTATGAGAATTGCGGATGGGGAGATCTAGTCATGAATAAAACGGCCTCTAAGAAAAGAGAATCGCCCAAGCGTGGTAAGAAACCGACTACCTACCGTCGTATCGTCACGGAAAATGTAAACGGAAAGGCCGTCGTCCAAAGCGACGAACCGTTGCTGGCCTATGAGTTCAAGACCGTTCCCGGCTACGAGCACACACTCATATGGATCAACCCGGTGATTCCGGATCTCAGCACTGAGCAGAAGTTTGATCGATATCCCGACTCCGTCGTTCCAGGACCTGGCGGCACGAGCCTGCACCTCGTGACGTTTCCGCCCGGCTCAGTCTTCGCGGATCCGTCTTTCGATGGCGAAGCCGCACGAAACGAAGCATTGGTTCGTCTGCGAGGATTAGCCGATCACTTCGAAAAAGAAGATCCTGCGATGCACAAAACGAACACCGTCGACTATGCAGTTGTCTACCATGGAGAGATTTGGCTGGAGTTGGACGACGACGAGACTCTGCATTTGAACCGCGGCGACGTGGTCGTGCAAAACGGTACGCGCCACGCATGGCGAAATAAAGGCACCAAGCCCGTCACGATGCTCTTTTTCTTGAACGGCGCAAGAGCTCGCGAAACCTCGCAAGCCTAAAGGAGGACTCGATGACCCGTGAAAACAATCATATGACCGTTAGCCAGTTCGACGGCAACGCGTACAAGAGCTCGCAGGCCGCGGAGTTAACCCTGAACGCGGCGATCCTACGCGCCGAAATCGCCAGGAGCTACGAAGAGTTTCTGGAGATCTTTGACAAGTTTTACGCCGATGACGTCGAGGTAAGCAGCGAAGATTCTCCGGAGACAGTCCGTGGAAAGGAGAGAGTGCGTCCCTTTCTATCGAATTTTCTGGTCCCGCTTCACGTAATGACTGAAGTCGGCGGATTGTCGATATCAGTGCAGCAAACTGAGGTTCCTCGAGACACCGCCAACGAGACACATTCCGGATGGAGGATCGACTTCACCGGTGTCAGTGGGAGACGGTGCACTTTGAAATGGAAGGCCGTTCGGAGGTGGAAGGCGTCCAGCGTCGTGTATGAACACCACTACGATCATGAGCAGATCGGCGGACCCTTGACCGAGGACGACTTGAATTTGGATTGGGGTCGTTCGGAGGCCGGGTTTCATTTTCCCTCCTAAGGCTTGAAGGGAAGACTTTTCCAAAATACAAATCAAACGGAGTAGTTGATAGGAGACGAACCCATGGGAAACGAAGGCTCTTACGTAGCTCTCGGGCTGAAAACATGGAACGCCCAAATTGATCGCGCGGACAAGCTTTTTGCAGGCCTCTCGTCCGAGGAGATTCTGCGGGAAATAGCGCCAGGCAGGAACAGGCTTCTTTACTTGTGGGGACATCTCACAGCCGTACACGACGCGATGCTCCCGCTATTGTCGTTGGGAGAACGACTTCATCCCGAGTTTGATGTCGCCTTCGTCTCGAATCCCGACAAATCACGAGCCGACATTCCTTCGCACGAACAAGTTCGCCGGGCATGGAACGCCGTCAATGCTGAAGTGCGGAAGGGGTTTGAAACAATGTCTTGGTCCGATTGGGTCCATAGGCACTCGGCCGTATCGGAGGAAGATTTCGCCAAAGATCCTTCGCGCAATCGCTTCGCCATCCTACTGAGCCGCACGAACCATCTCTCCTATCACCTCGGCCAGGCGGTGCTCGGACGCAAGTGATCGAGAATGTGAAGGATCGGAGGTCGCGAGTTCAGAGCTCAACAAGAATGGAGAAAGACAATGTCCAAAAAGCTCGAAGGCAAGACCGCCGTCATCACCGGCGGCACAGAAGGCATTGGGTTAGCTACGGCAAAACTTTTCGTCAAAGAGGGTGCCTATGTCTTCATTACCGGCCGCCGCCAGAAGGAACTCGACGAGGCCGTGAAGGCAATCGGCAGCAATGTGTCTGGCGTTCAGGGCGACGTTGCCAAACTCGCTGACCTTGATCGTCTTTACCAGACGGTTTCCAAGGTGAAAGGCCGAATCGATATTGTTTTCGCCAACGCCGGCGTTGCCGAATTTGTTCCCTTTGGGGCGGTCTCCGAAGAGCATTTCGACAAACTATTCAACATCAACGTCAGGGGAGCGCTCTTCACGGTGCAAAAGGCCTTGCCGCTACTGAAGGATGGCGGCTCTATCATTCTCAACGGCTCTGTGGCGAGTGTTAAGGGTACTGCCGCCTTCGGCGTCTACGCCGCGAGTAAGGCTGCCATCCGCTCTTTCGTGCGAACCTGGACTACAGATCTGAAGGACCGTGGTATCCGCTCAAACGTGGTCAGTCCGGGTCCGATCAATACGCCGGCGGTGAGCCGGCAATCTGCGGACGTGATTGGGCGGATTGTGTCCACCATCCCGATGGGGCGCATGGGGAAACCCGAGGAAGTTGCTAAGGTGGCGTTGTTCCTGGCATCCGATGACTCCAGTTTCGTCACTGGTATCGAACTGTTCGTCGACGGCGGCAGAGCCCAAATCTAGCCGAAAGGGCGGACGGCACCAGATTCGCCTTCGATGTCTTCTCGATTGCTTCCTTCACTTACTAGCTGCGTACGTTGAGCGCCTGGTGTGTCCATTGCACTTTCATTGTTTCAAGCGAACCTTGCAGTGATCTGAACCGTTAGGGGGTTTCCCAAACCGCCGATTTTCAGTTGTAATACTCATCCTGAGTTGCTGTGAGGTGTTGCAGAGCGCTCTATTGTGTTCTGAGGTCTTTTCAGTTGCAGCGGTTTGCTAAATCTACCTGCCCTGTTCGTACTCACCACGTTTCATATCTTTTGAATAACTTAGCACGCTGTCAGTTGCAGTGAATCATCCCATTTGCACGCTAGAGTGCACCACATCGAGAAAAGCGGGCTCAAGCAGGCGATCTGGGAGGTGATTCTTGCAGTGCTAAAACGGCCAAGTCAAAATTTTTCCGAACCCCTAGCCGCTTTGATTGCCGTGATTCTGGAGGATTTGAAGCTCCACCAACGAAAACAAGGGCGCATACACCCTTACCGCGTGTACGAGATGAACTAGCTTTTTGGACGGCGATTACCCGCCGAGAACTATGGTGCCCTTCATACACGACTATTCTACGCGATTCGGAGGGCTTGTCAAGAGGACTACCGATCCGACGCCTCGAATCTGTCCGCCCGCATAACAGCCGTAGATTCAGGGACTTGCCAGAAGATCGTGTAAATATGTTGTAAGGTAGGTCGTCTCACAACGAGAGTGTATCTATTGGAGAGAGGATCGCCCTCAAAACTCGCCCTAGGGGGCTGCGGGGTTACGTCCTCATGATTACGACCGGTTCCCTTGAACCTCGGCTTGACCGGGTATTTTCTTGGGAACTCGACAATGAGCGTCATGTGATCGCA
>DATMCM010000011.1:0-2401 GCA_035558335.1 Blastocatellia bacterium | reverse complement strand
GCACTAACGGGATTTGTTATTTTGGTTGTCGCGACCTTGACATTGTTTGTTGCGAGCTAGAAGGGGGCCGCCTCAGTTGGCGGCCTCTTTCATTGCAAGCTAACAGAGGTATGTCGCCTTTTGGCACCTTTGAGACATGCCGACGGTCTCTGAAAATGCCTGCTTATCGGGGTAGACCGGAAGTGAGAGGCGCACGTTCAAAATGACGCTTTTGACCCGAAGCGGGCATGCACCCGTCTCATTCGATCACCTCGCTAGCACGAACCAGGATCGACGTGGGAATGATGATGGCCAATCCGAACCGGTGCGAAGATGCCTTGCCGGGCTAGGCTGTCGGCTGGGCAGCGCGTGAGCAAAATTGCTCACTTCAGTCGACTACAATCGACGTTTGCTGACTTCGTGGTTGAGCGTGGGCGAAGGGCCGCGATCGCCGCGACCAGACGACGAACCAAATTACCCGCAGGTCCTGGCAGTCGGTCATACTGACCCGAATTCGCATCATCTTGGAACTAAAGCGAGCCGGGCGTGGTTTACGGATATGAACGCTTTATCAGATTGGCCCCGCAATCGACTTCTTCTTGCCCTGCCATCCCGCAATCTCAAGCTCCTGATGCCAGAGCTTGAGCACATTCTCTGCCAACGCGGGCAGATTCTCATGGACGCTGATAGTTCGCTCGACCATGTCTACTTCCCCGATAGCGGTGTCGTCTCGGTGGTCGCGGTTTATGCGGACGGCAGCGTCATTGAGATGGCAACGATCGGTCGGGAGGGTTGCACGGGCATGCAAGCCTTCTTCGGCGCGAAAACTTCCTCTGTCAGGCTCTTGGTCCAAATCCCGGGCAGTGCAGCCAGAATGTCGCGCGCGGCCTTCGTGCGGGCGATGGAATCGATGCCCTCCTTCCGCAATCTCATGTCCGCCTACATTCACGCCTTTCTCGAGCAGGTCCTGGTGTCGGTGGCGTGCAACGGTGCGCACAGCCTCAAGCAGCGCCTGGCGCGTTGGCTGCTCATGATGCGTGACCGCAGTGACGGGGACACGCTGCCGATCACTCAGGGTCTTCTCGCCGAAATGCTGGGTGTTCAGAGGCCGACCGTCACGAATTCGGCCCGAGAATTGGAAAACGCAGGTTTGATCGAGCGCAGGCGTCGGCAAGTCACGATACTTGATCGGCAGGGCCTCGCCGAGCAATCTTGTGAATGTTATCAGTTGGTCAGAACGCGCCTCGCCTTTCACCTTCCCAAGACATACGCATAAAAAGTAAGCCCCCCTCCGGATCGGTAATGTACATTACCGACAGCACATCCCAACTTGGCGCACTATCGGTAAACCGCGGGGCTGATGGCGGGGCTCCTCTGAGGATTGCTTGGAGGCCAACTTGGCCGAAAATCAGTTAACCGAAATCGAAGAAGCGCGCGCGTTTGCACAGGCGATCATAGACACGGTTCGTGAACCGGTTTTGGTGCTCGACCAAGACCTGCGCGTGATCACCGCGAGCCGCTCTTTCTATCGGACATTCAAGGTTGGACCCGAAGATACCGAAGGCAGGCTGCTTTACGAGCTGGGCGATGGTCACTGGGACATTCCGAAGCTTCGCTTGCTCCTGGAAAAGATCGTACCCGAGAACGGCGTGATGGAGGACTATGAGGTCGAATATGAGTTTCCTAACGTCGGGCCACGCACGATGTGCTTGAACGCCCGCAAGGTGTTCTACGAGGAAGGCTCCCACACAACTATTCTGCTTGGCATAGAGGATGTCACCCGGCAGCGCGTCTTGGAGCGCGAAAAGGACGACCTACTGCGACAGAAGGACGTATTGCTTGAGGAAATTCAACACCGTGTCGCTAATAGCCTCCAAATTATTGCAAGCATAATTTTGTTGAAAGCGAAGGCGGTGGACTCGGAAGAGACGCGCGTTCATCTGCAAGACGCTCACAAGCGGGTCATGTCGGTTGCGGCCGTACAGCAACACCTCCATGCATCTGCGGCCAGCGGGTCCATCGAAATGGGGCCTTATCTCTCAAGGCTGCGCGAGACCCTCGAACCTCGATGATCGGCGAGAACCGGCCAATTTCGCTGAAAGTGTCTGGCGAAGGCGGCAGTGCGACTTCCCGTCAGGCCGAGAGCCTCGGATTGATCGCTACAGAACTTGTAATAAATTCTCTAAAGCGCGCATTCAGCGAAAATACAAAAGATGGGCAGATCACCGTTTCGTATGATGTTTCCGGAACAGATTGGAAGCTTTCGATCGCTGACAATGGGGTTGGCAAGCCGGACGGCGTCTTTGCTCAACCAAAAACCGGGCTCGGCACGGGCATCGTCAAGGCGCTCGCGCAACAGCTCGGTGCCAAGGTTGAAACTTTGGCCGGCCCAGAGGGAACGACCGTGTCGGTCACGCCACTT
>DATMCM010000010.1:0-14789 GCA_035558335.1 Blastocatellia bacterium | reverse complement strand
GTTCTCGGTGCTGTTGACCGTGCCGATAGCGGTCTTCGGCGCCTTCGCCGGCCTGTTGCTGCGCGGCTACGATTTGAACGTGTACGGGCAGATCGGTTTGATCGTACTCATCGGCTTGGCGGCGAAGAACGCGATCCTGATCGTCGAGTTCGCCAAGGTCGAGTTGGAGAAGGGACGTAGCCTGTTAGACGCGGCACTTGAGGGAGCCCGTGTCCGTTTGCGACCCATTCTGATGACGTCGTTCGCGTTCATCGGGGGCTGCGTGCCACTGTGGATAGCGTCGGGCTCCGGTGCGGCGGGGAGGCGTATCTTGGGGACGCTCGTAATCGTCGGTATGCTGGCCGCAACACTCATCGCCATCTTTATTATCCCAGTCAGTTTCTATGTAGTGGAGAAGCTTTCAGGCGCGGCCAAGAAGTTCGCGCCGGAGGGCGCACCGGACGCGCCTGCACCGGCAACCGGAGACTGATGGAGAAGACAATGACGGAATCAACTTCGATCATAACCGATGCTGCCGAGCCGCCTCGGCTGTCCAGCGATCAGGGTCAGGAGGAGCGAGCGGTCCTAATCACCTGTCCGGTATGTGAGTTCGGCACGTACCAGCAAGACCGATTCTGCAGGCGTTGCGGCTTCAACCTTGAGCAAGAGCGGAGGGCGGCCGCAGTCAGCCCCACCATCCCCCTCGACAGTAGGCAAAGCAAGACCCCAAGCTCAAATCATTTTGATCTGGTCGTTATCGGCAGCGGGCCTGCCGGTCAAAAGGGCGCGATTGCCGCAGCCAAACTCGGCAAACGCGTGGCGATTATTGACCGCCGCGAGATGATCGGCGGCATGTCTCTGCACACTGGAACCATTCCCAGCAAGACGCTCCGCGAAGCCGTGCTCTATCTGACCGGCTACCGGCAGCGCGCCTTTTACGGCCGCGATTACAAACTCAAACAGGAGATCAGCATCACTGATCTAATGGAGCGTGTGAACACGGTGGTCACCCGAGAGATGGCTGTCATCAGAGAGCAGCTCGCACGCAACGGAGTGACTACGATCGACGGCACGGCTCGCTTTAACCGTCCGCATACGCTGGAGGTTGAAGGAAGACAGGGAGTGCAGAGTGTAGAGGCAGACTACGTCCTGATCGCCTGCGGCTCACGCGCGGCACGACCGCCCGAGATCCCGTTTGGCAACGGGGTGATGGACGCAGATCAGATCGGGCAGGGCGCCAGTATACCGCGCGATTTTATCGTGGTGGGAGCCGGCGTGATCGGGCTTGAGTACGCCTCGATGCTGACGGCGCTCGGCGTAAGAGTAACTGTCATAGACCAGCGGCCCGCCATGCTTGACTTTGTAGATCACGAGATCGTGGAAGCGCTGAGCTATCACATGCGGCGACAGGAAGCCATCTTTCGTCTCGGCGAGAAGGTCACCACGGTCAAGGTCGGTGAGCGAGGCATGGTGGAGGTCGGGCTCGAGAGCGGCAAACGTCTGCACGCGGAAGGGCTGCTTTACGCCGTCGGGCGGCAGGCCAATACGGATCTGCTCAATCTGTCGGCGGCCGATCTAGAAGCGGACGGGCGGGGACGGATCCCGGTCAACGAGCATTTTCAGTCAGCCGTGAATCACATTTATGCCGCAGGCGATTGCATCGGCTTTCCGGCTTTGGCGGCCACGTCCATGGAGCAGGGCCGACTGGCGGTTTATCACATGTTCGGTCGGCCATCGACAAGCAACCAATCGCTGTTCCCACACGGCATCTATACCATCCCGGAAATCTCGATGATCGGCCAGACAGAGCAGGAACTGACCAGCGCCGGAATCCCATACGAGATCGGTGTGGCGAGGTATGAGGAAATCGCAAAAGGGCAGATCGTCGGAGACGAGACGGGGATGTTGAAGCTTCTCTTCCACCCTGAGACGTTGAAGGTGTTGGGCGTCCACGCCATCGGGGAGAACGCGACCGAAATTATTCATATCGGTCAGATGCTGCTGGCGCTCGACGGTACCATCGAGTTCTTCCGCGACAGCGTCTTCAACTATCCGAGTTTTGCTGAGGCTTACAAGGTGGCCGCACTTAACGGGCTGAATAAGCTCTGAATTCCATCGCGAAATCAAGGTTAGGAGCTTGTGAGTAAATCAATACCAAACAATTGTGAGGTCACGATATGAAAGAGAGACTTAAGCTCTTGTTAGCTATCATCCTCCTATTGATCCTGTTAATGCCGCTTGTAGGTGACCCGGTCGGAGCAAACGGGCAACTTCGAGATACCTTTCGCAGAGTGAGACAGTCCGTCGTCGTGGTCAGGACCGTGGAGCGGACCGTTGCCCCCTTGCCCCGTCAGGGGATGGTGAGCTCGGCCGGCCTTGGATCCGGAGTCTTGATATCAGACAGCGGCAAGGTATTAACTGCCGCGCACGTGGTCCAGGCGGTAGACAAGGTCTTCGTTGAATTCGCCGATGGCCAGATTGTTACCGCTCGCGTCATCTCCTCAGCCACTAATGCCGACGTCGCGCTGCTGCAGCTCGACTCGGTCCCGCAGGGCGTGTCACACGCCAAACTCGGCGACTCGGATCAAGTAGAGGTGGGCGATGAGGTGTTCGTCGTCGGCGCGCCCTATGGCCTCTCGCTCACTCTCACCGTGGGCCACGTCAGCGGGCGGGCGGCCCCGAAGAGCCGTCTGCCGAGCGTGTCGGCATGGGAGTTCTTCCAGACCGACGCCGCGATCAACGGCGGGAATTCAGGAAGTCCCATGTTCGACTGGAAGGGGGAGGTGATCGGCATCGTCAGTAACATCCTTAGCCGCTCGGGCGGCTTCGAGGGGATTGGGTTTGCCGCGACCTCAAAGATGGCGCGCATTCTTCTAGAGCAGAAGCCTTTCTGGTCGGGTATGGAAGGCATTCTGGTTCAGGGTGACCTCGCCGGGATGCTCAACCTGCAACAGCCAGCCGGGTTTTTGGTACAGCGGGTTGCCGAAGGGTCTCCCGGTTGGCGCCTGGGAATCAGGCCCGGCACACTACGCGCCTCAATCGAAGGGAGCGACCTGCTGCTGGGCGGCGACGTCATGCTCTCGGTCAATGGGATTGAGGTTCTCGAAGGGAACGCGTCCTCCCAGAGGATTTATGAGAGCCTGAGCAATCTGAAACCCGGCGAGCAGTTGGTTGCCAGGGTTCTCCGCGCCGGGCAGGTCGTCGAGCTATCAACGGAGATCACTCAGTGAGTCATCACCACCGGAGGCGTTCGCATGCGATTCAGAAAGGTCATCATTCTTAGAAACGGCTTTGGCGCGACACGCGCCACCGCGCCGCTTATCGGTATCATTCTGATCAACGCTATCACGTTGAACGCTCAAAGTCCCGCTGCCCTTTTGATCGTTTGAAGCGAACCTGAAAGCCTTTCGCCTCTCGACTAGAAGGAAAGCTCGCTACGATGACAGCCAGTTGACTCGCGAAAGATGCTATGTGTTCGAGCACGAAAGAGTGAACGACGAAGCGAGCGCTGTCGACGTGATCGGCGCTAACTTGCTGAGTCTATGGAGCCAGCGAAGGGACTCGAACCCTTGACCTCCGGTTTACGAAAAGAGATTCTCCTCGAGGTGGATTAGTTGGACGTCCTCGAACCGTTTACGCCGCGTCGAGCGATTAACTTCTCGAGGAAACCTGACACCCATGTACAAAACCGGGTAGCGTGATGGCGTGACCGATGCTTTCTCGCCACGAAGGCACTAAAGACACGAAGGTCCACAAAGAGAGGCTTGGTGGATCCTTGTGTCCCGGGTATCTTAGTGGCGGTTCTTCTGAACACGCAACTCCGCAATCACCTGGGGAATGATTGACGATGAAAAACAGACCCTCCAGCCTTGTAGTGATACTCGCCATAATCAATCTTAGTATACCTTCGATATCTTTTTCCCAATCTGAATCCCTGGGTATCTTTGAGAGCCAGGATGACATCGGCAAGGTTAACAAACCCGGCTCTGCGACCTACGACGCTGAAAAACAGGAATACACCATAAAGGGCTCCGGAGCTAATATGTGGTTCGACCACGACGAATTCCATTTCGAGTGGAAGCGCATTAGAGGCAATTTCATCCTGACCACAAGAGCTCAATTCGTCGGCGAAGGTGTGGAGCAACATCGAAAGATCGGATGGATGGTGCGCTCGAGTCTTGATTCAGACTCCCCGCATGTCAATGGAGCGGTGCATGGCGATGGCCTTACATCTCTACAGTTCAGGCGAAGCAAATCCGGGATTACCGAGGAGGTGAAATCGTCCCTCAAAGGAGCGGACGTAATTCAGTTGGAGAGAAAAGGCGATACCTACACCGTGTCAGTGGCGCGTTTTGGTGACGCGTTTGTCACACAGCAGGTATCCGATCTTGCACTGGGCACCGAGGTATACGCAGGTCTGTATGTCTGCTCACATAATAAGGACGTAGTCGAGAAAGCTGTTTTTAGTAATGTGCAGATTATCGTTCCTGCCAAAAAGGATTTTGTCCCTTATAAAGACTACATCGGAAGTAACCTGGAGATATTGGACGCCGATTCGGGACACCGAAAGATAATCTACCGCGAGCCCGGCTCTATACAGGCGCCCAATTGGACGCCGGATGGCAAAGCGTTAATCTACAACAGCGGAGGCCGGCTATATCGTTTCGACCTGGCGAAAAAAATGCCTGTGGTCATAGACACGGGCTTTGCCACCAGTAACAACAATGACCACGTACTATCTTTTGGTGGGAAAATGATAGGCATAAGCCATCACAGTAAGGAAGATCAGAATATGTCGATCATTTATACACTTCCTGTCGAGGGAGGCATGGCGAAGAGGGTCACCTCAAAAGGGCCCTCCTATCTGCATGGGTGGTCGCCCGACGGTAAGTTCCTGATCTACACCGGAGAGAGAGAGGGCGAGTTTGACATCTATAAAGTATCAACGGATGGCGGCGAAGAGGTCCGGCTTACGACTGCTAAAGGGCTGGACGATGGCCCGGAGTATAGCCCTGACGGTAAATATATCTACTTCAACTCAGCCCGCGGCGGAACCATGCAAATCTGGCGAATGAAGCCGGATGGAAGCGACCAGCAACAGATTACCAGTGACGAATACAATAACTGGTTCCCCCACATTTCTCCCAATGGTAGATGGATCGTATTCTTGTCCTTCTCTAAGGAAGTTTCCCCGAGCGATCACCCCTTCTACAAACAAGTCTATCTCCGATTGATGTCTATCGAAGCAGATAGGCCCAGAGTGATCGCCTACGTCTATGGTGGGCAGGGGACGATCAACGTACCCTCCTGGTCGCCCGACAGTAGGAAGGTGGCCTTTGTCAGCAATACGAACATGAACCACTGAGAGGAGGAACAGAACAGATAAAGTTTTAGTGTCGCCCTCCGATGACTGTCTAAAACTCGAGCTGCTTCAAATATTCTATGCTTAACTTGATGCTCGCAAACGGGGAGCCGGGCGTTTCGTCTTGCTCTACAAAGTAATGCTTGATGCCCGCTTTATCAGAGCCGGCGAAAATCTCTTTGAAATTTATCGTGCCGCGCCCGACTTCGGTGAAGAATCGTTTTGGCGTCGCATCCATGTCCTTGACATGAACGAGCGGGAATCTTCCCGGATGTGCTGAAAAATATTTCAAGGGACTCTGCCCCGCTTTCGTTATCCAGTAGAGGTCCAACTCCATTTTCACCGTCTTCGGGTCTGTTCCCGCGAGTATCAAGTCATATGGGATCTTGTCGTCAATCGGCGTGAACTCGAAGTCATGGTTGTGATAGCAGAATTGGAGTCCGGCTTCCTTCAATCTTTTTCCGGCATCGTTGAACAGTTCAACCAACCGCTTGTAATCATCGAGCGACTTGCGTTCTTCGGGGAGCAGGTAAGCGCATACGACATACTGATGCCCGATGATCTTCGCCGCATCAATCGTCTGCTGCAAATTGCTGCGAAGCCCCGCAGCCAGAATGTGAACAGACGGGCTGGCGAGACTGTTCTTTGCCAAAACGGACTTGACCTGCTGTGGCGTGCGGTTGAAATAACCTGCGAACTCGACTTCGCTGAATCCTAAACCCGCCACTTTGGCAAGCGTGCCTTCAAAATCTTTCTCCAACTCTCTCCTCACGGTATAAAGTTGAAGTCCGATCTTTGACAGCTTTCTTTTCCCTGCGATTGAAGCCATCAGGTTTGATTTCGTCAGGCACAGACCACCCAACGTTCCGGCGAATGCTTGATTCAGGAATAATCGACGATTCATTGGGTTGTCTCCGATCTATTCGATTGAAGTGAGCTCTTCTTATGAAAAGCATAGTGCTGGTTAAATGACTAGACGGCTTCTTTATCTAACCTGCCTGCTAATAGACATGTTTACAACAGGGGCTGGGTCAGTTTCAAACAGACGGGCGATGGCACCCCGGTGACATAGCCTGTGGGCTTTAGTCTTCCCGTCACCTGATCAATCCGGAACGTGACGATTGTATCTGAGTCTTGATTGGCCGCGAGCAGGAACGTGCCCGTCGGATCAATCGCGAAATTTCTGGGAGTTCTTCCCTCGGTCGCTGCGTGTTGAATGAATCTCAGTTTGCCTGTTTTCTCATCAATCTCGAATACGACGATGGTGTTATGCCCTCTATTCGAACCATAGAGAAACTTGCCGTGCGGAGAAACATGGATATCCGCGGTCGTATTCATCTCCGAGAATCCTTCGGGAAGGGTGTGCACAGTCTGCATCTCTTTCAATGTTCCCTTAGCGCTATCGCATATGAACGCCGTCACCGTTGCGTCCAACTCATTCATCACGTAGCCGTACCTGCCGCTGGGATGAAAGGTAAAGTGGCGAGGTCCGGCCCCGGGCTTAACTTGCACCCATGGCTGTTGGTTTGCAGTCAGCTTTCCTTTCTTCGAATCAAAGCGGTAGATCATTATCTTATCTGTTCCAAGGTCACACGAGTATGCATAGCGATTAGTCTGATCCATCACAATCGAATGCGCATGGGGCCCTTCCTGACGATCCGGGTTTACGCCGGACCCATGATGCTGATCGACATCCGTCGCGCCCCCCAATGCTCCATCGGGCTCAATTGAAATGACGGAAACATTTCCTCCGGCATAGTTAGCAACTAGAAGGAACCGGCCGGTGCGATCTACCGTCACGTAGCAAGGCGCGCCGCCGAGCGAGGGTTGCTGATTCAGGAGTTGCAATGCGCCGGTCCTCCGATTGATCGCAAATGCACTGACAGCCCCACCTGGTTTGCCGGCAAAATCCGTTACCTCGTTCACCGCATACAGATAGTGTCTCGTCGGGTCGAGAGTCAGAAAAGAAGGATTCACAACTCCTCTGGTCGTGGTGACGTGCGTCAACTCACCTGATGAGACATTCATCCGGTAGAGATAGATTCCTTCACTCTTGCCTGTCGTGTAGGTGCCGACATAAACAAGCAAGTCCTGAAGTCTCTCGCTGTCGTAGGAACGAGCATGGAAAGTTCCTGAGAGAGTGAGTCCCATCGCTCCGGATCCGACACCCCTCAAGAATTGCCGGCGTGTTGAGTCGTTGTCTGACATTCTCAACCAGTGTGGGTTCATAGCGTTTGGCGCGAAAAGACCGACGATATTTACGAAGACTTATTTACGAGGTTGCCGCCGACCTGTTGGGTGAGCCTGTCCCGGCGCGGCTTCCAGCGTGAACTTGCCGGTGAGATTACCAAGTCCCCGGGTTCCTTGCGTGGTTCCCGGAGCATTGTTGCAAGGCCAGACAAAAGGTCGGCGCACACATTATGATCGATTCGCGCCTCAAGCAACAAACGTAAGCGAGTAGGTGCAATCAGCGGGGTCAAAGACCTTATGTGTGATATGGGTCCGTCTTAACAAGGATGTGGTAGAGCTCACGCCGATGAACTCTTCGGCGCGGTTGTAGTAAGGAGCTATATCCGCATAGCTGATGGGCCAGTCGTCACCGAATCCGTCGCGGCTCGCGGCTTTGAAATCCAGGTCAGGCGCCAGGAGAATCGCCCCCAGTGCAGAGTCTTTCCGCCGACGATTCGAGCACGCACCCACATGAAAGGTTTTCCGGGATCGGTCGTGTAAGGATGCTCGGTGTCTTTTACGTAGAAGTGGCGGCTGAATTCGCTCGCTGTGTCCTGCATCCATTGGTCGTGGCCTTTCCATCCGGGAGGGCCGAAGCCGCGATACATAGATTGAAAAGGCCACTGGTGCGAGTTCATATCACGCTCAGGAATCACCGGCGGGCCCGCTTCGAGCACGAGCACTTCCAAGCCACGTTCGGTCAATTCCTTCGCAGCCATGCCGCCCGATGCGCCCGAAACAATGATTATTGCGTCGTAGATTCTCTGCCTGGCCAGAGCAGCCTCCTATGAATACAATGGCAAATCGAAAGTGCGAACATAGCAGGGTCTGAAGCCATAATGCCTCAATCAATTTAGGAGATGCGCACGCAGTTAAACCGGGAGAAAACTGATGCTTGTTAAACGGAGTCTGAATCTCACGGTGGTTGGGATCACTTTGCTTTGCATGAGCCTGAGCTATGCGGCGCAGGCTAGTTCGCCACGAAGCCATCCAGCGGGACTATCACGCAGCTTACTCGCGCAAAAGCAAAGCGATTTCGCTCTCAAAGATGGGGACCGCGTAGTTTTTTATGGCGACAGCATAACCGAGCAACGCCTGTACACTACCTACGTTGAGCACTACGTGCTGACTCATTATCCTGACCGGCGCATCACATTCATCAATACGGGATGGGGCGGCGATAAAGTTAGCAGCAATGATTGTAAGCCATGCGACGGAGTCGGCGGCCTGGCTCGTATCAAGCGCGACGTAATCGATCATCGGCCGACTGTGGTCACACTCCTTTTCGGCATGAACGACGGCCAGTATCGAGACTTCGATCCCGCTATATCGAAGGTCTACGAAGATGGACTTACCGCAATCATTCGAGAGTTGAAATCCAGGACAGGCGCCCGCATCTACGTTATGACGCCGACGGTTTACGACGGCACCCGCCACACTTCCTGGTCTCACACAGATCGGTATAACGACGTGTTGGATCGCTATAGCGAGGCTGTCAAGGCTATCGCACAGCGCGAAGGATTGCCGGTAATAGACCTGCACACAGTTACAACCGAAGCACTGTTGCAGGCAAAGAGGGATGATCCGGCTTACACATTTGCTCCCGACGGAGTGCATCCCCAGGAGGATGGGCAGTTGCTTATAGCCACCGAGATATTGCGCGCCTGGGGAGCGCCGGCCGGCGGCTCACAGTTGAGTAAACAGGTGAGTTTTGGTCAGGACAGAACGGCCAGTCTAAGTGTCATAGCTCCACTTCCATGGTCCGAGCCTCTTCCGTCCGAAAAACTGCGCAGAGTAAAGCCGGCGGTCATGGAGATCGGACAGGTGATCTTACATCTTACGGGGCTGCCTTCGGGCGACTACAGAATTGCAATTGATGGGAAAGATGTTGGCAGGTACACAAGCGAGGCGCTGAGAGACGGTATCCCGGTGAGCCTTCTGTCCGAAAAAGCGACTGACGAAACTCGCTCCCTGGCTGTTCTGGTGCGGAAGCGAGCCGACCTTTTCTTTTTGCGCTGGCGGCAGTTTGAGGCGGGACTTGCGACGGACTACCCGAGCGCAACCCGGGTCGTCTCATCGCTCGACTTGCTGATCGCTGAGATTCAAGAGCGGACCCAAATGCTTGGCGCGTTCCATAAATACCAACTGATTGTTTCTCGCACTTGATTGGAATTTGTGCGATGGTTTCACATTCAACGAGAGAGTTAAGCGGGATAGTAATGAACACAATAAGCAGACGAGAGGCTTTCTTCAAAATAGGTTCAGCATCAGTTGGCGCTTTCCTGTTCCAGAATACAGGCGCAGTCGCTAGCGGAGCGCATTCACACCGAAAAGCTCGCCCAGCGAGATCGGCTGTGTGCTGAGGAGGACGGCGCTTACTGCTCGCTTTCGGATGCGCTTCAGCACCTTGGGAATGTAGCTTTCCGTGCGCCGGTGCGGCGTATAAACACTCCGCGGCCGTCTTCTTGCACTTGACTGGACGTATCCATCTCCGCGCACGCATCCTCAGAATACGACTTGTCCGGAGTGGGAAGCCGATTCGCTGCGCGACTGCGCCTCGCGCCTCGCGCCTCGGCTACGACGTTGCTTTAAACTGAAATCGTGGAGGCTTGACGAGTGTAATGTCGATAAGCTGGTTGATCATATTATTGCTCACACTGGTTGTCGCCGGTGGCGGCCAGCGGGTCTCTTTCGCCTCGCAGTCTCAACCTGTGATGTACCAGGAAGCGCGACGGCTGATGTGGACTAAGTTCGAGATCATCGCCTACGGTCCGGATCGCGCCCGACTGGCGGAAGCTGCTGACGCGGCTTTCGATGAGATCGATCGGCTTGATCGACAAATGAGCAACTACTCGGACGCAAGCGAACTAACCTACGTCAATCGCCACGCGTGGCGTGAAGAAGTTATCGTTGAAAGGGAGCTGTTCGATCTTCTGAAACTTTCCATTGACTACAGCAAAACTACGGACGGCACGTTTGACATCACAGTCGGTCCGCTGATGAAGACATGGGGTTTCTTCGATAGTCGGGGGCGAGTGCCCGAGACGGCCGAGCTGAAAGCGGTAATGGCGCGAGTTGGCTTCAAACATTTGCTGCTCAATGCACGCACCCACACGATTCGATTTGATCGTGAAGGCGTAGAGCTTGACCTGGGTGGCATCGCGAAGGGATATGCTGTCGATAGAGCGGCAGAAATCCTCCGCGAAAGCGGCGTCAAGTGCGCTTTCATAACTTCCGGTTCAAGCAGCATCTGTGCTATCGGGGCGCCGCCCGGACAGACCTCGTGGCGGGTTGAGGTAAGTGACCCGCTGGATCGTTCACACCGAATCGCGGACATCGAGGTCAAAGACCAGTCTATTTCTACTTCGGGCTGTCATGAAAAGACATTCGAGGCTGGGGGGAAAACCTATTGCCACATAATGGACCCGCGAATCGGTCGTCCGATCGAGGGGCTTTTGAGCGCTACCATAATTACTCCAAGCGGGGTTGAGGCCGAAGCGCTATCAAAGGCGTTGATGGTTATGGGAGTCGAAAAGGCGAGGGCATTCATGAAAACTCGTCCTTACGCTCGCGCCATTCTCTATTACAGGCAACCGGAGGGTGGCTTAGGGTGTGCTCGGCTGAATTTTTGACGGAGGCGACTATGACCGAAAGTAAAACGACGCTATCAAGGCGGAATTTCCTGGAGGCGACAACTCTGGGCGCAGCAGGTTTGATGCTTGGGTCTTCAAGCGTACCGGCGTCCGCGTTGGGGGCGAATGATCGGGTCAATATCGGCGTCATCGGAGCAGGCGGTCAGGGTAGCAGCTTGATCCGCAATCTCGCAATGGTGGCCAACTCGAAGATCACCGCTGTCTGTGACATCTTCGAACCGAACCTGAACAAGGGCGTAAACCTTGCGGGCAGCCAGCCCAAGACGTTTACCGATTATCGAAAGATGATCGAGAGCAAGGATGTCGACGGCGTGATCATCGCTACGCCACTGCACTTGCACTACGAGATTGCCTTTGCCGCGCTCGATGCCTCCAAGCACGTCTTCGTCGAAAAGACGATGATGTATTCCATGAAGCAGTGCGACCAGATTCTTCAGGCAACCAAGGCGCACGCTTCGCAAGTCTTTCAGGTCGGGCACCAGCATCGGTTCGATCCGGTTATTCGCAAGGTCGTGGATATGTCGCGCGACGGCGCGTTGGGGAAGGTCACGCACATTCGGTGTGCGTGGCATCGAAACGGCGATTGGCGTCGCCCGGTTCCCAAGATCAACTTCGACCCGAGCCCGTGGGGCTATCTGGATCTCGAGCACTTGATCAACTGGCGAATGTATAAGCGGTACTCGGGCGGGCTGATGTGCGAGCTAGGATCGCACATGATCGAGATCTGTAACCTTATCCTCGGCTCGCCGCCCGCTGCGGTAACCGGGATAGGAGGCATTGATTATTGGAAAGACGGCCGCGAGACCTTCGACAACGTGGTGGTCGTCTATAACTATCCTGCCGGGCAAAAGGTGACGTTCAGCTCCACAACTACGAATGCCCATGACGGTGAACATATAGTAATCATGGGTACCGAAGGAACAATCGAGATGGGTTGGGATAAGGCGCTTTACTTTCGCGAGAAAGAGCCGCCCGAACTTGCCAAAGCCGAAGGGGCGATGGTTATCGGTGCGACTGGCGAGACTATGAAGACCTCCACGCAGAGTCAGAAGGAAGGGGCTCAAGTGGCATCACAAGACACCGAAAGACGCAGCGCGGTTTATCGAGAGCTTGAATCCTACGTCTCCTGTATTCGCGACGGCAAGAAAGCAGTGGTCGATGCGCAAGTCGGAAGAAACGCAGCAGTGTCCGTGCTGTCGGCGAATTTGGCGATGGAGGAAGAGCGGGTCGTCAAAATCTGATTGTGACCTGCAGGGTGTTGGCTGTACTGAACCGGAAGAGCCGGATGTAGCTTAGAACGGCCAGTCTGCACCAGGAGGATCAATGAAGATCGTCGATGCGAAGGTGATTGTTTGCAGTCCGGGCCGGAACTTTGTCACGCTCAAGCTTGTGACTGAGGATGGAGTCTATGGTCTGGGCGACGCGACACTAAACGGCCGCGAGCTGGCGGTTGCGAGTTACCTGAACGACCATGTCATTCCACTGTTGATCGGACGAGACGCGCGACGAATCGAAGATACATGGCAATATCTTTACAAAGGTGCTTACTGGCGTCGCGGCCCGGTGACAATGGCCGCGATTGGAGCGGTCGACACCGCGCTTTGGGACATAACCGGGAAAGTTCTCGGAGTGCCTGTTTATCAACTGCTTGGAGGAGCGTCACGAGATTCGGTAATGGTTTACGGTCACGCGAACGGCGCGGATGTGGACGAAACCGTCGCCGCCGTGAAGCACTATTTGGAGTTGGGCTATCGCGCAGTTCGCGCGCAGAGCGGAGTTCCCGGTCTTGTCAGCACTTATGGTGTCGGGCGTGGGAAGATGTACTACGAACCTGCTGAGAGGGGTTTGCCTCCCGAGAATGAGTGGAGCAGCGAACTTTACCTTAACTCGGCGCCTAAGCTATTCGAGCGTTTGCGCGCGGAGTTTGGCCCGGGTATCCATCTGCTTCACGACGTGCATCATCGGCTCACGCCGATTCAAGCTGCGCGGCTGGGCAAGAGCCTCGAGCCGTATCACCTGTTCTGGTTGGAAGACCCGACGCCAGCTGAGCTGCAGGAAAGCTTCCGTTTGATACGTCGGCATACCACTACGCCACTTGCGGTCGGCGAGATCTTCAACACGATCTATGACTGCAACCAGCTAATAAGCGAACAGTTGATAGATTACATACGGACGACGGTGGTACACGCCGGCGGTATCAGTCACCTGCGAAAGATTGCGGCGTACGCCGAGATCTTTCATGTTGCGACCGGGTGTCATGGGGCTACGGACTTGAGCCCGGTGTGTCTGGCGGCCGCTTTGCACTTTGATCTTAGCGTCCACAATTTCGGGATTCAGGAATACATGCGTCACACGGATGAAACGGACCTTGTGTTTCCTCATCACTACACCTTCGAGGCAGGGATGATGTACCCCGGGGAAGCGCCGGGACTGGGCGTTGATATAGATGAGAACCTGGCTTCGCAGTATCCTTACGAGAGGGCTTACCTTCCGATCAATCGAAAGCTCGACGGCACGATGCATAGTTGGTGATAGGTTCGGGGATCGGTGGTTCGGGGTTCGGGGTTCGGGGTTCAGGGTTCGGGGTTCAGAGTTCGGGCTTTTGTCGTTCAATAGGTGGATTAGCAAATGAAAGCCCAGGAACACAGAACCGACAACCGCGAACCCCGAAGCTTGGACCCTGAACCCCGAACCTTGAACCCCGAACCCTGAACCCGGAACCCCGAACCCTGAACGCCGAACCCTGAACCCCGAACCCTACTGATTGACCCCACTGGCAAGTAAGCCGCCGTCGACGACGAGGACTTCACCGCTCACATAAGTTGCTGCGTCCGACGCCAGGAAGACGGCCGCCCCCGCCAGCTCCTCGACTCCTCCGAATCGCTTCATCGGAGTTCGCACCAGGAACTCTTGACCGCGTGGCGTTTCGTCAAGAAGCTTTTCGTTGAGCGCGGTGCGAAATACCCCCGGTGCTATTGCATTCACTGTCACACCGCGCGAGGCCCATTCGATCGCCAGCGACTTAGTCAACGATGCCACCGCTGCCTTGCTTGCAGAGTAGGCGGCGACCTCGTAGAGAGACACGAACGAAGCCAGTGAGGCGATGTTGACGATCCGCCCGTACCCGCGCTCGAGCATGTGACGGCCGAACACCTGACAGGCACGCAGAAGTCCCGTCAGGTTTGTTTCCATAATGTCATTCCAATCTGCGTCGGTCAGATCAAGAGTCGGAATGCGTTTGGTCTTGCCCGCCGAGTTGACCAGGATGTCGACCTTGCCAAAGGCGTCAAGACACCCTTGCAACAGTTTTTCGAGCGACGTTCTGTCCGTCACATCGGATGGGATTCTTAGCGATCGTCGTCCTCGCTGCTCGACTTCGCCTGCGGTGGTCTCGACTTGTTGGATTCGGCGCGAGGAGGGGACTACGTCGGCGCCCGCCTCAGCCAAACCGTGAGTGATCGCCCGCCCGATTCCCGAAGTTCCTCCAATGACGACCGCCACTTTGCCGGTCAAATCAAACGCATGGTAGCCCATTGTTGTGTGTGCCCTCCAAACCCACCTCGTGG
>DATMCM010000009.1:0-2698 GCA_035558335.1 Blastocatellia bacterium | reverse complement strand
CAAGGGATTCTCGACACAGGGCAAAACTCCAGGTGTCGTGCTCGCGCATGGATGGGCGGCGGTGCATTTCTCGATTGAGAAATACGGCGCGCGTTTTGCCGAGCGCGGGCTGGTCGCGATAGTGATCGACTATCGGAGTTGGGGAGGCAGTGACGGCTTCGTCTCGACAAGCCAACCCTTCAAGACTACTGACGACACTCGCTTCAATCGAACCAAAGCCGATGTGGTGATCAAACGCACTCGTCTCATTCCAATGAAACAGGTCGACGACATTCGAAGCGCGATTTCGTATCTGCAGGGCGAGCCGGGCGTCGATCCCGATCGAATCGGCATCTGGGGATCGAGCTTCGCGGGCGGCAATGTTGTAGTTACCGCAGCGCTTGATTCGCGAGTCAAAGCGGTCGTGGGACAGGTCCCGGCGATCTCCGGCAAGAACGCGCAGCCGGGGCCGGTGCCGCTGAACGCCAAGGCTCTCGAAGATGCGATCAAGCGGGCGCGTACCGGACAGGGCAGCGAGTACGAGACCGGGTTCTCGACCAGACGGATGGTGGATCTGGAAACACAGCAGGCAGTTGCTGAGTACCGGCCTTTCCGGTACGTGAAAGAGATCGGGGCGCGGCCGGTGCTCTTCGTCGTCGCCGAGAAGGAAGAGTTGTTCAATAATCGCGACAACGCTTACGCCGCAGTTGAGATCCTGCCGGGGCCGAAAAAAGTCGTCTCGGTTCCCGGCATCACGCACTTTGAGATGTACATTGGCGAAGCGTTTGAGATCAGCTCGAATGCCGCCGCCGATTGGTTCCGCGAGCATCTCGGGCTGAACCCTAAGCCCGCCGAGCAGACGAGCTCAAAGCTTTGAAAGGTTGACCGGGAGAAGCAGTGTGTGTTTCGCGAAGTTCTCCGCATAGCTTCTGCGTCTCAGCGGCTCTGCGGTTGAACAGTTCCGGCGTTTGGTCCATCGCGGAGGCGGAGACGCAAAGACGGCGAACAGAAAACAACCAGACACGAGGAGAACGTAGATGAAAAACAACCAGCTCAGGGCGCTCATTATCATTTCAGTAGCCGTTCTGCTGACCGTCCCGTCGGCGGCAGCCGCGCAAGCCGGGCAGCAACTGGCTTCGGCTTTCAAAGCGCCCGACACGATTGATTTTCGCTCGGCCAACATAATGAG
Organism: Blastocatellia bacterium; assembly: GCA_035558335.1. GTDB lineage: Bacteria > Acidobacteriota > Blastocatellia > UBA7656 > UBA7656 > Onstottus_B. Next base: position 1,530 of record DATMCM010000009.1, on the reverse strand, counting down.
CGAAGGCGTCCGCATGCACGCCGAGTTGTTCTCGCTGAAGTCGCTGGCCGGCAAACAGCTGCCGACGATCATCCAGGCTCACGGGTGGGGCGGGACGGCTGCAGGCTTTCGCCGCGATGCGATTGACCTCGCCAACGCCGGTTATCTGGTGATCGACTTCGACTATCGCGGCTGGGGCGAGAGCGACTCGCGGCTCATCCTCGCCAGCGCTACAGGTATGAAGAAGGATGGAGTGAAGATTACCGCCGAAGTCATCGAAGTCCGCGAGGTTGTCGATCCCCTGGAAATGGTGACCGACTGGTTCAACGCAATCCACTGGGCGATGGGTGAGCCGATGGTCGACAAGAATCGAATCGGCTTGCGGGGATCGAGCTACTCGGGCGGCCACGTCGTTTATGTTGCGGCGCGCGATCCGCGAGTGAAAGCGATCGTTAGTCAGGTCGGCTCGCTCGATTCGCGACCAAAGGCGGTGTCGATCGCCGGCGGCGAATCGGACCAGGTGAAGCTGGCTTACGAAGAAGCGACCAAGCGAGCTCGCGGCGAGATCGGCTATCCGGCGCCTCGCGCAAAGGTCATCGGCAACCTGCAAGGCGCGCCGATCCGCGATCATCTCTTGCTTTACGCGCCGGTCGAGGATGCGGCAAAGCTCAAGACTTGCGCGGCGCTGTTCATCGTGGCCGAAAAAGAAGAGCTGTTTGATAACAACGACCACGCCAAGGCGGCTTACGACCGGATGACCGGACCGAAGAAATACGTAGTGGTCCCCGGGATAACCCATTACGGCATCTACACGACGCAGCGTGACCCGGCGATCAAGATGGCGATCGCGTGGTTCGATCAATACTTGAAGAAGTAGTCCTGGCGGCCATGAGGGAACGTGTTCACGAAGAATCACATTCTCGAAGAGATCAAGCGAACCGCCGGGAAGAACGGGGGCTCGCCTCTCGGAATCGCGCGCTTTCGCACGGAAACCGGAATCAAGTCCTCGGACTGGATGGGCAAGTTCTGGGCGCGATGGGGCGATGCTCTCATCGAAGCAGGTTTCGAGCCGAATCCGCTTCAGGGCCCTCGAAATGAAGACGAGTTGCTTGGATATCTCGCATCCTTCGCGCGCGAACTCGGCCACTTCCCGGTCAGCAATGAGATCAAATTGAAGGCGCGAACCGAACCAGGTTTTCCGTGGAGCAGCACGTTCGCACGTCTTGGTGACAAGCAGGCACTTGCGAAACGGCTTCACGAGTTCTGCGTGGCACACGGCTACGAGGATGTTGCGGCTCTTTGTACCGAGGCTCTTTCACAAAGGGAAAGAAACAGCTTGAACGCGGAAGAAGGAGGCGGCGCGGAAAGCAAATCGGAACTCCAATACGTCTACCTATTGAAGTCCGGTCGTTACTATAAAGTCGGACGCTCCAACGCGGTAGGCAGACGTGAACGCGAGCTTGCAATCCAGCTTCCTGAGGAAGCGAAGGTGGTTCACTTCATCAAGACCGATGACCCGGTTGGCATAGAAGCCTATTGGCACGGTCGATT
>DATMCM010000008.1:0-2114 GCA_035558335.1 Blastocatellia bacterium | reverse complement strand
ACTCAAGCTCATTCTGGAACCGATTTTCGAAGCGGACTTCCAACCGGGATCGTACGGATACCGACCGAAACGAACAGCGCATGAAGCGGTGAGCCGAGTGGCTGAAGCGATCGTTACTGAGAAAACCAAAATCATTGACCTTGACTTGCGGGCCTACTTCGACAACGTCCAGCACTACTTGGTGTTAGAGAAGGTGGCAAAGCGAGTACAGGATGATGCGGTGATGAGGCTGCTCAAGATGATCCTCAAGGCCACCGGAAAGAAGGGAGTTCCTCAAGGCGGGGTGGTTTCACCTTTGCTCAGCAACCTCTATCTCAATGAGGTAGATCGGATGCTTGAGAAAGCGATCGACACCACCCGCAACGGGAAATACACCTACATCCAATATGTACGATTTGCGGATGACCTGGTGATATTGATTGACTCCTACTCGCGTCATGACTGGCTTGTGAAAGCGGTGGAAAAGCGATTGCGGGAAGAACTCGCGAAGCTCAGAGTGGAGATAAACGAGGAGAAAAGCCGAATGGTGGATCTCAGGAAGCAGGGAAGTTTCGGATTCCTGGGGTTCGATTTTCGCCGCATCCGAAGTCTTAAAGGGGTGTGGCGGCCGCAGTACACGCCAAAGCTGAAGAAGCGAACGGCGGTGCTGGCGAAGCTCAGGGACATTTTCCGGCGACATGCGAGCCAACCTGTGGGGCGGGTGATCGAGATGATCAACCCAATTCTTCGCGGGTGGGTGAACTACTTCGCGGTAGGGCATTCCGGCAGATGTTTCACGTCTATCAAAGACTGGGTAGAAAAGAAGATACGGAGACATCTGATGCGTGCGCGGAAACGCCAGGGATTCGGCTGGAAGCGATGGAGTAGGGAGTGGATTTACAACGTGCTCGGTCTGTTTAACGACTATCGAGTTCGACGAAGCGCATCTCTCCCGAAAGTTGCACCAGCACGATAGGCCGCATAACCCTTGACGAGAAGCAAACAGGAGAGCGTAGTGCGGGAAATCCGCACGCTACGTTCGACGCGGCGGGGGCTGAAACCCAGCTTACGATTCGATTAGTGAAGCACTCCCAGAGGAAACGGGGAGCAACAGATAGATCGGATCTAAGAAGCATGGCGTAACCCTACCTTAGAGGGCTGGGCGCCAGCAATGGCGCCCGGCTACTCGACCCTTACCGGATTATGGAAGGGTTGCCCGTCACTCGGGCAAGGCCCCGGCAGCGATGAGGCGATCTATCAAAATCTTGCTGTATTTCGCTCTAACCCGGCAGACGGCGCTGACGTCTAGCCTGGATCAAATTTCCTCAGCGGAACGCAGCAGCGTTCTCCCTCGCCCACTGATCCATCGTAATCGGCTTGCGACCAAGAAGGCGTTCGACATTGTCCGTGATGTTTGCCAGCCGCCCTTCGCGAATTGCGCGCCATAGCGAAACGTGGGCATCAGTCTCCGGCGGCGACGCGCCACTGGCTGCATATCGTTGACGTGCTTCCTCATCGGAGATCGGTTGGAACGTGAGTCCTCTACCAATTACAACGCTGAGCTTCGCCGTTGCTTCGGCGAAGCTCAGCGCTTCTGGGCCGGTGATCGGCAACGATTCTCCGCCATGCTCACGTGTCGTTAAGACCTTTGTCGCGACCGCGGCGATATCGTCGGAATGAATGAAAGCTCTCCTTCCGTCACCGGTAGAGGAACGAACCACGCCTTCCGCTTTGATGGACGGCGCCCACGCGAGCAGATTCGACATGAATCCTGTGGGTTGCACAAAGGTGAATGGTATTCCGCTCGCACGAATAGCTGCTTCACCTCGCTCATGCCATGCACCGATCGCGAGGCCTTGCTGCACGTCCATCGACGAAAGTTTGACGAGATGCTTCACTCCTGCGGCTTTGGCGACCTTCGCTGCTCCTTCGTCTTGCACTGGGATCTGGGGACCAGTATTGACTAGGAAGAGCACTTCGACTCCGTCAAGCGCTGTCTTCAGTGACGCTGGGTCTGCGAGATCTCCAACGAAGACATCAACGCGATCACCGAAGCGCGATCGTGCCCTCTTCTCTTCACGCACGAAGACTCGCGGCCGGTCGCCGCGCTGGAGTAAGCACTCGACGACCCTGGA
>DATMCM010000007.1:0-6940 GCA_035558335.1 Blastocatellia bacterium | reverse complement strand
CTTTATCGTATGCGGAGGCGTTCAGCGATATCAGAGTTACAGCCGTGGGAGACGCTTGAGTAACTGTGAAGGTCAGCCCGGCAATGGTCATCGTTCCAGTTCGCGCCGCTCCCGTGTCAGCTAGGACCCGGTAATTGACCGGACCAGTGCCCGAGCCGGTTCCACCACTGGTTATTGTTATCCAGCCGGCGTTGCTCACGGCGGTCCACGCGCAACTGCCCCCGACTAAAACGGTCAGGGTGTTGGTACCACCGGCAGATGGAAACGACTGTCCCGAGGAAGAAAGCGAATAGATGTTGACCGTCAAAGTCGCGACGTTCGAAGTAACACTGCTGCCGCACGTGGCTGAGATGACGCAATCATATGAGCCGGCGTCGCCCCCTGCGAGGTTATTGAGAGTAAGCGATGGTGAAGTCGCGCCGCCGAGGTTGGTTGAGTTTTTCCGCCACTGATATGTGAGGCCGGTGCCCGTCGCGGTAACCGAGAAGCTCGCGGAGGCGCGCTCGCAGACGGTCTGGTTCGAGGGCTGCGACGTGATCGTGGGAGCGGAGCAGGGCGAGCTGCTCTGCCAGAATCCTGCGTTGAGGGAAAATGAACCGCCGCTGGAGGAACCCAGGACGGCCTGCCCGATAGTCCCCGTGATGTTGGTGCTCGCGTTTGAGCTCGAGCCGCCCCCGCCGGAGACGAGAGAAGGATTCAACGTGTAGTTCCCGCCTTGTTGCTGCATGAACACCGGGGGAACAAACGTGACGGGGATGGCGGCGACTACAATGACGCTGATGGCAATCGTCGTCAATCGGGGAAGAATGCGTGCGGTCGGTTTCATTTCGCTCACCTCACTAAGACTCAGCTTCCAAGAAGGCTAAACCGGGCGAATCGCGACGCGACGTCTGACGATCGCGTTTCGCCCGGGCCCCGACGCGGTCGAAACCCGCCTGTAGGTTTCATCGCTTCGACCTGGCCGAAGCGCCCGAAGCCCGATCCCCGCCTGTTACGGGATTCGGAAACGCGTCGGGGTGAAGATAGGAGCCGCGCTCGCCGGCGGGCTTCTCCTCTTCGACAGTGATCCGGTGCTTGTTGGCGTAAGCGTCGTGACGAACACCGGTGACTTGCCACGAGACCCGCATTCCCGGTTTGCCGCCCGCGATCTTGAAGCTGTTGTTCTTTATTTCTCGCGCGACGAAGACCGGCGCGAATCCGCCCATGCAAGTGAGCTGGTAACGGAAGTCTTTGTTGAGAGCTTCAAACCAATCGGGCAGCGCGATGACGGCTTCGCCACGACGATTGAGCCGGGCGACGCCGTTGTAGATGTTCATCATGTCCGGTGATTCGACGAACGAGTGGTAGAGGTATTTGTTTTCTGGATCGAGCGGATGGTCAATCTTGAACGAGCCGCTGCCCTTGGAAAGGCTCCCTGAGATTGCCACGTTTCCGTTGACCTGGAGTTTTGAGCTGGGATTGTTGTTGCCGATGCCGACGTTGCCGCTCTGCGTTATTGTGAGTCTGCCCCCAGGTACGCCCGCAGCATCGACGTAGAAGTCGCCGAAGCCACCGAATGAAGCCAACGTCCCGCCGGACATGTTGGTTTGAACTCGAAAGCCCGAATTAAACGGATCGATGACGTGCAACTGGTAGAGCGGCGATGTGGTACCTACGCCGACTCTGGTGGGATTGAACACCCCATTGACGCCGTAGGTACTGCCCAGCACCAGGCTGTTGCTTGAATCGACTTGAGCGCGGAAACCGATCGCCGTTCCATTGGTGACACCGCTATTTATTTTCGTCAGCGTGCCGATGGCTGTGTTGTTGCTCTCCAGTGTACTTGATGCCCCTGCGCTCTCACCGACGAACACATTGAAATTGCCCTGGATGTTGCTCCGGCCAGCATCGTGACCGATAAAGGTATTGGCAGCGCCTGCCAGGTTGGCGTTACCCGCGGTTGTTCCGAAAAAGGAATTGAATTCGCCCTCAGTGTTAGCGGTGCCGGTGCTGTATCCCACAAAGGTATTGCTGCTGCCAGACAGGTTGTTAAAGCCCGAGCCGGTTCCTATGAAGACATTGGATCCGCCGGACTGGTTGGATACGCCGGCCATCGCGCCGAAAAAGGAATTGTTCCAACCGTTGCTGTCTCTACCAGCCCCCATTCCAAAAAAGGAATTGCCGTTGCCCGTCGTGTTGGTCATCCCCGCGTTGGTGCCGAAAAACGAGTTCGACTCACCATCAGTGTTTTGCTGGCCAGCCAGCGAGCCGAAAAAGGAATTCTTCATCCCGGTCGTGTTATGCGAACCTGCGCCGTACCCCACGAAAGAGTTCTCGATACCCGAGGTGTTTTGGAAGCCCGCAAATACGCCCACAAACGTATTTTGCGTTCCCGGCGCGCTGAGCATCCGACTCCCGCCGATGTTGTACTGCGTCGCGGCGCTGACAGTATTCGCGGCGAGCGAGCCCCCAAGAGTTCCGTTGCCGTCGATGTTGAAGCTTGTGCCGGCCTGCGCGGCGGTCGTGTTCTGTAAGAACCCGCTTGAAGCTATTCCCCCAAGCTGCGTTGCGTTGGTCGCGGTGTCCGCCGATTTGCTACGAATCGCGTACGGCGTTGAGGTGAGCTGTTGTCGCGGCGAAAGGACCGTGTAAGGATTGGCGCTTCCAGCCGGCCGCACTCCGATCTCCAGAAAGCGATTTGCTCCGGCAAACGGCGCCGAACCAAAATCCAACTGCACGGTGAATATTCCGCCGGCAACCTGGGTGCTTGAACTAGTGATTGTCGAACCCTGTTGAGAACCCGTCCCGGTCGCAGCCGTATCGAACAGTTTGAACTGTATATCGTAGTTGCCGTTCGCTGCGGAGCCGCCATCCGCTAGCTTGCCTTGATAAGTAAATGCGTTCGTCTGCGCGACTGCATTGGCAGCCATCAACAGCATCGCCGGCACCAGTGTCCCGAGTTTGATTGCCTTCTTTAGATGTGACATCGCGTCGTTACCCCTTTCATCGACTTAAGCGGCCAGCCGCCGTTAGCCCAACACCGAATTGCGTTGCCTCAATCTGTCAACCAACTTGACCAGCCGAGCCGAAATAGGAAGCAGTTCGGCTTGACTCGGTCATCGGTGAAATAGTGGCCGCTTACCGCAAAACATCACATCCATCCTTAGGGATAAGCCTGCAATAGCACGACATCGGCGTTACTCAGTTCCGGCGTACCAGCGCGTCGCTTACCTCGGCCGACGGTCGGTCGGTGCGATCGAAAGCCGGGCATCGCGCTGCTCGCCAGTTTGGGTGTTCGGATAAGCGTCGGGGTAAAGGTAGGAGCCGCGTTCGCCGACGGGTTTTTCCTCTTCTACCGGAATCCGATGCTTGTTGGCATAAGCATCGTGACGAACGCCGATGACCACCGCCAGGGCGATGCAAATAGCCCGTTGTTTCTTGTAGCCAATGTGTAGTAATGCTTTCATCGTAAGTTTCCTCTTACCTGATCACCTGTGACGGCCAGCGATTTGACGCAGACGATGATCGAGCGGTCTGGTGTTTCGCTGTAATGAACCGCGTCGGTTTCGACCCAGAGATAAATCGTTCGCACCGGGACCGCCGCGATCGCGGCCGCTTGCTCGGGAGCGACCATAATGGCGTCTCCCGTGGAGCACTCGCCGCAAAGCGCGGGCAAAGACCCGCTCGCCGACCTGATGACATAGAATTCGTGGATCTCGACCATCCGTTCGGTTCTGCTCGTCTTCCCCACGCCAGCTTCTCCTAAAGAGTTCTTGCTGCCGGATGCCCGATGCATTGCTGCGACTGCCGACCGGGCAATATAATTGGCGAGGATTTTTGAAGGCTCCTTTTTGAAGCATCCTTCAGCGGCTTTGCCGACGCGGCAGACGGTAGCCCCGGGCGCTTTCAAAAGTCTTTCGGGTTTTCTTAAAGTCGCGCTGATAAAACTCTTACCGAGTTCTTACAAAACACTTACGACGGCTATGAGCGCTCCCGACAATCGCTTATATCGGTTCGACGCTTTCCTGCTGGATGCCGGCAGCCGAATACAGCTCCGTGAGAGCGCGATCGTACGTCTGACGCCGAAGGCCTTCGAGACGCTTCTGGTTCTTGTACAAAACGCGGTGCAGGTTGTTGAAAAGGATCGACTGCTGAGCCCGGCGGGCGAACCTTGCTGGTCGGCCGATGGCGGAAGAATAGCCTTCATAATGCTCGTCAATAATCTGAAAGCAAGGACTAACATCTTTCAGATTGATTCGGCCGGCGGGAACCTCGAGCGCCTGACTGTCGGGCCTTCGCAGGATCGGCGACCCTCCTTGTCACCCGACGGTTCAAAGCTCGCCTTTCAGACTAACCGCGACGGAATTTATGAGATTTATGTGATGAGGCTTCGGTGAACGGGTAGACGCGGTTCGAGGATTCCACTCGTACGGACTCTGTTTCAAACCATGGCTGGCAATCGGATCAACATCTTTGCTACCGCGGACATTGGCCAAGAGGCATTAGACCGCCTGCGCGAACGCGGATATTTGCTGGAGGTATACGACGGCAAGGAAGCGCCGCCCACGTCTGTCATCCTGGAAAAAGTCCGCGGAGGCGTTGCTGCCCTGATCACAACCCTGCGCGACCGGATCGACGAAGACGTGTTCGTCGCCGGCGCCGGGTCGTTGCGAATCGTAGCTCAAATGGCCGTTGGCTTCGACAACATCGATCGCGCGGCCGCCAATCGTAACCGTATTCCGTTCGCCAACACTGCCGACGTGCTGACCGAGGCCACGGCTGAGTTCGCGTTCTTCGTTATGGGCGCCCTCTCGCGCAAGCTTTACTCCTCGGAAAGGCTTGTCGAGGAGAATGAGTGGACGTCGTGGCATCCGTATCATCCCTTTCTCGGCGATGAGGTGACCGGTAAGACAGTGGCGGTGATAGGCACCGGACGAATTGGCAGAGCTTTCGCGAAGAAGTGCATCGGTATGGATATGGACTTGCTGCTGTACGACCCCGTGATCAACGACGAGCGCTTCGCGGAGTCTTCCGACCGCGAAATGCGGTTCAGGCACGACGCGGGGTTCTCGGCGACACGTCGGACAATCCGATACGTGTCCTTCGAAGCGGCCCTCGCAAACGCAGACTATGTCAGCTTGCACGTACCGCTGTTGATGCCGGGCGAGTCTGAAACCCCAACTTATCATTTAATGAATGAACCTTCGTTCAACCGGATGAAGCGGACTGCGTATGTGATAAACACGTCGCGCGGTCCGGTTGTGGATGAGCACGCGCTTTATGAGGCATTGATCAATCACGAAATCGCGGGCGCCGCTCTTGACGTCTACGAGAAGGAACCGCTTCCGATTGACAGCCCTCTCCGGGATCGGCAACTCAGCGACCGCTTGCGGTTGTTCCACCATTTCGCTTCCGGCACTCGCGAAACAAGGCTTTCAGCCGACCCCGAAGTTGGGATGGCCGGTCGAGCGGTGCAAGCTGTGATCGATGTCCTCGAAGGTCGCTACGACGGAGATCCTGCTAAGATGCCTTATGTGGTGAACAAGGAGGCGTTCGCGAAGTAGGAATAGGAGGGTGTCACCGTGCGCGTTGCTTTGGGTCCAGTCTCTCGCGCAATCCATCGCCGATGAAGTTGAACGAGAGAACCGCCAACGCGATCATCACCCCCGGAAAAATGAACAGATGAGGCGCCGTAAACCAGAACTCGCGAGAGTCGTCGATCATCTTGCCCCAGGACGGGATAGGCTCGGGCACGCCGATGCCGAGAAAACTCATACCTGCTTCGGCCAGTATCGCCCCGGCCATTCCGAGAGAGGCTTGCACGATTAACGGCTGAACCGAGTTCGGCAGAATGTGCTTGATTACAAACCGTAGGTCGCTTGCGCCAAGCGCTCGAGCCGCCGTAACGAAGTCGTACTCGCGCACCTTCAGAACCTGAGCGCGCATCAGCCGGGCGTAGCCAACCCAGCCGATCACCGAGAGCGCGATGATAAGGTTCTTAACGCTGGGGCCCAGGAATGCGACCATCGCGATGGCAAGTAAGATGCCTGGGAACGACAGAAACACGTTGAACAACCATCCCGAAACAAACCGATCGGTCCAGCCGCCCTGGTATCCGGCGAAGGCCCCGATCAGCACGCCTACTATAGAAGATATGGCCACGACCGAAACACCGACCAGCATCGAGACCCTTGCGCCGTAGATGATTCGGGTCAGGATGTCGCGGCCAAGTTGATCCCGCCCCATAAGGTGCTCGGCGTCGGGCGGATCGAGTCTCGCTCCGAGGTCCTGGCTCTGAACCCGATCCCACGAGGCAAGCAGCGGCGACAGCACCGCCATTAGCACCAGCACCGAGGCAACGGCTAATCCGAATTTGGCGACTCTATTCATAGGCACGGATAGACCACGGATCAGGCGGATCTGGACGGATTAATCACGGAGCATCAGTGACAATCCGTCTGATCCGTCTAATCCGTGTTCTATTCGTCATTCAATCTACTTTGATCCTCGGGTCGAGGAACCTGTACACGATATCCGTCGCGGAGTTGACCAGCACATACGTCGCCGCGATCACCAGTATGCAGCCCTGCGTCAGCTTGTAGTCCCGCTCACTAATGCTGTCAACTAGCAAACTTCCAACGCCTGGCCACGAGAAAACCCGCTCGGTGATTATCGCGCCTGCAAGCAGAACGCCGAACTGCAGCCCGAGGACGGTGACGACCGGTATCAGTCCGTTCTTCAGGACGTGCTTGTAGATTACTCTTCTTTCGGGCAATCCCTTTGCCCTCGCGGTGCGAACGTAGTCCTCGCCCAATTCTTCGAGCACGCTCGAACGAACCATCCGGGTTAGTATCGCAGACAACGCCGCGCCCAGCGTCACCGCCGGAAGAAGGAGATGAGCCATTCCTCCGGCGCCCGATACCGGCGTTACTCCGAGTTGCACCGAGAATACCAAGACCAA
>DATMCM010000006.1:0-2975 GCA_035558335.1 Blastocatellia bacterium | reverse complement strand
CCGCTTGTATCGCCGCCCTTACCGCCGCTCAGCCGCAAGCCTTCTGTGGCATTCGTGCCTGCGAGCGTAGATGTAGCAGGGTGTGGGCCGATGATGTGAAGCTGGGAAAAAGGACTCGTAGTTCCAATGCCAATATTGCCGTTACTCTCAGTGATAACGGAATTGCCGAGCGAGGTGGCCCCGGTCCACTTCGTTATCTGTCCGGCTGTGCCGCTTCCAGTTACATTGCCTGACCCGTTGCCGCTCGCCGCAAGCTGCACGAGAGTCGGAGCTTTCTCCAGCTCTTGCCCTTCTCGGAGGACTGCTAGCTGTCTTGATTGAGTTGCGCGCTCTTTGCCGTGACGATTCTTGACCGTGACAAAACATTCGTATACTCCATCGGCCACAGGCTCGCCCTGCTGGTCCAGCATATTCCAGTCGAGCGTTCGACCGGCCACAAAGCCGCTGTCGAACATCTTCTCACCAGAAGTGTTGAATACCTCTACCCTGAACTCGGTGTTTTCTTCTTGAGACTCAAATCTCGTTGTGTCAGCGTAAACCGTCGTGTTGATACTGGGCGTTTGAGCAAGTGTGATTTGCGACTGCATCACCATTACTAAACTAAGTATCAGACTGCAAAGTATCCTCCGTTTCATCTTCATTTCATCTCCTTCTGTGGCAGAGTCACCGCTCTGCGTTTGCTTGATACACATTTGACCTAGGGCTGAGCACTCCAGATCAGAATGCCTACCTGTCACAATCCTCCTCTTCGTCGTCTTGCAATCGAGTCAGCCTCACTGTGCGAGTGACAAAGTAGTTGGGATCAGCCGCGGCAGCCGCGCGCTGAGCGTCGGTGTCCTGCTCGAGCGAATGGGCTGGACCGAGGTCGACCGTAAACGTCAGCCGGCCATCGCAGCCGGCTCGCACCACTAGCGGCGACGGTCCCGCGCCGGCGATCCTCACATGCTCGCCTCGCCGGAAGAACGGCGCCGTCGCGATCATCGCGGCGCCGGAACCGGTCATCAGCAGGCCTTCCGCGGACGCGTGGCGGATGTCGAGAAACTCGGGAGCCCGGGCTGGATCCGCCCGAAACGTCCAGCCCCACACGGTCGCGGCCGCATCGCCAGTTCGATAGTCGAATGGCGATGGCGACGATTCGGTATCTTCGTCCTGACTCAGAATGTTCTGCCCATTCTCGCGGAATGCCGCGAGCATCTGTGGCCACCAGCGGCGCAGATCGCGACTGACTTTCGAATACAGGTGCAGGCCACAGCCGTAGAAGTCGGTAACGTGCGAGATGCCTGCGGTGTTCAAAGCCGCGTCCAGATGCTGGCTCATCTCAAAAACCGCGGCCTCGGCGAACATGGTATTCGGGTCCGGAGCCAAGTCGTCGGGGCATGGCACTCCGTTACCGCTGGCGATGTAGAGCGAAAGTCCACGAAGGTTCGTCGCCAGGAACGTCGGATCGTGCGACTCCCAACCCATCGGGTGAGTCACGGGATCGCCCCATATACCCATCGGGTCGTCGTTCGCGCCACAGAGCTGGTTGTCGAGCGCAGAGAATTCTTGAACGACACCTACACCCTCGGACGTCAACTGATCGACGAAACCAGAGAAGCTGCCGGCTGCGATGAACAGGTCCGGGTGCCGTGAAGCATAGAGCATCGCATCGAGGCCGCCACCCGAGAACCCGGCCGCGGCCCGGTGCGAGCGATCACCGAACGAGCGGTACGTCGCATCGATGAAGGGCACGAGGGTTGTGATGAAGTACGTCTCTTGAAGATGGGTACCGTCGACCCAATCGGAACCTGCCGGCAGGTACCCGCCACTCGGCATGACTACTATCGACTGATCGCGATCCGGCATGCCCGCAGTGAACGGGATTAGATCAGTCTGCGACGTAAAGGAGTCCTGGTCGCCGAATGCGCCGTGGAACAGGTAGACCACTGGGTAACGGTGATGTTCGGCGCGATAGAGTGGCGGAAGGAGAACGGTCACCTTGACACCAGCGACCACGAGGTGGTCGACCCGCGGATCCGTGCTCGGATCATTGTTGGGGTCGGTCACCAGGCTGCATGGGAAAGGCGGGTTCTCCGCGCGTGCGACGAGGCGAGCGACTGGCGTCGCCGGAAAAACTGCGGCAAAGACGACAAGCAACAGGGCAATCGCGGCAAGTCGTTTACCGTACAAGCTTCGAAATGTCCAACGACGATTTGTCTTCATGGTTTTCTCCTCAAAGTATTTCCTTAGTCTGTTTGATTGCAGGTTGTGGGCTCTGCTGTCGGATCAGACGTTGGAAGCGACCTTGGACAGATCAAGAGCAAACCATCTGCTCTTTCCAGAAAGTGAACCTCTTGCGCTTCCACGCTTCGGTAGATCGCACGCGGGCTCACGCCCGCGGTAGTGGCCGCCTCGTCGACTGAGACCATCTTCGTCCTCTGGCTGCATTCGTGGCACCACGACACGACCGAAACCTTGCGGCTGCTCAGTACAACAATGCGATCAGTCTCAATTGTTATCTCCGTCCTTTTCGTTGTTCTCACTGCTCCTCCGAGCTAGCTGACTCACGGAAATCGCAACCGCGCCGTCCTGTTCGCCTGCCTTCTCTGCTTTGACCGCGCCGGGCCTTGCTATACAATGGCGCCGGCCTTGGACAGTTGAGCCAGGCTTCATCGGCCCAACTCGCGGGCGACAATACTCTCCACGTGAATTGAAGTCCTTTACGAGCGCTTCATTTTTTGTTTATGAGTTCTTGACGACCTCTTTAGGCGTTTATGAGCGTGCAGGCAAAGCACTTCTATGAGTTCGGTGCGTACCGCATAGATACGCTGGATCAGTTGCTGTTGCGCAATGGCGAAGTTGTGTCGCTCCCCCCAAAGACTTTCGAGCTGCTGTTAGCGCTGGTCGAAAGCAACGGACGAGTGCTTACCAAGGAAGAACTGATGAAGCAGGTCTGGCCCGACAGCTTCGTCGAAGAAGCAAACCTCTCGCATCAC
>DATMCM010000005.1:0-4104 GCA_035558335.1 Blastocatellia bacterium | reverse complement strand
ATCTGGAGCGCTTCGGCAACTTTTTGTCCCGGGCTAACCGAAACGAGATGCGGTGTGGAATCGTCAGACTTGAGCTGGTTGATCAGACCGACCGTCATCTTTTCGACGCCCAGCATACGCTTTTCCTTCATCCACTCATCGGAAAGGAATTTCGAGAGGTAGCGCTCGCCGGTATCGCAAACAATGAAAACCACCACATCGTCTTTTCCGAGGTCGCGAGCAACTTGCAGAGCGGCTACGACGTTGGTTCCGGTTGAGCCGCCGCAGAAAATTCCTTCTTCACGCCCGAGCCGCCGCGCCATCTGAAACGAGTCCTTATCGGTCACGTTGATGATCTCGTCGATGTACTTGAAGTGCACGTTCTCGGGAATTATCTCCTGCCCGATGCCCTCGACCAGGTAAGGCGTTCCCTGCATGAGCTTGCCGGTTTCCTTGTAGGTCTTGAAGACCGAGCCGTATGGATCAGCGCCGATAACTTTGATCGTTGGGTTCTTCTCTTTTAAGTAACGACCGGCTCCGCTTATCGTCCCGCCTGTTCCAATTCCCGAGACGAAGTGGGAGATGCGTCCTTCAGTCTGTTCCCAAAGCTCCGGACCGGTTGTGCGGTAGTGAGCCTCAGGGTTTGCGGGATTGCCATACTGAAAGACGAACAGCGAGTTTGGAGTTTCCTTCGAAATGCGCCGCGCTGTATTGACGTAGTGATCGGGCGAGTCAGGTTTTGCAGCGACCGGGACAACTACGACGTCGGAGCCAAGCGCTTTGAGGTAGCGGACTTTTTCGACCGAGCATTTGTCGGTCATCACGAAGACGGCTTTGTAGCCTCGCACCGCGCATACCAGCGCGACGCCTATTCCGGTGTTGCCGCTTGTGGCCTCGACGACGGTGCCTCCGGGCTTGAGCCGGCCGTCACGTTCGGCGGCGTCAATCATCGAGATGCCGATACGATCCTTGACCGACCCGCCAGGGTTCAGCGATTCCATCTTGGCAAGCACCAGGGCATCGATGCCTTTTGTAAGCTTGCTGAGCTTGACGAGCGGGGTCGCACCTATGAGTCCGAGTATGTTTTCTGTGTATTCCATGCTTCCTCAGCTGGTTGTCGCGGCGCGAAGATTCTAGCATTGCAGGTTCAGCTACGTCAGGCGAGATCGAGTGGCTGGCCCGCGCGAAGCTCGTGTCACGCGGTCCAGCCAAAGCGCACGGTAAGTTGTAGCCTGTGCGTGAGCGATCGGTCGCGACTGCGAGTTAACTCCTCGTGCTGTGGGCAGTCCGGAGTTTGGTTTGGCCGCGTAGCGGCAACTATCGATAGATTGGTAGCTACAGTGTTAGGTAACCGCTACGCGGCCCGGTACCGCGCTCACCACCTTGGTTCTATCGATAGGTAACCGCTACGCGGTCCGGGCGACGATGGCTGTCCGTCGGGGCTGGTTAGCGGGGCGGCTGGTTGGCCCGGGCTTGAAACATTTAAGTTGGAAGGGTAGGGTCACTGCGGCGTAAGGATCCTGGGACTGGCGCGTTGGTTATTGGATCATTGCCGATTCGCCAGCCGTGCTTCCAGTTCCTGCCGCAAATGGTAGTAGTCTTCCAGAAGCTTGTTGAGCGTGACGATGAACGGGATTTGAAGCGCCGCTGCTTCATCCGCGCGGTGTTCGAGGTCGGTCGCTTCGTCCGTACCTGGCTTCACGCGCTCGAGTTTCTCCATCACTTCGTGCACGTTCTCGCCTCGTGGGTGGCGATGATAGGAATAACTGATCAACGCCAGGGTAAGCCCGTCGATGATCGATTGAACCTGATCAGCGTCGTTTAGAGGCATCCACCTCATAAGAAACGAATCTTCGGGCACTTCGGTCGCCCTGGCAAATTCAATCGCCTTGTGCTGGAGGTCGTCTGGCCGGCCCACGCTCATAGCCGAGATCATTAATCGCAGTACAAGACCTTGTCAACTGAGCAGGGATGATCCGGCCGACTGCCGACGCACGAAGCGGGCAGGTTGTCATCGATTTACCAAACCCACAATCATCCGCGGGCATGAAGCCGGCTGTGGAAGCCGCGTCCGCTCCTGCCGCCGCAGCGCGATCTCGCCCCGCTGGCGCCTCAGGCTTTCTGCCGCACCGGCAACCTTTCCTTTACCTCACCGCTGCGATGGTCAGCGGAATCTTGCTCCATCGGTGGATCGAGCCACAACCTGCGATTGTTTGGGCGCTCGCCGTGATTTCAGTTACTCTGTCGATCAAGCTCGTCATCGGAAACAAACATGCGGCGGATGCCTGCTTGCTTCTGAGCTTCGCGATGACCGCAGCACTGCTCTCAACACAAGACCAGGCCATCTCGGAATCGCGCCTGAAACGTCTATTCGATAAGCAGACGATCACGCCGGACTCACCGGTCGAGTTGGAAGGGGTGCTGCGGACGCCGCCTGAGCCAGGGCCGCAGGTTTATTACCTGGAGGTCGACGCCGAGCGACTGCGAATTGGCGAACAGCTTATCCCCGCAACTGGCGGCGCTCGGCTCATGATCTCGCTTGCCGATAAACAAACAGCGCGTGAGTTTGAGGCGGTCGGTCTCGAGTACGGCTCGCGAATGCGTGTGTTGGTCAGGCTCGAGCGAGGGCGAGCTTACCATAACCCGGGTTCGCCCGATTTCAACGAGTTCCTCGAGCGTCACGGCTACGATCTCAAGGGAACGATCAAGAGCCCGCTGTTAATCGAACGAATCGGCCGAGCGAGAGTGAATCCGGTGCTTTCGTTTCTTTACGCATCCAGGCTTCGGCTTATGAGGGCGATCGACGCGAGCTTCAAGCCGCCGGTCTCCGGAACGTTGAAAGCGATGATGGCGGGCAACCAGTACTTCCTCGATCAGAAGACGATTGAGCGATTGCGCCAGGCCTCGACCTTCCACACTCTGGTCATATCCGGGATGCATATTGCGCTGATCGCATGGGCGATGCTTGGTCTTGGGAATGCGTGGGGATTGAGGCGTTCAGAATCGGGCAGGCGGCCACGCTCGCTCGTGGTGTTGTCGGTACCGGTGCTCTGGGGCTACGCGGTCATGGTTGGACTTGCTGCGCCGGTGACGAGAGGGGCGGCGATGATCAGCGTAGGGCTGATCGGGCCACTTTTGTTTCGGCGGGCTGCTTCGATCAACGCAGTAATGCTTGCCGCGTTTGGAATGCTCGCCTCAAAACCTGCTCTGGTAGCCGACCCCGGATTTCAATTGAGCTTCGCTGCAGTCGCCGCGATCGTAACGATTGCTCTCCCGATCGCCGATAAGCTGCGCAGCGTAGGCGAATGGAGACCGACGGCGCAGGCGCCTCACCCGCCATCGTGCTCGCGAGCGGTGCGGTGGATCGCGGAAACGCTATTCTGGAATGCAGGCCGATTCGACGAGGAGATGCGAAGCGCACCCGTGCGCTATCGTATGAATAAGACGGCCGCCGCTCGAGTTGCGGGCCGGCTGCGCGTTCAGCCGCTTCTCCGGGCCGTGAGCCTATTGATAGTGACATCGACTGTGATTCAGCTCACGATGCTGCCGTTGATGGCTGTGTACTTCAATCGCGCAACACCGGTGGGCGTTCTGTTGAACATCATAGCCGGGCTACTAACTGGCGTGATTATGCTAAGCGGGCTCGCGGCGATTGCAGTCGGAACGATCAGCGCGTGGGTCGCCTCGAAGCTAGTGCTGATCGTCACCGGCGCCCATTTTCTGTTAGTGAACTCGGTCGTGCCGTTCACAAACTGTCCCGGCGCGACGTTTAGAATCGCGCACTACGAAGGTTGGCGATCGGTTGTTTACGCGTTGTACTTCGTTCCGCTTGCGATGCTGGCGGTGCTGGTAGATCGCTGGAGGCCGGTTGATCAATGTCTTCCCTTGGATCGATTGAGAGAGCGTCCGACGCAACTGGAGGCTTTGAGGCGCAATCCTTCAAAAGGGCAGCCAGTCAAAGCCGCCTCCCGTCGAGTCTTCGCTTCGGCTTGCGCGCTGCTCCTGGTTGTCTGTTCAGTGGCGGTCGTGCGGCCGGTGCCTGCGCGACCCACCGGCAAACTAGCGATTCATTTCCTCGATGTGGGTCAAGGTGATTCGGCTCTCGTGGTGTTTCCTAATGGCGCG
>DATMCM010000004.1:0-4187 GCA_035558335.1 Blastocatellia bacterium | reverse complement strand
CGCGCGCGGCGAGAGTGGCCGTTGATGCGTTCCTGAAGAAGACAGTGGCACAACTTTGGATTCAGCATGACCTCACCGCGAACGCCAGGCTTAAGAAGGCGCCGGGCTACTACGAATAGCCAGGAGCTTCGGTTAGGCTCGAAGCGGCATTGTCACTCGCGCTGGGCCTGCCCGCATCGCGAACGGGGAACCGCGCGCTCACGATTCTATGACGATGCATTCGCGTCGGCCCTGATTGCCAGACAAACCTGGAAGAGTACCAGAAAGGAGAACTATGGAAGCGTTCAAAGGACAAATCCTGAATGTTCGCAAATTCGAGTTCGCAACCACCATCAAGGTTCTTGGTGCATATCCCGAAGACAAGCTGGAGATGAAGCCGGCGGATAAATCTCGCACCGCTCGAGAACTGATCGTGACATTTATTCGCGAAGAATATGTTTGTAGAGGAGCTATGCGCGGAGACCTTCGTCGCGCCGATTCTCCTCAAACCATCCCGGACAGTTTGGTGGACATGCTCGATATGCTCGATCAGATTCACAATGAGGTTCAAGACATGATCGCGCAGGCCGACGATGAGCAGTTGAACAGGATGATCGATTTTTATGGCCATCAAATAAGAGCGATCGATGCGTTGTGGGCAGAGCTTCACGATCAAATTCATCATCGCGGCCAATTCTCTGTTTACTTGAGACTGGCAGGAGCGAAGGTCCCATCAATCTACGGACCGACTGCAGATGAGCCGGCGGGAAAATAAAACGAATCGGAGCAGGAGGCGCCGACGAAGATATAGCTCGAATAGATGGGCCGGCATTGTTTGGGTGTAGAAAAATAAAACGGTCGTGAGTGCGATGCCGAGTAAAAGGAGACTAAGGATTTCCGTACTTCATCTTCGAAATGGCAACCAGGAGGGATTCGATATGAAACGCATCCTCGGGAAACGAAAGGCTGCTGCTTGTATCCTGCTGGTCCCCGCGACGATCCACACATCAATTGGCATCTCACAAGCGCAAGCCCCGAAGACTGCCAACCCGCTCAATACGATATAGGAGGCAATCCAATGACAACCGCAACTCTTATTGCGAGATTCTTTTCCGTTAGCTTCCTGCTGGTTGGGCTCTCTCACCTGGCGCAGCCAAAACTCTGGAGAGATTTCTTCGTCGCAATAAAGCGCACTGGTTTTGCCGGGATCATCGTTGCGATGTTTACACTCCCTCAGGGGCTGTTGATTGTCTTAGGGCATAACATATGGGTCCCCGACACATCGCTCATAATAACACTGTGTGGATGGGCGATGACCATCAAAAGCATCTCTTACTTGATTTTTCCGGGCAGAGCCGACGCGGTGATTCCTGAGGGTCCAAACACACACCGAAGGTACGCTTGGGCGGGCGCAGGGATGATCCCCATCAGTCTTGCCCTGATCTGGCACTCGTTTTTTCGTGCGCTCTGAAACCAAGACCACGAGTGGGCTTGTGAGGCTCCCGGTTCACCGATATCGGGACGAGTCCACGTGATTCCAACGAAACTCTCTGGAAATCAAGAGGCAGCCGACCGACAGGGACACGCTACGGGGCCCCGTGAAATTCTGCTTGACCATAACCTGTTGCCCCGATCAGTGAAGTGGCCTGCCGATCCGCACCCCGACTCCTCGCCTGTCTTCGCGCAGCCCATGCAAGCTGGCAGCTTGCGCCACGGACTCATCGAGAGACTCACCACCTTTGCGCACTACTGGATTGTCAGCGTGTCCCGGGCAAGCAGGGCGGCGCCGATGATGCCTGCGTCCTGGCCAAGCTGAGCCGGAACGATTCGACAGCACTCGAATGCTGACGGCATCGTCGCCTTCTGAGCCGCTTCCCGGATGGGCTCCAGGATCAAATCACCAGCCGCCATTACTCCTCCTCCCAGCACCACGACTTCGACGTTGAGCAGGTTGATGATGCTTGCGACGGCAGTGCCGAGTATTGCCGCAGTCTCCTTTAGAACCGAGACTGCGAGGCTGTCGTTCTCCATCGCGGCACTCACGATACGTTCGGCGGTCAGAGTGCCTTCCATATCTCGCGCGAGCTTCGAAACGGAAAACGACGGATCGCTGAACAACTGCTCGCGAACGCGGCGAACGATATTGGGTCCCGATGCCAGCGTTTCAAGACATCCGGTTCCCCCGCAAGCGCACTCCAGCCCGTCGCGGTCGATCTTGAAGTGCCCAAACTCACCGGCAAACCCGCGGCTGCCTCGCTGCAACTGGCCGCCCAGTATCAGACCGGCGCCGATTCCCGTTCCCATCGTGACGAAGAACACATCGTTGAACTGGCGAGCCGCGCCCGACCGCCATTCGCCGTACGCCGCCACATTGGCATCGTTGTCGATAACGATCGGGAGCCCGGTTCCACGTTCCAGCTCGGAGTGAAGATCGTACGAGGAAACATCGACCAGGTTGGTATTTGCTTCTATGCGCTGAGCGAGCTGATTGACTGGCCCGGCCCACCCGATGCCGGCCGCAACGCCAACTCCGGCCTCGCTCATGCGAAGCACGTTTATTGCCTCAATCAACTGGTCGATAAAGACACGCGGGTCGCTGACCTCCGATACTGTGCGGTGCTGTCGCAGTATCGAGCCATCAGGCCGAACAAGCGCACCGCGAATGGTACGACCGACGTCGAGGCCAACATAAAGATTGTCAGAAGCCGGCATGTCCGCGCCCAGTCGTGGGTGGCGAAGCCGAACCTGCCGGCCGCGCGTTTGCTTTCCTGAATCTGCTGAGCGCCCAGCGGGCTTTGGCTCGCACGCCTTCGTCGTCGTCGTTCAATCGTCGCTGGAGCGGCTCGCGCGCGATCGGGTCGCAAATCTGGCCGAGCGCTTCCGCAACCGCAAAACGAACGTTGCCGTTGGGCTCTTCAAGCAACGAGATCAAATCCGGCACGGCCTTTGACTCAGCCAATCGTCCCAGGGCCAACGCGGCCTCGCAGGCAACGAACTTATCATCGCTCTTCAACAGCTCGGCCAGCACCGGTGATATGCTCCTGTCGCCTATCAACCCCAACGCCTTGGCTGCGAATCGCGCCGAGAGATGATCGCCCTCATCAATCGAGTCGTTGAGAAGTCGAATGACCGGACCGGTCGCCTGCTCTCCGAGCTTCTCTATAGCGCGAACTGCTTCGGCTTTGACTTTGAGGCTCGAATCTCGCAGCGCTTCGACAAGCACCGGGAGCGCGCGTGGGTCGTGAGAGAATTCCAACGTAATGACCGCGTCGACTCGAATCTCCTCGTTTTCATCCTTCAGCAATTGCGTCGGATCAACGGGCGTCTGGCCTCCGGACAAGCCTGCGATGATTCGTTGCGAGATGTGGTCCTGAATCGCCAGCACGTCCTTGGCGTCGGCGTCGATCTTCTCGCTCCAGAGTATTCCGCCGCCGATCGCATCGATAAGCTGGGCGGTGACTCGCAATCGCTCTCCCGCTCTTAAGAAATTTCCCATCAGCAAGACGTCGACGCCCAGTTCCGAGCAAATACGAGCCGGATCACTGAGCTGGTCCTGATAACGGATCACTGCGCTCGAAGGCAAGACGGTGAGCGAGCCCACCTTTGCCAACTCGGTCGTCAAGCTATCAGCCAGCGACAGCCCGTAAAACTCCGATGCCGGATCGGCGCTCAAGTTGCGAAACGGCAGAACCGCCAAAGTTTTCTTTGGGCCGGAGGTCAGAGAGAAATCCGGACTGGACTGCTCGCGCCGGGCCGTAGATTGCACGCCGCTGAGCTGAGGTTCGAGGCCGGGCTCACGCGATCGGAGCCGGCTGATGAGCCAACCCCTGAGGCCGCGAGAAGGTTGCCGCTTCGGCAACACGTAAGGAGTCGTCACGCCGTCGGGTACGCCTTGGGCGCCGAACCGCAGAGTCAGACTGAGCCGCTGCAGGTCCTCGAGCATCGGCGGCATCGATTGATAGCGATCGCCTGGTCGTTTAGCCATCGCGGTGTCGATAATCGCGCATAGCTCCGGCGGCAACTTTTCGTTCTCCTCGATCGCCGGCTTGTGAGCTTTATTAACCACCGCGTGCATTACATCGATATTGTTTTGGCCTTTGAATGGCAATCTGCCCGTGGCCATCTCATAAAGGACGACGCCGAATGAGAAGATGTCGCTGCGATGATCCGATCGCTCGCCCTTCGCTTGCTCAGGCGACATATAGGAA
>DATMCM010000003.1:0-2653 GCA_035558335.1 Blastocatellia bacterium | reverse complement strand
GCGAGCAAGCGCGCGCGACAGCCCGGAAACCACCGGACCGGCTTGGATTAGTATTCACTTCAGACCGGAAGAGTGGTATAAGGCTTCAAGACAGCGCTATGAAATGGCCTGTTTCCCCCGAGAAGCTTAGTCAAGCTTCGATTGCTTCTTGATTCAACAGCACCCGCGCCCTTTCTGAGATTCGTTCTGCCTCCATTATTGAGTGACCTTGCCGCGTTCGTGAGAGCACTCGATCGACTTGCACTGCAACAAGGGTGGCGCGAGATCGCCCAGGAAAGATCGATCTTTAGAATCCTCGCGCGTCGAGTGGGAGAACTGACAGATGACGGAAATCGACTGGGCTGGCCTGCTAGCCGAAGAGGACGTGGAGGGCTTGTGGAACGGGCTATATCATCTGGTCTCGCGGCACCCGGGAGTCCGGCCGCTTCACTTCGCCACCGACGGCGCCGCCGTTTCCTCGCAGACTGAGATCAACGCGGACCTCACCCAGGAGTTGTTCCTCGAACTTTTCCAGAAGCAGCGCTTTGATCACTACGTCAACAACGAGTACAGCAGCTCTGTGATTGAAAGCGAGCTTGCTCGGATCGAGTTGCCGAACCTTGTTGGCGCAAGGCTTCGCAAGCGCTATCCCGAGTCGTTTCGCATGGCCAGGCGTGTCAGCTCGCTGCTCAAGACAAGCAAGCGCTTTCGGCGCCTTGGCGACGAGCCAGCAGACATCGAAGTTGAACCTTCTAAACCCAACGGCAAGCCCAAACGGGGACGCTCCAAAAAGTTGGCGAGCGAACAATCCGTGCCGGCTGTTCTCATAGAAGACGACGATGACCTGGAGGTGCTCTCCCGTGAAGACGACTTTGCCGAATCAAAAACCGGCGCTCGCGCAAGCGGCGAACAGCGGCGCGGTCGGATGGTTAACCAGGTCTACAGTCTTCGCGAGTGGCCCGCTTCAAAGCCGCTCCGCGATTCGGGGCACTTCAATGAGCTGATAAAATCGGTCCCGATGCGGCGGCGCGATACTCGGCTCGTCGGACGAACGGGCACTTCGCAGCTGATCCTTTCAAATCCGGATCTCGAAGACTTGATCGTTGAAGTGTTAATCACTATTGATTCACCCGCGGACGTGCGCACGCTTCGGCAACTCGTGCTCTCGAAGATACCGCTGCAAGACTACAACGTCGCATCGCTCGATGAGGAACTGAGCACTGGCAGCGAGGGCTCAACGCTGCGCCGCGAAGCCCGCGACACCCGGGAAACGCCCGAGGCTGCCTTGCTCCGGGGCGAACAGGACGAGCGGGCCGCCGAGTTGGCCGGCGAGTTCCTGGTCCAACTCCGACTGGTAGTGAACAACAACGAGCGGCGGTACGAGAGGTTGTTGTCAACGCTCTGGTATTGTTACTACGACACCGAGAACCATTCTCAATTGGAGATCGCTCGTCGGCTCGGCGTGTCGGACTCGCTGGTCAGCGACAGCCGCAAGCTTATCGAGCATGAGCTGAGAAAGTTAAAGCTCTCCGTTGAAGAAGGCGCAGTGTTTTCCGAGTCCCTCCAACGATTGCTAACACCCTCCATTCAAGTTAGTTAGCATCTATTTACCCAAAACACAATTTCGCTTGGTGCATGAGGAGCAAGTCGCTCACGTCGGGTTCGTTCAACGTTAGGATCTGGACAAGCCGGACAACGATTCTCTGCCGCAAGGATCGATAGCGGACCTACTGTGGAATCCCACAGTCGCAATCGCGTCTTTCCCCTCAACAAATGCGGGATGTGCTCTACAAGCCCAATGCCGCGAAGACGTAGACTTTTTGCGTTTGACGACGGTCGCTCAGCAGGAAGAAAGGACGATGTTATCTGAGAACTTCATCGTGGTTTGTGGTTTTGCCCGGTCCTGTGCTCGGAACCCGGCTAATCCGACGGCTCAACGCACGTGTGCTACAGGCTTCGCCGAATGAACACGGTTCATCTCTTTACAACAAACATCGAGGGCAACCTGGCTCTCGATCCGCAGTCGCGCCGGTTGTTGGGGTTGTCGGCTCGTAGACACATAGCACCCTCGCAAGGCAATGCTTCTTTCGTCGGCGCGAGATTCGGTCATTACGAAATCCTGTCATCCATCGGAGCCGGCGGGATGGGCGAAGTCTATCTTGCTCAAGACGTACGACTCGAACGCAACGTTGCGATTAAGCTCCTGCCCGACGAGTTCACTGCCAATACGGACCGGGTGCGCCGGTTCGAACAGGAAGCGAAGTCTGCTTCCGCCCTCAACCATCCCAATATCATTACAATTTATGAAATCGGTAAGGCGAGCGGCGCACACTACATCGCAGCCGAGTACATCGAAGGCGAAACGCTTCGCCAACGGTTCCAGCGCCAAAGAATGAGCCTGGGTGAGACTCTCGACGTCGCTATTCAGATAGCAAGCGCGCTTTCGGCGGCTCATCGCGCGGGTATCATTCATCGAGATATCAAGCCCGAGAACGTAATGCTCAGGCCTGATGGTTACGTCAAAGTACTGGACTTCGGACTGGTAAAACTGTCCGAGCGACCGAAGTCTCCTGGAAGCGATAGGTTCACAATCACGGAGACCACCGAACCTGGCCGAGTGATGGGAACTGTGCGGTACATGTCGCCGGAACAGGCGCGTGCTCAAATCGTTGAC
>DATMCM010000002.1:0-3923 GCA_035558335.1 Blastocatellia bacterium | reverse complement strand
CCAGGCGAAGCGTAGACGCAGTACCTGTCGCATTTTGATTGCACATCAACGGCCGAGGCACTATCTTCTTGAGCATCGGCTCCCGCAGGTGTTTTCTCGACTTCTTTTTCGAGACTGGCCCTCGTAGAGAATGTATTAACGCTATCCTCCTATGATCGCCACTTCAGACCTCCAGGCCCGCACCGGCGTCTTAAATCGTCGTGTGACGACGTGGCTTTTTTTCCTCTGCTTCGCCACGGCCGTGCTGATCGCGATCTGGTTCGTTCCCTGGTTTGTAACTCAGGATGGCCCGCTTCATTTGTATAACGCTCGTCTATTGATTGCTTTGTCCGACGCGAATTCCTTCTTCAACAACTTCTACGCGCCGCGCGGTGGAGTGCTGCCTTATGTCGGGGTGTACAAGCTGCTGGCCGGGCTGATGTCGATAGTTCCGGCAAGAGCGGCGGACCGCGTGTTGATGACGCTAACCTCCGTCGGATTCGCGTGTTCGGTTCTATGGCTACGTTGGCGAGTTACCGGATCGGAGCAAATGTCGATAGTGGCGCCGCTGGCGCTGACAATCGCTATAAGCCGTCTGTGGCTTCTGGGGCTTTATGCTTTTTTATTGGGCGCCTGTCTATTCATTTTGACCCTGGGGTTTTGGTGGATGTGGCGCAAAGATCTCAAACCGGCGCGAGCGGTGATCATCGCCATACTTCTCGTGCTCGGCTATTCCTTTCACGTCATTACCACTGGTCTGGCCGCGTTCGCGTTGATCGTGTTGGCGGTTGCGACACCCGGGAACAACTCGCGCAGGCGGCTCATCTGGACGGCGGCGATTCTGGCCCCTTCGATAGTTCTGATGATCAGCTTCGGCGCGTTGATGAGGAACTCCGGCGGGGCGGCCGCTGAATGGATCGGCCTGGCTGACGCATTCTCAATTCAAAGCTGGCTTCAGTATCTGCAGGCGCCGGACTTCCTCTCGATTTCCTTCAAGGAGTTCGTCGGGGTCGCCGCTGTGCCAACTGACTGTCCATTCGTCGAGCAGAGTGCTCTTAGCTATCTGGTTCTCTGGCCGACGGCCTGGGCGACGGTCGGGCTCGTCTTGCTGGTGGCTTCGTCCTTGCAGGGTCGCATGAGCCGGGCGCGACTGCTCCAGAGCGAGTATCGAGGCTGGATGGCACTTGCGGTGTGCTTGTTTGCCGCCGGGTTCTTCGGACCAAGCGCGGCCGGGCAAGGCAGTATCTTGCGCGAGCGCATACTCCTGCTGGCGGTTGTAACGCTTGTGCCGGTGATCAAGCCTATACCCGGGACTTCCTGGTCCCGACTGGCGGCCCTGTGTTTGACGCTGGCTGCGCTGCTTCAAATTGCGTTCGTGTCGGACTACGCACGGATCTCGAACCGAATCGCGGGCGACGTCATGCAGATCAAGCCCAATCTTGAAGGCGGACAGAGGATCGTGCTGATGGTCCCAAACGCCCGGACTCACTACGTCGTAAATCCGCTTCCGAGCATCGTCAACCAGTTGGGAGTATCGAGCGATACTTTAATTTGGAACAACTACGGTCCCGCTTACTATTACTTCCCGGTCGCGTTTCGAAACGAAGAGGTCAAGGCCCAGTGGAAACGGAAGGACTCTTTGAACCAGCTACTTCTGAGGGACCAGGGCGAGGCCTTAGCTCAGCAGAATCCGGCGGAGTGGATTGCCAGGCTTGGCGCGGCGCTCGAGGAGACTGACGTGCTTATCGTCTGGGGAGCTGAGCCCTGGTTCGAAGCACCGTGCGAGAGGTGGTTTCAACCTCAGCCCATCTTTGAACAAGGCGAGCTCCGAGCGTTCAAGCACAAATGAATCAAGGTATCTCGTGCGGATTCTTTTGACTCGCTGCGCCCTCGGGCAGGTGAATCTCCACCACGCTCGCTTCCCCGGCCGGTGCGGCTTTCCAAGCACGGCTTTCCTCTCTCAGCATAGCCAGGGTGGTCACGGTCAACGCCAGAATCACTGGCCCAATGAACAAGCCCAGAAATCCGAATACGCTTACGCCGCCGAAGACGGCAAAGAAAACAAGGAGCGGATGCATCTGGACTCGGCCGCGAATCAGGATAGGCCTCAGAATGTTGTCGACGGTGCCAACTACCAGTGCTCCCCAGCCGACCAGGATCAAAGCCTTCACCCAGCTCCCCGATGCGACCAGGTAGATCGCCGCCGGGACCCAGACGATGGCGGTACCGACCAGCGGCAGCAAAGCGAAGACAGCCGCAACCAGTCCCCAGAACAGCGGAGAGTCCACGCCTAAGATCCAAAGCGCGATTCCAACAAGCGCGCCTTGAACGGCAGCAACGATAAGCCCGCCGTACACAGTTCCCACCACGGTGTCTTCGATTCCGCCGAGCAACCGCTCAACCTGCTCGCTGCTTAGCGGAAGAAGGGCGCCGATCCGCCTCCGAAGCGCGCGGCCTTCGCGAAACAGAAAGAACAACGTGAACAGCGTTATCACGGAGTTTACGACGAATGAGCCAAGCCCGCCGACGATATTCCACCCTTGTGATACCAGAACCGCGCTCAGGTCTTGCAACCGCTTGACCAACTCCGCGCGCGCGTCGACTTGAGAGACGTCAACGTACCGACCGATCCATTCCATCGGACGGTACATTAAGCCGGAAAGAAAAGCGCTGAACCCGCCGCTCTCCGAGCTCTTCTGATCCAGAATCGCATACAGATTGGCGACCTCTCGCTTGAGCCCCAAGCCTACTAATGCCGCCGGCGCAACGAAAATCAAGATCACGAGCAGAGTGGTTACCAAAGCTGCAAGACTCGGCCGTTGGATGTAACGCTGAACCCGCGAGTGCAGAGGATAGAAAACGATCCCGATGACGGTGGCCGAAAGCAGCGGGAAGACGAAAGGCTTGAACAGCAGATAACAGAGGAACAGTGACAGCGCTGCGAGAGTCAGCAGGAAGATTAGAGTTGAGCGCCTGTTGACCATTGAAGTAAACGGTCGCGAGTGCCGATGCTTCGTCGACCGCGTCGACTGAGTGCGTCTTGTTATT
Source organism: Blastocatellia bacterium (assembly GCA_035558335.1). Taxonomy (GTDB): domain Bacteria; phylum Acidobacteriota; class Blastocatellia; order UBA7656; family UBA7656; genus Onstottus_B. The sequence goes on along the minus strand of DATMCM010000002.1, from coordinate 896 downwards.
GTCGCGAACGGATCAGTCGAATAATGATCTTCTCAGCGAAATCTCGGCGTCTCAGCGTCTCCGCGGTTAGCCAGATTCGCGAATTGGTTCATCGCGGCGGCGCCGAGTCGCAGAAGTGCGAAGACAGGAATGACGAACCCCTCACGCGACTGGGCGTTGGGCTTCGGGCTCGTTTGCGGCTTCGGGAAGCTCCTCCTTGTAGTCGCAACCCTCTTCGCGACACTGCAGGAACCGGCTCCCGTTCTTGCTCGCTTTCTCAACAATGAACCGCGAGCCGCATTGCGGGCATTGTTGAGCAATCGGTTTGTCCCACAAAGTGAACTTGCAAGCGGGGTACGTCGAGCACCCGTAAAACACTCGTCCTCGCTTGCTCTTCTTCACGACGATTTCGCCCACCCCGCAGTCCGGACAACTCACACCGGTCGTTTCCTGCTTTATGTACTTGCAAGTCGGATAGTCCGAACAAGCGGTGAACGGCCCATATCGCCCCTGCTTTAGAACCATGTGTTTGCCGCACTGCGGGCACAGCTCTTCGAGCACGACGTCGGGCGCCGATATCTTTCCGCCCTTTTGAATCTTACGAGTCGTCTTGCACTCTGGGTATCCGGTGCAGGCGAGGAATTGACCGAAGCGGCCGCGTTTCATTGCCATCGGCTTCCCGCAGTTCTCGCACGTCTCCTCGGCGGCCTCCGCGTGAGTCTCCTCGCCCGCTTCGTCGTGAATCTTGGGAATGTCGCGAGTCGTCTTGCACTCGGGATAGTTCGTGCAGGCGAGGAACTCGCCGTACCGTCCGAACTTCTTCGCCATGAACGAACCGCAGTTCTCGCACTTCTCTTCAGTGATTATCTCCTGACGCTTCACATCCCGCATCAGGCGTTTCGCCGTCTCCAGGTCCT
>DATMCM010000001.1:0-6377 GCA_035558335.1 Blastocatellia bacterium | reverse complement strand
GTTTATCTCCCGGGCCCGACTATAGGCACGCAAGTCACTTCGCTCCCACCCGTGACTCCTCGAGTACCCGAGTTGATACAAAGAGCACTCCAGGAGACGCTGGCGAGGAATGAGCCCAGGCTCAAGTTCGTTTCGGCCGCGCAGGACACTTTGGTCTCGTGCACGATTATTGAGCTTGGAGCGTCGCCGGGCGTGGAAGCTCGAACAAAGTCGGAGTATCGGAAGACCGGGGAGAGAACAATTACCGACCCGGAGACTGGCATCTCTCGCACCGAAGACGAATACGGATACGTCGATGTTGCGTATCGGGCGCTGGTCTTCACCGGACGAATGAGTGTCAAGTGCGAAGTGACAGATGTCGCAACCGGGATCGTTCTGTACTCCGACAGGTTCGACGCGATCTATACGGACGCAAGAGAGGTGGGCGCCGGGTCGAGCAATCTCTCAGTTGACGATCTCAACGCCATTTACCTCGAACTTGCGGATAACGCAGCCGGGCTCATCCTCGCGGTACTCAGTCCTCGCGTCTATTCGGAGGTTGTCGCCCTGCCATCAGGCAAGCTAAAAGAAACCAGCAAGTTGTTGGACGCGAGTTTATGGAACGAAGCGCTGGACCGGCTGACCAGAATGACTCCGTTCAAGGACCCAAAGGACGACGCATATCGGTTCTACAGCATGGGGGTCGCCCATGAAGCGCTTGCGTATGAGGCGCAAGAACCTGCTGAGATGAATCGGCACCTGGAGCTAGCCGCGGATCATTATCGGGAGGCCGCGCAATTGAAGCCACGCGAAAACGCGTTCTGGGGCCCGAAGAATCGTGCCGATCTTTCGCTTTGGCAATCGACCTTATTGGTTGCTCAAGTGAAGGCGTTTGAGGAAGCGAAGAGGGCTAACTCCAAAGTCGGTGTCCGCGGTCCCGACCAGGTTGCCAGTGCAACAGACCTGTTTCGGCAGGTTAGAAGCAGAGTTCCGCCTCCTCCGAACGTGATAACCAATCAGACAGTGATCCAGTGGGTAAAAGCCGGGTACTCCGCGGATTACATCTCGTCCAACATCAAGCACGCTATGCAAACTCAGTTTGACCTGTCGTCGGCCGGAGTGTTGAAACTGCGTCGAGAAGGAGTGAGCGACAGTACGCTCAAGGCCATGAGGGAGTCGCGGCAAGGCCGTCATAATGGTATCGGCACTCGGAGGTCGGCGATAATCACCGCTATTTCACTGCTGTGGTGGGTGCCGCTCCTGCTTGCGCGCTGAGGAACTTTGTCGAAGTGATCCGCGCGACGTCGGCAAGAGATAAAAGGCGACGCGGCACATTGCACCCCGCTGGAGTGCGGCTCCGCGACTACCGCGATCTAAAAGGATTGCACTCTGCGGTGCCCCACCCAACCGAAGCGTGTTAATTACGTACTCGTGGATTCCGGTTTCAGCAGTTTCTTTCGACCTGATCCAGTAACTCCCCCAAACCTGGCAACAAACTTTGGACACTAACTCAATTCCGTGGCGCAACAATGGGCAAACATGGAATCATAACGCCCTATGTCGTTAGACGTGCTTCCGCCGGCCCAAACACAAGAGACAGCCAGGCCACCCAAGAGATCCTCGTTTCCCGCGCTGCGTCACCGCGATTTTCGACTCCTCTGGATAGGCCAGCTTATATCCGTCACCGGAACGCAGATGCAGCTTGTGGCAATCAACTGGCACGTCTACCTGCTGACCAAGTCACCCCTGGCGCTGGGCGGCGTCGGCTTGGTGCGAGTCGTGCCAATAATCGTGTGTTCGCTTGCGGGCGGCGTTGTAGCCGACGCCGTCGATCGAAAACGTTTGATGCTCATCTCTCAATCGCTGATGTTGGCTTGCGCGGCATTGCTTGCCGGTCTGACTGCCGCGGGACAAGCGAGCTTGTGGCCGATCTATTTATTGACTGCGATCACTTCGGCGGCAGTAGCATTTGATAACCCGGCGCGTCAGGCGATGCTGCCGACGCTGGTGCCCCCAAAAGACTTTCCCAACGCGGTAAGCCTTGGGATTGTCGTTTTCAACTCCGCGACCATCGTTGGCCCGGCGCTCGCCGGCATCCTTCTTGGCCTGCGCGGTCCCGCGCTAATCTATGCTCTCAACGCCGTTTCATTTGTTGCGGTGATCGCCGCGCTGCTGATGATACGTGCGAGCGGGCGCTCCGCTGATGCAAAAGAGATTGCGCAACTGAACTTTGCCGCGCTTCGCGAGGGGCTTCGGTTTGTGTGGCGCACGCCGATCATCGTTCAGACGATGATGTTGGACTTCATCGCAACTTTTTTTGCGTCGGCGACCGCGTTGTTACCGATCTTCGCAGCCGAAATCCTAAGCGTAGGAGCGCGAGGGCTTGGGTTGCTCGCTGCCGCTCCTGGAGCTGGTTCGATCGTTACCGGGTTGTTGATCGCCAGGTTCGGGGCGATGCGAAAGCAAGGCAGGGCGGTGCTTGTCTCTGTAGCCATCTACGGTGCGGCGACGATCGTGTTTGGTTTATCGCGCTGGTTTTGGCTCTCGTTGGTGATGCTTGCTCTTACGGGCGCCGCGGATACAGTGAGCACAGTACTCAGACAGACCATCCGCCAGTTGGTCACGCCCGATCACCTTCGCGGGCGAATGACTTCGGTGAACATGATTTTCTTCATGGGCGGTCCGCAGCTCGGCGAGCTCGAAGCGGGGGTAGTTGCCGCGTTGATAGGAGCTTCGCTTTCGGTGGTGACCGGCGGCCTGGGGTGTCTGATTGCAGTCGCCGCCGCCGGTTTCTGGGCAAGGAGCCTGATGAACTACGAAGGAGATTGAAAAGAACTATCAAACCAAGCATTATCAACGTTACGCATCACGAACCCGAGACTTGATTTCCATACTTCAAGGAGTGGTCCTACATGAAGAGTAAGTGCATTACAGCCTTAGTTGTTCTGATCCTATCGCTCTCGGCGGCTACCGTTGCTTTAGCCGACATAAAGATGAAAACCAGGAATACTGTGGCTGGACACACCAGCGAAGGCACGATCTACATCAAGGGCACGCGCCAACGCTCCAGTCAGAGTTTTGGCGGCGGCGTCGAAATGGTCACCCTCACTCAGTGTGACCTGAAGCGGACGGTTCAGGTCAACGACAACGGCAAAACCTACATGGTCATATCAACTACGAGCGAGTCCTCTCCGGGGACGACCTCTGTTGAAAGACCAGCGGCGCCTCAGAGCCAGCCAACAACCACGAGACGCGGCGGAGTCGTGACTTACAACTCGACGATCACCGACACCGGCGAACGCAAGAAGATGTTCGGATTCACCGCGCGTCACCTCAAGACCTCGATGACGACGGAGTCGAGCCCGGACGCTTGCAACCCATCTCACATGCGAATGGAAACGGATGGCTGGTACATCGACCTTGAATTCAGCTTCAACTGCGACTCGGACAAGCCTGTTGTGCACTCGGCTCCGCAACGCGCCAGGCCTGAGTGCCAGGACGAAGTTCGGTTCAAGAGGTCGGGAACAGCCAAACCTGGATATCCGGTTTTTGTCACGACGACTATCTACCTCGATGGCGGACAGACATCCACTTCCACTACGGAGGTCGTCGAGCTCACGGCCACGCCGCTGGATTCGTCCTTGTTTGAAGTACCGGCAGGCTACACCGAAGCGAAGAGCTACCAGGAGTTGATGGGCATACCTTCGGTGGGTTCCATCGCAAGCGGCGCAGTCCGGCCGTCCCCACAACCACACTCGAGTGGCGCACCTTCGGCTGCCGGAAGCAAACGCCCGGGAATGATTCGAGTCGGAGTGGTTTCAATCGCAAACAAGACCGACCGTTCCCCCTCGTTGTATTCCGTGCGGAGCAGACTCATCAGCAGCATTATGGATTCGGATGTGGACGCGGTCGCGCTTGACTCGCGTACGCCTGCCGAGATCGAAGCCGAAGCAAAACAAAAGGACTGCGACTATGTTCTCTACTCCGACCTTACGCTGCTTAAGACCTCGGGCAAAGTCGGAGGTCTTCTGGGTCGCGCGACCGGCGTTGGTGGGCTAAAGGAGAAAGTCGAGTCGCGGCTTGATTTTAGATTGTTCCCTATCGGCAGCCAGACCGCTCGGTTGACCTCATCGGCATCGGCCAAGGATGAGGGTTCTGAGGAGGCAAGTTTGTCGATGGCCGCCGGTCAAGAAGGTAGGGCAGTCTCAGTAGAGCTGCGAAAGAAGAGATAAGAAGACTTCTCTTATGTTTTACCCCTTACAGCTGGCCGAGGCTTTCAAGACTTAAGCCCCGGCCAGCTAAGTCTACTGGCTCACCCGCTACGCTATTGGCCAGGGCCGGTGCAGGCACCCGGTTCCGCATGTGGGATAGAGCTCAGATACGTGTAAATCGCTAGGATATCATGGTCCGTCATGTTTCTGAAGATCGGCCACGGCATCACTTGAAGTATCTCATCCGGATCGTCCGGGTCGTGGCCTGTTCGGATAAGCTCAAGATACTCATCGAAATCCAAACCCGCCGGCTTACCATTTTCGTCAGGAGTGATGTTGGCGGAAATGATAGGCCCGAACGGAACACCTCCGCCGAGAAAGTTCACGGTATTGATTGCTCCATCGCCGCCCGCAAATGGGTTGTGACCCGGAGCGTAAGTCGGACAGGTGTGGCAGTCGCCGCATGCTGCCTGCGCGTTGACGATATAGCTGCCGAGCCCCACCAGGTTCCTGTCCTTATGGCTGAAGTCGATGTGAACGGGGGTTATTTCGAATCCTCGCTGGATTCTCCTCAGCTCCTCCAAGCCGAGGCCATTCCCATTTCCGTTTTTGCCGCCACCTTTTTTTGCGCCTGAAGGGGATTGCCCAGTCGTTGTAATCGACAGGAAGACGAGCAGAGCCAGCGAAGTGAGTAGGAACCCGATCTTAACAGTCCGGTTCATGTTCACTATCCTCCTTTTTGAGTTTTATTTTGCCGGACTGTCGGAAGGGCAAGCTTCGTTCCGCAGAGCGCGAGGTCCGAACGATCTGTCACGCTTCTGCCGGCCGCTGCGCCTGATATGAATCTCCGTGTCGGAACAATCCATGCATCAGTTATCAAGGCCGTCCGAAGTGCTCGGGGCAGGTAGTTCTTACTGTTCTGGAATAAGACAGTTTGTGTCGGCTTATCAGTCAGTTTCAGAGTGCAAGATCCGGGTTTCGTTCGGAGAATTGCAGACGCGAGCGACGGAGTCGTATGGCGCGAACAGACTCATTGGTCTAACATTGATACAGCTCCACTTGAAGCACCGTTCTCCAGCCGCCCAATGTTGGCGGTTATTTCAGCCGGGACTCTCCTCACCCCCAGACTGAATAGTCGAGACTCCAGTTGACTTGCGTGCGCTCGCGTGAATCAAGTTCTTCCGAGACGGTGAGACAGATCGTGCGCGGACCGAGTCTTGTAAGGAAGCAGCTGTTTTATCTTTTCAACGAATGCTCCTAAGGAGGGTACTTAAATGAGGTTCAGCAGATTAACAAGTCTCCGAGTGGTTACAGGGATCGTCTTGATCGCGCTTGCAAGTGTTTCCCCGATCCCCGGGCAGCAACCGAAGTCGGGTGGCCAGCCTCCCGCCTCGGCTTACAGCCACGAGACCCGCGCGATGGCAAGCGGTCAGAAGGCGAAGATAACGGGCAGCATCGTCCGCCGGGATGCGGATACGTTTACCGTTCGTGATAATCAGAACTTGGATACGGTTGTTCTTTTGACCGATCAGACCAGCGTAAAGTCGAAGGGAGGTTTCTTTCGCTTCGGCAAGAACTACGACGTGACAAATCTTGTAAGCGGACTTCCAGTCGAGGTTGAAGGGATCGGCAATCGCGAAGGTCAACTTGTAGCCGACAAGGTACGGTTCGAGTCCTCTGATCTCAAAATGGCCAAGCTCGTCGACAAGCGTGTCGGGCCTATCGAGGAGGCGAATCAGCGTCTAGCCGGCCAGGTGGATGAACTGGGCGAAGTTTCGAAACTTGCCAGGGAAGATGCGGGAAGAGCCAACGAACGGATCTCTTCGCTTGACGACTACACCGTACAAGACTCCACTACAATCCACTTCAAAGTGAACAGCGCCGTTATTACACCTGACCAGCAAAGGATGCTGGACGAGCTTGCGCAAAAGGCAACGGCCACCAAGGGGTACGTCATAGAGATAAAAGGCTATGCCGACTCTACGGGCGACCCGGCTCGCAATCGAGTGTTGAGCCAGCAGCGAGCCGACGCCGTTGTGCGCTACCTTTCAGATAACCACGACATTCCGCTTCGTCGAATGATCACACCTTTCGGCTACGGCGAAGTGCGGCCGGTGGCGGATAACAGCTCCGCCCAAGGGCGCCAGCAGAACCGTCGTGTCGAGGTCAAGGTGCTGATAAGTCGCG